>JBKPOZ010000165.1:0-13606 GCA_046733355.1 Pseudomonadota bacterium | reverse complement strand
CCGTTCTGTTTGTTCAGTTCGGAATAGGCGCGCTCGAACGAAACATCGTCCGCGATCAGCTCGCGCAGACGCGCAAGACGCTCGGCTACGGCGGCGCCACGTGGTCCAAATGGGCCACCTTCGCTTTTGCGCCCATTGTCTTTGTCGGCTTTTTTGCCCCGCGCTGGCCCATTTGGGCCAGTTGCCTTGCCGGCCTGCTGCCGCGCGCGACCGAAGGCGGCGGCCATGCTTGCTTGAATTTCATCCCGGCCGATCCAGCCGACAAGGCCGTCGCGCTCGGCGCCGGCTTCCAGGACATGGACGGCCTCGTGCAGATCGAGCTTGCTGAGCTGCCAGAGCTTGGCGCGCACTTCGGCGCGGATGCGGAAAATCTCAACAAGCTGCCCGAACACCCCTTGCGTTGGCGCGGCGGGTTTTGTAAGTTCTGCTTTGTCGATACGAGCTTTTCGCGTTGTGGGCTCGGCTTCGTTCGCAGCGAAGCCGGGCCTTTCTCTTGGCGGCGGGGGCCAGAATTTTTTATATCGCTGCTCTTGCGGTTTCGCGCGGATAGTATTTGACATAAGCCGTGCCTTTGTTTCTGGCCGCGCACCGTCGTCGCCTACGCTTGCGGTCTTTATCTTTGTACAGATTGGAGGCGTCAGAGGTCCCCTTGTGTCGCGCGAAATAGGTCCGCGTATCGCGGCGCCGGGCACAGCGATGATGGAGATCGCATCGATCCTCAGGTCGTCAGTCACTCTTGATTACCTTTTTCGAAACAAAAATGGCCCCGGCAAACGCCGGGGCTAAATTATTAGGTGGCGACTGTCCTTCGCCGCTGTAAAGCACGACCTGCAGTCGCAGCCGCTGTACGGGCCGCTGCGCTGGCTTTGTCCAAAGGCGCGAGCGCAGCAAAGTATTGTTCCAACTCTTCGGCGAACCAAATATTCAGCGATCCGCCGGGGATTCGCCTGGGCCGCGGGAAACGACCCTGGTTGATTAACCGGGCAATGCGGCCTGGAATAAGTCCAGCCGTAGTCGGGCTGGAGTCTCTCGAAGGTGACTATCCTCTTCACGTCCGTCCTCTCTTTTCTTCGGTTCGTGACGTTATGAGCGCATGTAAAGCGTACTTCGCCGCCTCGTAAAGTCACAGCACGTGCCTGCAATAGTCACCACCATAAACCGCGCAACTCATTGTCTCTCCTATGCAATTGCCGATCTGCCAATTTCAACCCACACTCAGTAGTAGGTGGTTTGGGTAAGCAAGACATTTGTTACTTGATCGCTCGCACCGGCCGTGACGGAAGAACCCGCAAGCCGCCGGGCCAGGCGCAATTCTCTGACGACATCGGTCGGGGCGGTTGGCAGGTGCTTGATTTCGCGCATCGGAATACCTGATTTCCGGGTTTCAGGTGCCCCACTTGGGGCAACTGACTTTCAGGCGGGGAATATTCCCCAGCTGCTCTGTGAACGTTGCCTACAGTCTTATGGTCGTCGCCCCGCTCTCTGGCGGTGTCCTGCTGTATGCGCGCCGCCGGATATTGCTTTCCGTCACGACCGAGTTTGTTTCAGCTTGGCAATTTTCGCCGCGACAAGGAGCGCTGGCTCTTGGCGAAGGGGGACACGCGAGGCGGGGACAAAACGGGGGCACGACGGGGGTTGCGGAAGGACCCGCGTCGCTATATACGAGCGAGACAACGATTAAAGAGAACCCCCGAGGCAGCGAAGCCAAAACCCTGCTAGAAGCCCATCAGTAGTAAGCGAGCCTCGGATCGGCCCGGCAGCGTTAGCGCGCTTGCCGGGCCAAATAATTCTACCGTACTAACGGAATAACTTTCACCTCCGGCGGAGCGATTATGTTGAGCAGCCGCGCGGTCCAGGCATTAAACGCGTGCCGTTTTTCTGCATCGAAGCGGTGAAGATCATAGACGCCGATAATGCCCCGCTGCTTATGTCCGATGCACAGCTCAGCAATGTGCGGCGCTATGCCGAGAGTTGATAAGCCAGTCCTAAAAGTTCGTCTGGCGTCGTGAAATGTCCATGGCTCAATCGGCGCACCGCCATTGAGCTCGGCAATGCGCCTATCGAGCAGCCGTTTGACCGTGCTAAAATCGTTGAGCGGCTTGGTGCCGCGCGCGGTGAAAACGAAGCCGCTCGACAGCCGCGGCAAGGCGCGCAGCATTTCGATAGCCAATGGGCTTAGCGGCACGAGGTGACTTTCTGCGTTTTTGGTGCGCCCAGCCGGAATAACCCAACCGGCTCGATTAAGATCAAATTCATCCCAAGTCGCTCGAGCGAGCTCACTGCGACGCACGCCGAGAAGCAGCAAGAGACGCACAAACGCGTGGTTGGGATAGTGGCCGCTTTCTGTGGCGCGCCAAATCAGCTGCAACTCCTGCTCGCGCAACACGCGTTGCCGCGGTTTCTTGACGCCGATCAAATCACGGGCGTTCAGATGGTCAGTCGGTGCGTGCTCCAAGCTATAAACGGCGCGGCCGACCGCCCAGCGAAACAGCCGTCGCGCGTAGGCAAATGTCTGGCGCGCCGCTTCATGTGTACCCCGATCGACTATCTCGTCGATCATGGATACCACGTCGGCGCGGGTGATCTCGGCAATCGGCCGATCGCCCCAGCGGCTCACCAACTCGCGACGAATCCGGAGCTCGATTGCCCTAGCGGTGCGCGCGCGCGCAACATGGCGCGTGATGAAGGTCTCGGCAACCGCGTTAAAGGTATTCGTCTGCTTCGCTGCTTCGTTCCGCAGCCGCTCGGCTTCCTGCTGACGCGGATCGATTCCGTCATACAGGTCCCGCAGGACTGTCCGCGCGCGCTGACGAGCATTGGCGAGCGTGATGAGCGGGTAGCGCCCGAGCGGCATCCGAATCGCCTGCGCTTTGCCGGTGCCACGCTGGCGCCGCATGGCAAAAAAGCTCACCGTGCCTCGTTTGGACACTCGGCAGCCGAAGCCGCGCAGCTTCTGGTCCCAGACTTCTTGAGGCGCGGAGTCCGTTTTATTGCTCGACAGCGACTTCAACAGCCGATCAGTGATTTCACGTCGCATGGTGGGCAGTCTGCCTCCTGGTTACGTGATTCGGCTTACATCTGGTTATGCGGTTACGGGTTTTCAGAGAGAGGAATGTGGGCGCGGGCGACATCTGCTTTTTAGCGAAGGGCGTCCTGTTTTCTGCGGGCGACATTCGCGCGTGTGGTTACGCTGTAGTTACGACTTGGCATGTCTCACGAGGCGACGCCAAGTTTCTACGTGCAACGCTAAGATGGGAGAAAGAGGTGCACGCAGCAAGGGATAGGGGGATAAAATGCGACGCGATGCGACTTTTTGTTCTCGCTTACGATGTCGTTTGCAGCGACGCTCGCGCTCATCGCCGGCTATCAGTCGAGCCTCGCATGGGCCAGCAGCAGCGGCGAGACACCGTTTGCAGCGCGACTGGCGCTCTGGGGCGGACGAGAGGTCATTGGACTGACCGTCGTATCGCTCCTGGCCGGGACCGCAACCATCCCTTACGTCGCATACCATTTTCACCGCGCCTCGCCCTATGGCGTGCTTGCAAACCTTGCGGCCATGCCGGTGGTTTCCGGATGGGTAATGCCTTGGGGCATACTCGGCGTTCTCTCCATGCCGTTGGGCCTGGACCTGCCATGTTGGCGTCTTATGGGCTGGGGCATCGACTGGATGACCGCAGTGGCGATTTGGGTCGGCAACTTGCCGGGATCGCTCTGGCGCGTTCCGGCGTTTGGTGCCGGACCACTCCTGATCTGTACGCTTGGCATCGTGATCCTGTGCCTGCTCAGGACCCGCTTCGCCTTGCAGGAGCATTGTTGATCGGGGCGGCCGTGGTTACGGGGCTTCGTACGCCGCAGCCTGACGTGCTGATCGCCGCTGATTTGCAAAGCGTCGGGGTGAGAGGCCGAGATGGCAAACTCGCGATTTTCAGATCGGGAACCGACAGTTTCGCGGCGCGCGAATGGCTCGCCGCCGACGCCGATCCCCGCATCGTGAGGGACGACACGCTCGCAAAGGGAATCATTTGTGACCATGCAGGCTGCATCGCCAGACTGCAGGACGGGCAAATAGTCGCTGTGATCCGTGCCGCGGAGGCGTTCGAAGAGGACTGCCTGCGCGCGGCCGTTGTCATCAGCGCGCGGCAACCGCCGGCGGATTGTTCTGCTCTCATAATCGGCCGTCGAGAGACTGATGCTGCGGGAGCGATAGCACTAAAGGCGTATTGAGACGGGTTTCGAGATCACAGCTTCGCGGCCGCCAAGCTTTGATCGCCCATGGGCGCCGCAGCTTGGGCCACGGCCCGCCGCATCGGAATCGAGCGTGCAGTCCGGGGATGTGACGCCCGCGCTCGAAGACCTGCAACCTGGAGATTAGGATCTTACGGTCATGCCGTCCGAGAGTCGGAACCCGATGAACACAGACTTGTCGCCACGGATTGGGGCTTGCCAGTACGCTGCGCCCCGCGGCGTCCCGGAAATCCCTTAATATTTGCGGATGAGGGCGACCAGCTTGCCTTGAATGCTTACCCGGTTGGGCGGAAGAATGCGCACCTCGTAGGCAGTATTAGCGGGCTCCAGCGCAATGGATGCGCCGCGTCGGCGGAAGCGCTTCAAAGTGGCCTCTTCATTGTCGATATGCGCCACGACGATATCGCCCGTTTCGGCGACTTCTGTCCTTTTCAGGAGCGCAATGTCCCCGTCGAGAATGCCGGCTTCGATCATGCTGTCGCCGCGCACCTCGAGCGCGAAATGGTCGCCGGTTGAGAGCATCTCCGGGGGCATTTGGATGACGTGAGTCTTATTCTGAATTGCCTCGATGGGGGTGCCGGCCGCGATGCGTCCCATCACCGGCACGGCAACGGGGCGGCCGCCTTCGTCATCCGACCGCGCCCGCACACGACCGAGATGTCCCTCGATGACATTAGGCCTGAAGCCGCGGCCACGACCGCTGCCGGCCAGGGGCTCTGGCAGCTTGAGCACCTCGATCGCCCGGGCGCGGTTGGGCAGGCGGCGGATAAAACCGCGCTCCTCCAGCGCCGTCACCAGGCGATGAATCCCGGATTTCGAGCGCAGGTCGAGAGCGTCCTTCATCTCGTCGAACGAGGGCGGCACGCCTTTCTCTTTCAGGCGCTCGTGAATGTAGCTAAGGAGTTCAAGCTGCTTTTTCGTAAGCATCCAATTCCCCTGGAGGTCCGCTCCCGAAACAAATCATGAACGCACCCTATATATGTTCCATATGTGTTCTGCAACCTAAATTTCGGGTAAATGGTCCCGCGCTGCGCCTTCAAGGGGCAAAACGCAGGATAGAGCAGGGTGAGCCGGCCTTGGCCGCAGGGGCATGCGGCTCGCGAATCAGCAGACAATCGGCCGCTGCAAGCGCGGTCAGCATGGAGCTATCCTGCACCGGGGCGGGGGTAACCAGCGGCAGACCCGATTGCTGCGGGGTCAACCGGGCGCGCAGATAATCTGTACGCTCGTCGTTCTCCCGCATATCACAGGCAAGGAGCGCGGCCTCAGGACGGGGCTCGACGTCGCTGCGGCCGGCCAAGCGACGAATCAGCGGAACCAGAAATAGAACCGCGCAGACGTAGGCAGATACCGGATTCCCCGGGAGCCCCAGCACATGCATGGGCCCGAGGCGACCATGCAGCATCGGTCGCCCGGGTCGCACTGCCACGCGCCAGAACGACAGCGCCAATCCCTCGTCTGCCAGTGCCTTCTGCACCAAGTCGTAATCGCCGACCGACGCGCCGCCGGTGGTAACAAGAATGTCGGCATTCTGATCGCGTGCCCGCCTTACGGCGGCACTGATGTCCTCGGTACGATCGGCAACGATCCCGAGGTCGACTGCGTCGCAGCCCTCGCGGCGGGCGAGCGCCAGGATCGCATATCCGTTCGAGTAAACGATCTGACCAATTGCCGGAGCAGAGCCGGGCATGACCAACTCGTCTCCGGTACCGAACATGGCTACGCGTGGCCGCCGATGCACCGGCACATGCGCATGGTTCATGGCGGCGGCAAGCGCGAGGTCCCGGTCCGACAAGCGGTGGCCTTTGCGCAGGAGCACATCGCCGCAACGGAAGTCGAGGCCTGCGGCGCGAACGTGCTGCCCCTGCCGGGCAGGTTTTTGCACAATGATGCGGTCTTGCTCACGAGAGGTATTTTCCTGAATCACGACCGCATCGGCACCCGAGGGCAGCAGCCCGCCCGTGAAGATGCGCGCCGCCTCGCCTGCGCCGATGCTGCGCTCAAGAGGACGCCCCGCAGCTACCTCACCGATAAGCCTGAGGCGAACAGGCGTCACGGCCACATCGGCAGCGCGCACCGCGTAGCCGTCCATCGCGGACAGACTCGCCGGCGGCTGCGTGCACAGTGCAGGAACATCGGCGGTAAGCACCCGCCCTTGCGCGTCCGCGAGCGGAACGTTCGCGTCCGCCGACAGCGGATGCGCCTGCGCCAGCACGCGCGCAAGCGCTTCCGATACGGCCAGCAAGCTCACGATCTACTCCTTGGCGCGATATCGTCCTGACCGGCCGCCACTCTTCGCCAGGAGCCGGATGCCATCGATGCGCATTCCCCTGTCGATCGCTTTTGCCATGTCGTAGATGGTGAGGCACGCGACAGAGACCGCTGTGAGCGCCTCCATCTCGACGCCGGTTTGACCTACGACCTTGGCGGTCGCGCGCACAAGCAGACTGGACTGACCACGTTCGGGCATGATCTCCACGGTTATTTTCGTGAGAGGCAACGGATGACAGAGTGGAATGAGATCGTGCGTTCGCTTCGCGGCCATAATTCCGGCAATGCGCGCGGCTCCCAGTACGTCTCCCTTCTTGGCGTTGCCCCTCAGGATTGTCTCGAGCGTAAGTTCCCTCATGCGCACGCGGCCCTCGGCAATGGCCAGACGCTCCGTCGCAGTCTTCGCCGAAACATCGACCATGCGGGCATCACCCGTTCTGGCGATATGCGTGAGCTTGGAACGAGGCGCCACGGCTCACTCGGCGGCGCGAACCTCAGACCCCCCGAGGAGGGCCCGTGTCGCCGCTGTCACGTCGCTCGCGCGCATCAGGCTTTCGCCGACCAGGAATGTGGAAATGCCACACGCGGAGAGCGCATGCAGATCGGAGCTGGAAAAAATTCCGCTCTCGCTCACGCAAATCCGGTTTGAAGGAAGGAGCGCAGCAAGTCTTTTGCTGGTTGCAATCGACGTCTCGAAGGTCCTGAGGTCGCGATTGTTGATGCCGATCAGACGGGAGCGCAGCCGCAAGGCGCGTTCCAGTTCGCCCTCGTCATGCACTTCCACAAGAACGTCCATGTCCCAGGCGCGCGCCGCATCTTCCAGATCTTCCGCGATCCGGTCGGTCACGGCCGCCATTATGATCAGAATGCAGTCCGCGCCCCAGGCGCGCGCTTCGAGCACCTGATAGACGTCATACATGAAATCCTTGCGCAGCACCGGCAGCGCGGTGGCCGTACGCGCGCGAGAGAGATACTCAAGCTTGCCCTGGAAAGACGGCGCATCGGTAAGAATGGAAAGGCAGGCTGCGCCCCCTGCTTCATAGCCCCGGGCAAGAGTTGCCGGATCGAAGTCGGCACGGATGAGCCCCTGAGAAGGACTTGCCTTCTTGATCTCACCAATGAGCGCAAATTGCCCCCGTACGATCTTTGTTTCAATCGCCTTAATGAACCCGCGCGGAGGGGAGGAGGACTTTGCCTGCGCTTCCACTTCGGCCTGCGGACAGGCGCGCTTGGCGCGCGCAATCTCTTCGCGTTTGTAGGCACCAATCTTGCTGAGAATATCGCTCATGCGTGCCGATTGCTCAGCGCGACGAGTCGCTGAAGCGCGCCTTCTGCCTCACCCGAATCGATTGCTTTCTGCGCCAGTGCGGCGCCTTCCTTCAGGTGCTCGGCGCGACCGGCCACGACGAAGGCCGCGGCCGCGTTGAGCACGACAACGTCGCGCAGCGGACCTGTTTTACCCTTGAGCACATCGGCAATGGCAGCCGCATTTTGCGCCGGATCGCCGCCGCGCAATAATTCCGGCTTTCCGCGCGGCAGTCCCGCGTCCTCCGGCGCGATTTCGAAGCTGCGGATCGTGCCGTTTTCAAGCGCGGCCACGAATGTGGGCCCCGTCGTTGTGATTTCGTCCAGGCCATCGGATCCGTGCACGACCCACGCGCGGTCCGAGCCAAGATTTTTGAGGACGTGCGCAAGCGGCTCGACCCAGTGGCGGGAGAATACGCCTACCAGCTGGCGCTTGACGCTGGCCGGATTCGACAACGGCCCCAGGAGGTTGAAAATCGTTCGCGTTGCAAGCTCGACGCGCGTCGCCCCGACGTTTTTCATCGCCGGATGGTGGGCAGGAGCAAACATGAAACCAATGCCCGCCTCATCGATGCATGTGGCAATGCCGTCGGGCGACAAATCAATGTTTATGCCGAGCGCGTGCAGTGCGTCCGCAGCGCCGGAACGCGAGGACAGAGCCCGATTACCGTGTTTGGCGACGTGAACGCCCGCCCCGGCGACCACGAAGGCGGCACAGGTCGAGATGTTGAACGATCCCGAGGCGTCTCCGCCCGTTCCGACAATATCTATCGCCTCGGCCGGAGCGCGAACGCGCAGCATCTTGCTGCGCATTGCGGTCACTGCGCCCGTGATCTCGTCCACGGTTTCGCCGCGCACGCGCAGCGCCATGAGCAAGCCACCCATCTGCGCCGGTGTCGCTTCGCCCGAGATCATGGTCTTAAACCCCCGCGCCGCCTCCTCGCGGCTCAGGCTTGCGCCCGTCGCCGCTTTGGCGATCAGCGCCTTGAATTCATCGCTCACGTCTGAGCCACGGCCGCGAGCGTGTTGTCGCGCGCCGACTTTCGGCCTTGCGCGCCATTCCAAGCCGTTGCCAGATCAAGGAAGTTGCGGAGGATTACGTGCCCGTTCTCTGATGCGATGCTCTCCGGATGAAACTGCAGGCCATGCACCGGCAACGAGCGATGGGCCAAGCCCATAATCACCCCGTCATCGGTTTCGGCAGTTACCGAAAGCTCGGTTGGCAAGCCGGTGCGCTGGACAATCAACGAGTGATACCGCGTTGCCTTGAACGGCCCGTTGATGCCGCGAAAGACGCCCTCGCTCTTATGTCTGATGAGGGAGAGTTTGCCATGCATCGGCACAGGAGCGCGCACAACTGCGCCGCCGAACGCCTGGCCTATAGCCTGATGTCCGAGACAAACGCCGAGGATAGGGATGTTGGCTGCTGCGGCGCTGATAAGCGCAAGGCAAATGCCGGCGTGGGCAGGCGTGCACGGGCCCGGCGACAGAACGATCGCTTCCGGGCGCATCCGCATTGCTTGATCTACGGTTATCTTGTCGTTCCGATATACGGCGACTTCGGCCCCCAATCCTCCCAGGTAATGGAACAGATTGAAGGTGAAGCTGTCGTAATTGTCGATCAGCAGAATCATCGCGAGAGCTTCATCCCACAGGCAAAATTCCGTTCGATAGCTCTAGCACGTCCACCTTCATTTCAGAAGCCAACCGTTTGCGGCAACCGCATCAGCTACGTTGCGCTCAGATCCCGATACTTGTAGGGGCGGGTTTCAAACCCGCCCTTGGTGTAAAAACGTACATCGAGAATGATCCTGCGCATTGGGCGGATGATCCGGATAACATCTCGCGAGCAATGCGTGCGGAGCCAGGGCGGGTTTGAAACCCGCTCCTACAACCATCACGGCTTTTGCCTGGAGGAACGTCATGAACGAATATCGGATCGCCGTCATTCCGGGTGACGGCATCGGCAACGAGGTTGTTCCGGAAGGCATCCGCGTCCTGGAGGCAGCGGGCTCCAAGTACAACATCCGATTTCGCTGGGACGAATTTCCATGGAGCTGCGAGCATTACACGAAGACCGGACGCATGATGCCCGAGGACGGCCTCGAGCAGATCCGAAATCATGACTCTATCTTTCTCGGCGCCGTGGGCTTTCCGGGCGTGCCGGACCACGTCTCCCTGTGGGGTCTCCTCATCCCTATTCGGCGCCGGTTCCAGCAATATGCGAATGTGCGGCCCGTACGGCTGATGCCCGGCATTCAATCCCCGCTGCGCGGACGTGAGCCCGGCGACATCGACTTCATCGTTGTGCGCGAGAACACCGAAGGCGAGTATTCTACGCTGGGCGGCCTCGCCTTCGAAGGCACCGAGCAGGAGCTCGTCATTCAGGAGAATGTGTTCACGCGCCGCGGCGTCGACCGCATCCTGCGCTATGCTTTCGAACTCGCCCGTTCACGCCCCAAGAAGCACCTGACCTGGGCCACCAAATCGAATGGAATCTTCATCTCCATGCCCTATTGGGACAAGCGTGCGCAGTCGATGGCGCAGCAGTATGCGGACGTGCGCGTCGACTCCTATCACATCGATATCCTGAGCGCGCATTTCGTGCAGAATCCGGACCGGTTCGACGTGGTCGTGGCCTCGAACCTGTTCGGCGATATCCTCTCCGACCTCGGACCAGCCTGCACGGGCACCATCGCGATTGCGCCGTCCGCCAATCTCAACCCGGAGGGCGAGTTTCCTTCGATGTTCGAGCCGGTGCACGGCTCGGCGCCCGACATCTACGGTCACAACATCGCTAACCCGATCGGCCAGATCTGGTCCGGCGCGCTCATGCTCAAACATCTCGGCCATCAGGAGGCGGCCGATGCGATCGTCCGCGCCATCGAGACCGTTCTGCAGGAAGGTCCGCGCACGCGGGATATTGGCGGCCAGGCGAGCACGCAGGAAGCCGGCAAAGCCATCGCCGAGGCCGTGTAGCTTAGAGCTGATCGCGAAAAGCATGCCCTCGAGCTTGACCGGAGGGGGAACCGGTTTTCGGAAAAGATCATGGCACCAAATAGCTAGTTCGGGATCGCGATTCGAAGAATAGTCCTGCCGCTCCTGCCTAGACGCTGCGGTCCCCCGTGAACCGCTTTGCCTCTTCAGCTGCCCGAAACAGCGCCTTCGCCTTGTCCACGCATTCCTGCTGCTCCCGTTTTGGATCTGAATCCGCGACAATGCCGGCGCCCGCCTGTACATACATCTTGCCGTCCTTGATCAACGCGGTGCGTAACACGATGCAGCTGTCGAGCTCGCCGGCCGCGGAGAAATAACCTACGGCGCCCGCATACACGCCGCGCTTCTCCTTCTCGAGCTCGTCGATGATCTCCATTGCCCGGACCTTCGGGGCGCCCGACACGGTCCCGGCCGGAAAACCTGCGATGAGCGCATCGAGGGCATCCTTGCTGGGGTCGAGCTTGCCTTCCACGTTCGACACAATGTGCATGACCTGGCTGAAGCGCTCGATCGAGAACTGGTCAGTGACTGCTACAGTCGCGGTGCGGGCCACGCGGCCGACATCATTGCGTCCGAGATCGAGCAGCATCAGATGCTCCGCGCGCTCCTTCTCGTCGGCCAAAAGCTCAAGCTCGAGAAGCTTGTCCTCTTGCGCACTTGCCCCTCTCGGCCGCGTGCCGGCAAGCGGCCGAATGGTGACGGTGCCTTCACGCACGCGCACCAGGATCTCCGGACTGGAGCCCGCGATCGCAAACTCCTCGAAATTCAAGAAATAGAGGAACGGGGCAGGATTGATGCGTCGCAGAGCGCGATATAGCGCGAAAGGCGGGAGCTCAAATGGCGCCTCGAAGCGCTGCGAGAGCACGACCTGGAAAATATCGCCGGCCGCAATGTATTCCTTGGCGACCTGTACCATGCGTTCGTATTCGCCGACCTCCGTATTCGACGAAGGCCAGACGGTCAGGGGCGCTGCGCCTGCGCGAGTCGGTAAATGCGGAAGCGGAGCGTCGAGTGCGCGCACAATGGAGGCAAGCCGCTCGCCCGCCCGTTTCAGGGCCATTTCCGCGGACCGCTCTCCGTCTGGCCGCACAGGCGTAACGACCGCCATTGTGTCCGTGACGGTATCGAAGACGATTACGATGGTAGGCCGAACAAGTACGGCATCCGCGATCCCGATCGGGTCCGGATGGGGCTCAGGCAATCTCTCCATGAGCCGCACCATGTCGTACCCCAGATAGCCGAATATTCCTGCGGCCATCGGCGGCAGCGTGTCGGGCAGCTCGAGACGGCTCTCGCCAATGAACTCGCGCAATGCGGCGATGCCCGATTCCTTACAAAGCGTAAATCCTTCCTCGCCGTTGCGGCGGATTTCTGCGCGGCCGCTCACGCTGCGCCACACCACGTCCGGATTGAGGCCGATAATGGAATAGCGCCCGCGGGCTTCTCCGCCTTCCACTGACTCCAGAAGAAAGCTCATGGATCGGTCGCCGGCGACCTTGAGAAATGCGGAGACCGGGGTCTCGAGATCGGAGACCAATGTCGTCCAGACGATCTGGGGCTCGCCTCGTGCGTAGCGCTTGGCGAACGCCGATGCTGGCGGCTCGATCTGCATGAGGAAGTCTAGTCGGTGTCGCCGGAACTGGCGGCTCCGCTGATCACTTGCTTGAGCGCGGCTTGGTTGAAAGTGACGCCGATCTCGGTTTCGAGGCGGGCAATATATTCCTCGAATAGCTCTTCCGAAATGCCGCGATTGAGCATCTCGACGATGCGTTTGGCATCTTCCGAATTCGCGTCTATCGCCGGCACCACGATATCCGTCACGCGGAACACAAGTTGTTCGGGCGACTGCGCCGCGTCGGCCTTGCCGACCTGATCCTTCGCAGTTTGGAAGATGGCTTGTACGCCCGATCGAGAGAGCAGTGCGGACCCACCCGTGCGGTGAATGCCTTCAGCCTTGTCGACTTTCAGGTGCTCGGTGGCCGCCGCATCGGCCAGGGGAGTGCCTGCTTTCACCTTGTCGAAGAATTGGGTGACTTTGGCGGTCAGGCGGTTGGCAATCTCCTGCTCGCGCCAGCTCTGCTCCACCTTGTTCTTGACCTCGTCGAGCGAGCGCTCGTGCGAAGGCGTTACTCCCAGTACATCGTACCAGATATAACCGTCCTGCCCCTGCAGCGGATCGCGTTCGACGCCTGGCTCGCTCGTGAAAATTGCCTCCAGCAAACGCTGCCCTTCGGGCAACTCGATCGGTGCCCCGGATGGATCACGGCCCGAACGGTCGATCGCCTCCACGCTGCGTGCAGGCAGTTTGAGATTCTCCGCCGCCTCGGCAAGCGATTTGCCTTCTCCCCGGGCATCCTCGATTTTGTCGTAATAGCTCAGGATCTCGGCTTTCGCCCGGGCCAGTGCGAGCTCCTGTTTCAGCTCGCCTGCAACCTCCTGCAGCGAGCGCGCCTGCTCGGGGTCGATCTTGAGAACCTGAACAAGGACGCTTCCAAATCTTCCCTGCACCGGCGCGCTTACCTCTCCTTCCTTAAGCGCAAAAGCCGCGTCCGCCACTGCACGATCGATTATTTCGGCCTTTGTGACGGTCCCCAGATCAATATCCTTTTCCGTCTTGCCCAGCTCTTTGGCGACCTCGGTAAAAGATGTGCCCTGCGCGATGCGCTGTGCGGCAGCTTCGGCGGCGGCGGCATTCGGGAATGCGATCTGCAGCACGTGACGCCGCTCCGGAACCACATAGCGGGCGCGGCGTTCGTTATACGCTCGCTCAATGTCGGCATCGGAAATC
>JBKPOZ010000164.1:0-3596 GCA_046733355.1 Pseudomonadota bacterium | reverse complement strand
TTGGCGGGAAAACGTGTTGAGTTCTTGCGCAAGACTTTCCCGAACGCACGTCACATCGGAATTCTTTGGGATGCGACATCGCGGGAGCAAGCCGATGCCGCCGCCGCGGTCGCCAGACAACTGGGCTTCGAGCCCCGATTGCTGGAAACGATTGGGCAGCCGCCGAACTATGCGGCTGCCTTGATGCCAATGGATCAGTGGCCCGGCGAGCCGATCATGATCCCTGCCAGCCCGCTCGCGTTGCGCGATCGGGCGACCATAGTGCGCCTACTGTTGGACCGCGGCACCCCGTCAATATGTGCCTTTCGCGAGGTGATGGAGGCGGGCGCGCTCATCAGTTACGGCGTCAACCTCGTGGACGTGTTCCGGGATGTTGCGGCATTGGTGGACCAAGTTGCAAGGCTTGGCAATGCAGGCGAAATTCCAATGCGGGCGCCATCGCATTTTCACACCGCAGTTAACGTCAAGACCGCTAAGGCGCTCGGCCTTCAAATCCCTGACCGGTTACTCGCGCTCGCCGACGAGGTGATTGAATGACTACACGCCGCGACTTCATCGCGCTGCTCGGCGGCGCGGCGGCGGCGTGGCCGCTGGCGGCGCGCGCGCAGCAGCCGACGCGGATGCGGCGCGTCGGTGTGCTCATGTACGGCGCCGAGAGTGCGGAAGCACAAGCCCGCCTTAAGGCATTCGCAGACGCCCTGAAGCAATTGGGTTGGAGCGATGGGCATGACCTGCGGATCGACACCCGCTGGGCTACGGCCGACGACGCTCGCAGCCACGCCGCGGAGCTGGTCGCGCTCGCGCCGGACGTCCTCCTGGCCGCTACTGGCACCGCAACGGTGGCGCCGTTGCTACAGGCAACCCGCGCGGTGCCGATAGTGTTCGTTACGGTGATCGACCCGGTCGGCGCAGGTTTCGTCGCGAGCCTTGCACAGCCGGGCGGCAACGCAACAGGATTTACGAATTACGAATACAGCATGAGCGGGAAATGGCTGGAGCTGCTCAAAGAGATCGCGCCGGCCGTGACGCGAGCAGCGGTCCTTCGCGATCCAACCGTCGCCTCCGGAATTGGGCAGTTCGGTGCGGTCCAGATTGTAGCCCCGTCGTTGGGGGTGGATGTGAGCCCGGTCGATGTGCGCGATGCAGGCGAAATGGAACGCGGCATCACGGCATTCGCGAAAGGGGTGAATGGCGGCCTTATTGTGACGGGAAGCGCATTGGGGATAGTTCATCGCGAACTGATCACCACACTGGCAGCCCGACACAAACTGCCCGCGGTCTACAGCGGCCGCTTCTACGTCGCAGTTGGTGGCCTCATCTCCTACGCGCCTGACGTGATCGACCAGTTTCGCCGCGCCGCGGGCTACGTCGACCGCATCCTCAAGGGAGAGAAGCCGGCCGACCTGCCTGTGCAGGCGCCGACCAAATACGAGCTGGTGATCAACACCAAGACTGCAAAGGCGCTCGGCCTAACCGTGCCAGATACGCTGCTCGCCCGCGCTGACGAGGTCATCGAGTGATCGCCCGCCGCAAGTTCATCACGCTGGTCGGTGGCGCGGCTGCCGCTTGGCCGCTGAGAGCGCCTGCGCAGCAGCGGGAGCGGATGCGGCGGATTGGCGTGCTCATGAACTTGGCTGCGGATGATCCGGAAGGACAAGCTCGAGTCGCTGCGTTTTTACAGGGACTGCAGGAAGCCGGATGGGCGGTGGGCCGCAATGCGCAAATCGACATCCGGTGGGGAATGGGTGATGCCGAACGCAGCCGAAAGAACGCGACAGAATTGGTCGCATTTACGCCGGATGTCGTCTTCGCCACCACCTTCCCCACAGTCGCGGCGTTGCAAGGGGCGACAAACGCCGTACCGATCGTATTCGCCGGAGTTATCGATCCGGTCGGCGCAGGTTTGGTCGCGAGCTTGGCACGGCCGGGCGGCAACACCACCGGGTTTGCCGGATTTGAATACGGCCTGAGCGCCAAATGGCTCGAATTGCTTAAACAAATCGCGCCCCACCTGACCCGGGTGGCAGTTCTTCGCGATTCTCTCACACCGGTCGGTATCGGCCAGCTGGCCGCAATCCAAGGGGTGGCATCGTCGGTCGGAGTGGAATTGAGTCCATTGGTCGTGCGGGACGTCGGTGAAATTGAACCTGCTGTTGCGGCGTTCGCCCGTAGCTCGAACGATGGCTTAATCGTCACGATCGGCACATTGACAGACGCTCACCGCGAACTCATCAGCACACTCGCGACCCGGCACCGGCTGCCAGCGGTCTACCCATTTCCCTTCTTCGTCAGGAGCGGTGGCCTGATCTCTTACGGACCCGACATCGTCGATTCATTTCGACGCGCAGCCGGGTACGTCAACCGCATTCTCAGAGGCGAGAAGCCGGCCGACCTTCCAGTGCAGCAGCCCGCAAAAATCGACTTGGCCATCAATCTCAAGGCTGCCAAGGCGCTCGGGCTCGAAATACCGCCGACGCTGCTCGCCCGCGCCGACGAGGTGATCGAGTGACCGCGAAGATGAAGCGGCGCGAGTTCATCACGCTGGTCGGTGGCACGGCGATAGCGTGGCCGCTCGCCGGACGGGCGCAGTCCGCCATGCCGCTGATCGGATTTGTTAGACCATCACCGCCGGAATCAGTGGCGCACCTGCTTCCCGCTTTTCGCGCAGGCTTGAAGGAGATCGGTTTTGTCGAGAGCCAAAATGTGGCGATCGAATATCGTTGGCCGGAACTCCAGGACGATCGATTACGCGAAACGGCGGCGGAGCTTGTCCGTCGGCAGGTCGCCGTCATCGTCATACCGGGCAGCACCGCTGCCGCACACGCCGCGAAAGCGGTGACGACGAGCACTCCCATCGTATATTACAGCGGTGTCGATCCGGTTAAATCGGGGCTCATCGCGAGCCTGAACAGGCCAGGAGGCAACGTCACTGGAATTTACATGCAGTCTGTCGACTTCGTTGCGAAGCGATTGGGACTTCTCCACGAGCTGGTTCCGGCAGTCACCACCATCGCGGTTCTGGTGAATCCGGCCAGTGCGCTCCCAGCCGAATTGACCACGAAGGAGGCGCAGGTAGCGGCGCGCTCGTAGATCAAGGTATTCGCGACGAGGAACAGCCGCGATATTGACGCCGCCTTCATCGACATTGCGCATCAGCACATCGGCGCGGTGCTCATTGCCGCGGATGTGTTCTTTACGAGCCGCCGTGTGCAATTAGCGACGTTAGCAACGCGATTTGCCATTCCGGCAATTTTTCCGATACGGGAGTACGCAGAAGTTGGCGGCCTGATGTCCTACGGCGAAAACATCGCGGACGTATGGCGCAGACTCGGAATCTATGCAGGTCGCGTTCTCAAGGGCGAGAAGAGTCTGCCGGTCGAACAGACGGCCAAATTCGAGTTCGTCATTAACATGCAGACGGCAAGGGCCTTGGACCTCGCCATTCCTTCTGGTCTGCTCGCGCTCGCCGACGAGGTGATCGAGTGATGCGGCGCCGCCACTTCGTCACGCTGCTCGGCGGCGGTCTCGCATGGCCACTTGCGGCGCGGGGGCAGCAGTCGGAGCGGATGCGGCGGATTGGCCTACTGATGATCACT
>JBKPOZ010000163.1:0-9277 GCA_046733355.1 Pseudomonadota bacterium | reverse complement strand
GTGAGCCCGAGCGCCTCCGCTGTCTTCAGGTTGATGACGAGCTCCAGCTTGGTCGTCGCTTGCACCGGCAAATCGGCCGCTCTCTCGCCCTTGAGGATACGATCGACGTACCCGGCAGCCCGCCGAAACTGATCGACGAAGTCAGGTCCATAGGCCAGCAAACCACCGCTCGCGGCATAAAATCCGGAGTTATAGACAGCCGGCAGCCGATGACGCGCGGCCAATGCGATGATCAGCTCGCGATGCACGGACGCCGCAGGACTCCCGGTCACGATGAGGCCGCCACTCGGGAGCTGCGCAAAGTCTGTGATCTCACGATCGATATCTTCGGCACGGCGCACATCGATCGGACTCACATCCGTCCCGAGCGCCGACGCCGCGGCCTGGATTGCGCCGAATTGGCCGGGTCCGGTCGCGATCGCGGATTCGCGAAGCACCGCCACGCGCTTCACCTGCGGCGCAATCTCTTTGAGCAGCTCCAGCCATTTCGCGCTCAGCGCGTAGTCGAAGTTCGTAACGCCGGTGACGTTGCCGCCCGGATGTGCGAGACTGTTGATGAAGCCGGCGCCCACGGGGTCTGCCACGAGCGTGAAGACAATCGGCACCGAACGGCTCGCTTGCAACAATGGCGCTACCGCTGCACTCGAATGCGCGACAATAACGTCGGGGGCGAGCGCCACCAATTCCGCCGCGTGTTTGCGCATGCGCTCGGCGTCCCCACTGCCCCAGCGATAATGAATCTCAATGTTTTGTCCAATAGTCCAGCCCAGTTGCTGCAGACCCTGCGCAAATGCGGCGAGGCGGGCTTGCGATTCCGGATCATTGGCCGCGAGGCCCATGAGCACGCCGACGTGACGAATGCGGGTGGCCGGCCGGGCGCGGACCGCAATCGGGAATAGTGCGGTCGCGCTCCCGGCAACGAGCGCCATGAATTCGCGCCGTTGTAATTGCCCGAACTGCATCGAATCCTCCGGTTTCATGAGAGGCTCGCGACGTGTGCCGGCTGCGAGGGCCGCGCGTGTCGTCTTCCGACGGTCTCATGTCCCTCTGAGCACCCGAGCGAGACCGAGGGCACTCATGCCGCCTTTGCGTAAAGCCGCGCGCTTGATACGGTACCGTATCCCCCTGCGTCAATATGGCACCGTATCAACAATTCTTGAGTGGCTCATGACCGACCGAATCAGCCACGAGCACTGGATCGAAGCGGGATTGAAGGAGCTCGGCAGAGGAGGAATCGACCGCGTTCGTGTGGAAGTGCTGGCGAAGAGGCTCGGCCTGACCAAGGGCGGGTTTTATCGACGGTTCAAGGATCGTCGCGCGCTGCTCGATGCCATCTTGCAGGCTTGGACACGCGATCGCATTGCTGCGCTCGAAAAGCTCACCGAGCTTCGCGACGACGAGAGCGCGCGTGACCGGCTCAAATCGCTGATCACGCTTTATTCCGAGCGCATAAATCCCGAGGGCATGGCGATCGAGCTCGCAATCCGTCAGTGGGCCCGCTTTGACAAGGCGGCGCTCGCGGCCGTCGCGAGCGTCGATAGCGCACGCCTGAAAACGAGTGCGCAGTTGTACAGGAGAATGGGATTGACTGCGGAGGAGGCGCAGGCACGCGCGGTCCTCCTCTACTCCTTCATTTTCGGTCGGAGCCTGATCTTTCTGGAACAGACGATGCGGAATCAGGCAAGGCTGGCTGCCGCTTGCGTGGATGCCTTGACGCGAATGTAAGCTTCCATGACAACTCGCCTTGATGCCGGGCAAGGTGCCGGGTTTTGGCCAGCCTGCCCCAAACTGACACTTTCACGCAAAGAGAGGAGACGCGATCATGGACAATATAAGCGCTCATTTCGATTCAATGTCGGTTCCGGGACTTTCGGCTGAGGCGCGTAAGGCGGTGAATGCGGTGTTTGATGCGATGTCCACGTGGCGCACGGAGACGGTGAACACCAGCGAAAAGAACACCAAGGAGGTGATCGAGAAAATGAGTGCGGCTGCTCGCGCGCTGGGATGGCCGGAGCAAATCGTTGATGCTGCGCGTACGCAAATGCAGAATATTACCAGGATGCAGATCCACACCCTGGATCAGATGATGGATACGTGGGAGGAGCAGACCAAATCGCCAAACCCGTCGGCGATGATGTCGAAGCTGAAATCCGTACCCGGCCTCAGCCCCGCGGGCACTTGGCCCAATGCAGAAGCCCTGCCAATCGGGGCATGGAACCCGTTTGCAACGTACATGCAATTTGTCGAACAGTGGCAAAGGGTATGGGCAAGCGCGGCTGGCTCTCGGGGCAAAAGCGGCATTTCGTGAGAGCAACAGTTGCAGGTCCCAATTCGGTCATTCTTCCCCTCTGTGTAGAAACATCTTCATCTTACCTCCCACATTCTGGCCCCGCCCCGCCCCGCGCGGGGCTTTTCTTTGCCGAAAGTCGGCAAACCGCACAGGAGAGCGCCCTATGAGACAGCAAAGACGCGTGGCCCTGGTGACTGGCGGGGCGAACGGAATTGGTCGCGCCATCGCCCGGCAACTGCTCGCGGCAGGCTGGCTCGTCGGCATCGTCGATCTCGCCCGCAGCGACATGCGCCGCAGCTTCCCGGCACGCATGCGCAATGTGGTGCTGATCGAGGGAGACGTGCGCGAGGAGGAGACCGCCGCCCGCGCGATCAGGGCTCTCACCGAGCGCTTTGGCCGGATCGATGCCGTAGTCTCGAACGCAGGCATGATGATCCGAAAACCGCTGCGGCAACTCACGATTTCGGAATGGTACCTCGTCATTGACGCCAATCTCACCGCGACGTTTCTCTTTGCGCGCGCCGCCGAAAAGTCGCTGCGCAAAGCGCGCGGCGCGATTGTCACGGTGGCCTCGACCCGCGCCGTCATGTCCGAAGCCAATACCGAATCGTATTCGGCATCCAAGGGCGGCATTGTCGCGCTTACCCATGCCCTCGCCATCAGCCTCGGACCGGAAATTCGCGTGAATTGCGTCAGTCCCGGATGGATCGAAACCGAAAATTACCGCGCGCTGCGCCGGAAGGACCACGCGCAACATGCCGCAGGCCGCGTCGGCAAGCCGGAAGACATCGCCGAGATTGTCGCGTTTCTGCTTGACGCAAGACGCTCCGGCTTCGTTACGGGAGCGAATTTTATCGTCGACGGTGGCATGACGCGCAAGATGATCTATGCGGAGTGAGCGCACGATGCATGGCATGAGCAAAAAAAGAGAAACCCCGGAGAACGGTTGGGGTTTCTTCGCGCAACCGAAATCAGTCTCTGCGGACCGGTGCCGCCGCGATCGCGTCCAACGTGTAGTTAACACACATTCGCCGTGCACCCTCTCCTGTGCCCACCAGCCGAGATTCTAAACATAATTCGTCCTGGCCACTGGCCTCAACTCAGCAATCACCATTGCCGCTCCTCGGATCGAGAGCATCTCGTCTATGCGCCCTTGAGCTCCCGTCGAACCGCATCTACTGAGTGGCCGACCTTCGCGACCGTTTCCGAGAGACGCTCCTTCGAGACGCCGAACTTATCAGCCCAATATTGAACCTCGTCGGGCTCCTTAAGATTGATCGTGGACTGATCAATCGGACGATTGCTTGACACCATATGACATTTTCCTTCAGCGGCCGGGCTTCAGTAGCATACCCCAACCATTAACGCGAAAGATACGTCAAAACGCGTCTGCTCAACTCCGGTAACATCAGATCTGTTCCCGTTGAGCACGTTAGGATGACTTTCGTCCCCTTCGTGGGCGCGCTGATCGATGTAGTTTCATGAGGAGACGCCAGACACCTTGCGCGGAGGAAAACCGACATGCCGGTCATTGCAGGCTTCGATAAACTAGCATCAGTGCCGGAGGAGCAGATTACTGATAAAATACGGCGGCGCGTCGTATCGGGCAAACAGGGTACGATGGTCTACTGGAGCATGAAGGCGGGCGCGCATGCGGCGGCTCACAGGCATCCGCATGAGCAATTTGTGTGGATGGTCAAAGGCACAATGGATTTTCGTATTGGCAACGAGAAACGCATAATGAAACCCGGCGACGTGGCGGTGATCCCCGGCGGGATCGAGCATGAAGGTTATTTTCCGGAAGATTCAGAGGCGATCGATTTCTTCGCCCCGGTGCGTGAGGACTTTCTCGCCGGCGGACCCCCACCTTACATGAAACGCCCCTGAGCCGCACTTCTGTGCCGTCGTCCAGTTGCTCGTTTGCGGCTTCACGACTCGCGGTATTTTGAATCGTGCTCCGCACGAAAACGGCAGGTTCAGACCCGCTCGACTCGAGCGGCATAGCAGCCGGGAGCAGCAAAATGAATATGCAGATATGCTGCCTTGGAATTGGCGAAGAGGCGCTCAATGGCCGAGTCAAGCTCAGATCCGTCTACTATTTCCCAATCAAGCATCATTGCATCGCTATCAAACGAGCGAACGGCGAGCTTGCGAATGCGCAGCTGTTCGGGCACGCGGTCAATGGCGTCATAGGTCCGCTCGCCTTTGCGGACGTAGATGGCAAAACGCATACGGTATGGTGAATTGACGGGATGATGCTCGTAGTTGACGAGCAGAAGCTCGTCACCGTTTTAGGCATCCGTCAGACTTATCCGGCATGGATACCCAGGCTTGCGGCTGTCGGCGATACGGCGAACGGCACCTCGTGCGGCCAACTGCTCGTCCGAAAGCTCGAACAGAGGCGCAAACTGCTCCGGCGGCAAACCAATTACTCGAAAGCTCATTGCGGCTCCTCCTCATCATTGATCGAGGTAGATTTAGAGTTTTGTGAGATGGTTCGCACTCCACTTCTTGCTTTCAAATCCCCTGATCTCACCTCCCGGCGATTCGATCGTGAGCCCGTTGAAGCTTGTTTCGGGAATGGCGGGAACATGAAACAGAACCCGCTTGGCTCCAAAGAGTTATACGTCGCAGAGAACAAAAAGTGTTTCCTTGAAAAATGAAAAATGAGCCCCTTTCCGATCACGTCACGACAATAGAAAAGCCGCAGCATGTCTCTGCCTCGTCCGTTGTTCGCTTCGGCAAGCGTATAGTCCGCCGGCTGGGCCCCGGTCTCATTGCCGGTGCCTCCGATGACGATCCGAGCGGCATAGCAACCTACAGCCAGGCCGGCGCGCAACTGGGTTATGCAATCTCGTGGACCATGCTGTTCAGCTATCCGTTGATGGTGGCCATCCAGCAGATCAGTGCGCAGATCGGGCGAACGACTGGCCGGGGCATAGCGGGCAATATCCGACTGCACTATTCGAATTGGCTGCTGCACAGCATCGTGGCGCTGCTATTCGTCGCCAATACCATCAACATCGGCGCAGACCTCGGCGTGATGGGTGACGCTTTCCAGCTCCTGATCGGCGGCCCTGCCCTGCTCTACATTGTCATGTTTGGCCTGTTATGCGTCGTTCTGCAGGTATTTGTCGAATACGATCGTTATCTGTTCGTGTTGAAATCTCTCACCCTGGCGTTGTTTGCCTATCTTGGCGTGCTCATGGTGGTAAAAATACCATGGAACGAGGCACTGCGCGGCCTGCTAATTCCCACCTTTGCGTCAGATGTCGGATTCTGGACGACCATGGTCGCCGTGCTCGGCACCACCATCAGCCCGTATCTGTTTTTCTGGCAGGCGGCGCAGGAGGTGGAGGACATCAAGGCCGTGGCGGAACGCGAGCCTCTGGTCAAAAAACCGCGACAAGGACCCGAAGCGATGCGGCGCATCCGACTGGATACCTATCTGGGCATGGCCTATTCGAATCTGATCGCGGTCGCGATCATCATCACGACGGCGGCGACCCTGCACGCGAGCGGCGTAACTCGAATCGACACTTCCAGCCAAGCGGCCGAGGCGCTTCGGCCAATCGCAGGGTCCTTCGCATTTGCGCTGTTTACCCTTGGCATCATCGGAACAGGCCTGCTCGCCGTGCCCGTGCTGGCCGGATCGGCCGCCTATGCGGTCGCAGAAGCTCGGCGCTGGCACTCGGGCCTCTGGCGCAAGCCCAAGGATGCACCTTTCTTTTACGGGACATTGTCGCTCGCGACGCTGATCGGGGTTGCACTGAATTTTTCGCCAATCAATCCAATTCGAGCGCTTTACTGGAGCGCGGTGATCAATGGTGTCGTCGCGGTGCCGGTGATGATCATCATGATGCATATGACCCGGAATCCGAAAGTCATGGGCAAGTTCCGCGTTGCCGACGGGCTGCGCGTCACTGGCTGGCTGGCGACGATCGTGATGTTTCTTGCGAGCATGGGCATGCTGGTGACGAGCATCATCTAGCGCTGATCCTTCACAAGCCCTGCCCGATCCGCCAACGGCAAGGTTTCAGATGGCCCTGCGCCGCTCGCGCTTGCGCAAGCGCTGAACGATCGACAAAAGTGCACCGTTGAGCCGTTCAGGCTTGGCAAACGGCCTGCGCGATCCGTTTTCTTACGGCGTGGGGCCAGAGGCGAGGTAAATTATTGACGAACAATACGGCGGGACGGTCAATCAACACGCGCAGCTCTTCCGAATGCGGCAATACTTAGGCAACCATATTTAAAATTTACATGTAAAGACTGCCATATGTTAAAGTCTCGCGTTCATTAGCGGATTTTATCTGTTTGCGCTGTGTATTGGTAATGAGTGTTCGGAATGCGGGAAGATCTCGTAACGTTAGCCCGTATTTGTCGCGACCAGGCTGCGGGCTGCGTAGATCGCAAACTCACAGCGCTCCTCCTCAACATGGCCGTCGATTACGACCAACGGGCCGACCGAATTGTTTCCCCGATCGAACGCGGCACGCACGAGAACGCCTGGAATATGAGAGCTGACGAGCGCTGACGACGCCGCCAGTGCCGTTGGCCATGGCCAGCGCATTACCCATTACACCGTGCAGCCCACGCTGAGGTCGCCGAGTGCAGTACGCGCACCTCGCTTACTTTGACTGACCGGTTTCACCCAGCGCCGCTGTCAGGCGGGCGTGCAGGGGATTGGCGCGCGAGAACACGTAATCGAGGCGGGTGACCGTGACATTTTCGGCACCGGCCTCGCGCAACAGGCGGGCAAGAGAGGCGACATGCTTGGGCGGGCAGTGGAGCGTGAGCATTCCCGAGGAGGAGGGTCCGCCGAACGGCGTCTCTACATCGAACAGCCGCTTCGCCTCGGCCAGAATCGCGTCGTCGAGCCGCGCACAACGCGTACGCACTTCGCGAAAAGACGCGGCCTGCTTCTCCGCAGCAACGCGGTCGAGCACGCGAGAGGCGGTTTCGCGTTGCGCCGCGCTCCAGCGCGACTTGCGCGATGCCACAAGGTTGGCTTGCGAGCGTAGAATCACGCCGTCCTCGATCACCCGCAGGCCGTTGGCGGCCAGAGTCGCTCCCGACGTGGTGATGTCGACAATAAGCTCGGCAGTGCCCGCCGCCGGCGCTCCCTCGGTGGCGCCTGCGCTTTCCACAATGCGATAGTCGACGATGCTGTGCGAGGAGAAAAAATGCCGCGTCAAGTTCACGTATTTGGTCGCGACCCGCATCTTGCGGTCGTGCTTGAGGCGGAACGCGCTCGCAACGTCGTCAAGATCGGCGATGTCGTGCACATCGATCCACGCCTGCGGAATGGCAACGACGACGTTGGCGTAACCGAAATCGAGCTTGTCCAGGAAGATGACATCCCTGTCCGCCTGCAACATGTGCTCGCGGATGAGATCTTCGCCCGTCACTCCAATATGGATGGCGCCCTGACCAAGGAGCTCGACAATCTCCGCGGCCGAGACATAGGCGACCTCGATGTCGTCCATCTCGGCTATGCTGCCGCGATATTCTCTCGCGCCCCGCGGCTTGAGCAGCTCGAGGCCGGCCCGAGCGAAGAAGGCTTCCGTATTCTCCTGCAGCCGGCCTTTGGCCGGCACCGCGATTACGAGCGGGCTCATGCCTTGCCCCCGAGCGCCGCAAGTCGTTCGACCCAGACCGCAAAGCCAACTGCGGGGATCGGCTGCGGGCTGCCGAGCCGCGTGAGAAGCCCGTCATAACGCCCGCCTCCAACGAGTTGCCCGGAAACGCGGCCGTTCGGATCGTGCAGCTCGAACACCATGCCGGTGTAGTAATCGAGGCCTCGGCCGAGCGCCGTCGAAAATAAGATTTTTCCGATGTCGATTCCACGCTCGACGAGAAAACGGGTCCTCGCTTCGAACTCATCGACCGCCTGAGTGAACGGCAATCGGGCGTTCTTCGCCAGTGCGCGCAGCTCGGCCAGGACGTGATCCGGCGCACCCTTGAGCGTCAGGAAGCACTCGATCAACACGCGCGTGTCCTCGGGCAATGACGCCTGCGCGCCCAGCGCCGCCTGGTCGAGAAATCGATCGGCGATCTCGCCGATGGATCGCCCACCGACTGCAGTGATCCCCGCAATCGAAAGGAGATCGGTGATCAACGCATGCGCCGCCTTTGGGTCGGAGCCGGCGAGGGCGGCGAGCACGCCTTCGTACTCGGGGCGGACGTCGCCGGTCGCGATACTAAGCCGGCGCAAATCCTGCAGCAGCGATTTCTTATGATTAAAGTCCTTGATCAGCCTGCGCTTCCATGCGGGCGCAAGCTCAAGGGCAGCAATCAACCCGGAGAACAGTCCAACATCACCCATGCGAACGGCGGGCGCGGCGATACCGAAATGCGCGGCGGCTTCGAGTGCGAGCGCAAGCATTTCCGTATCGGCGGCTGTCTTGTCCGGCCGCGCGAATGACTCAATACCTGCCTGGCAGAATTCGGATGTGCCTTGCCCATCCGCCCGCCTTTGACGAAAGACCTGCCCGAGATAGCAGAACCCCTGCGGCTTACCGGCAGCCGCCGAGGCGAGATATTCGCGGGAGAGCGGGATTGTCAGATCGGGACGCAGGCATAATTCTGTTCCTGCCGCATCGCTCGTCAGATACATGCGGGCGCGGATGTCTTCGCCGGAAAGATCGAGGAAGGGAGCTGCCGGTTGCAGAATGGGCGGTGCAAGGCGCCGATAGCCCGCGCGCTCGAACGACGCGATGAGGCTCTCGCTGCGCGGATCGACAGCGACACTCGTTGAAGATGTGGTCTGCACTTGTCATCGCGCTCGAGCGCGCCCGAATTCATGCCTTTTGAGCGCGCCGTTTAACACGGCGAGCGCGCGATTTCGATGCCAATTGGGGGTCGCCCTTAACAGGCCGGCATTATTCCCAATCGCCCAGCACGGCGCTCACGAGGGCCAGCGCTGCCACCGCCGCCGTATCCGCGCGCAGAATGCGCGGCCCAAGTCCCAACCGCACTGTGTTGGGG
>JBKPOZ010000162.1:0-32620 GCA_046733355.1 Pseudomonadota bacterium | reverse complement strand
ACCATGAACACGCCGGCGGTGACCATGGTGGCGGCATGGATCAGGGCTGATACCGGCGTGGGGCCTTCCATGGCATCGGGCAGCCAGGTGTGCAGCAGGAATTGCGCCGACTTCCCCATCGCGCCCATGAACAGCAGCAGGCAGACCAGCGTCAGGACGTCGATATCCCAGCCCAGGAAATGCAGCGTCTTTCCCGTAAACCCGGGCGCCTGAGCGAACACCGTGTCGAGATCGATCGCGCCCGTCATCATGAAGACGGCGAATATGCCAAGGGAAAAGCCGAAATCGCCGATGCGGTTGACGATGAACGCCTTGATGGCGGCCGCGTTTGCCTCCCGCTTGTGATACCAGAAGCCGATGAGCAGATAGCTCATCAGTCCCACGCCCTCCCATCCGAAAAACAGCTGCCCCAGGTTGTCCGATGTCACCAGCATGAGCATGGCAAACGTGAAGAGTGACAGATACGAGAAGAATCTCGGCCGGTACGGATCCTCCTCCATGTAGCCGATGGAGTAGAGGTGAACGAAGGCGGAGATGGTGGTGACCACGACCAGCATGACCACCGTGAGCGTGTCGATGCGCAGCGACCAATCAATCTTCAGATCGCCCGTCGCGATCCAGGGAAAGAATGCGGCCCGCGTCTCGTGCGCTCCGATCGCCACGTCCACGAAGGCGATCCAGGAGAGCAGCATCGAGGCGAAGAGCAGTACGGTGGTGACCACCTCGGCGGCGCGCGAGCCCGCGGCAGGCGGCTGCGCGCGTTCCGGCTCGGCATGGGACGCGGCAAGCGCAGCGTGCGGAGCTTCCGGCGCCGGGGCGCCGTGCGCATGTGCTTCATCGGCGGCGGGCGCGGCGTGATCTTCCGCGCCAGAGGCCGGGGTCGCTCCCGGGTTCCGCGCCCGCGCGCCGGCGAGACTGATCAAGCCGGCAATGACGCAGCCCAGAAGAGGCAAGAGCACGATGGCGTAATACATGGCGCGGACCCGCCGCTAACCTTTCATCAGATTGATGTCCTCGACCGCGATTGAGCCGCGATTGCGGAAAAACGCGACCAGAATGGCGAGTCCGATGGCCGCCTCGGCGGCTGCCACCGTGAGCACCAGCAACGCGTAGACCTGACCGACGAGGTCGCCGAGAAAGCTCGAAAACGCGACGAGATTGATGTTGACCGACAAGAGAATGAGCTCGATCGACATCAGGATGATGATGACGTTCTTGCGGTTTATGAAAATGCCAAGCACGCCGATCGTGAACAGCATCGCGCCGACCGTCAGATAATGGCCCAAGCCGATCAGCATGCGCTCCCCTCGCCCGCGTTCAAAGGCCGTGTCCTGACCTTACCTGCACGATCTCAATAGCCGTGGCCTTGGTGCGCGCGTTCTGCTCGGCAATATTCTGGCGCCTGACCCTCGGCTTGTGGTGCAGCGTGAGCACGATGGCGCCGATCATGGCAACCAGAAGGATGATGCCGGCCGCTTGAAAGAAGTAGACGTAGCGCGTGTAGAGGATGTGCCCGAGCGCCTCGGTGTTGAGCATCTTCGCAAGAGGCGGCATGGGCGCTGCAATCGCCTGCTGCGCTTCCGGCGCCGTCGCCCAGCTCACGAGCACGAGCACGAGCTCAACCAGCATGATAATGCCAACAAGTGCGCCAACCGGAAGATATTGCAAGAAGCCCTGCCGCAATCGGGTGAAATCGACATCGAGCATCATGACGACGAACAGGAACAGCACCAGCACTGCTCCCACATAGACAATGACAAGGATCAAGGCCAAAAATTCGGCCCCCAGCAGGATAAAGAGACCTGCCGCATTCACGAATGCGAGGATCAGAAACAGAACCGAGTGCACCGGATTTCTTGAGGCAATGACCATTAATGCCGAGGCGACGCAGAGCCCGGCAAAGAGATAAAAGAACAGGGCAGGAAACATGTTCTACGACAACTACTGCCACTCTGCCGCTCGTCCCCGCGAAAGCGGGGACCCAGAATCTTGTGGATTCCCGCTTGCGCGGGAATGAGCGGGATAGCGCAGGCGCATGATTTTCATCAAAGCATCCCGACGTCACCTATAGGGGGCATCAAGCGCGATATTCTTTGCGATCTCGCGTTCCCATCGATCGCCATTGGCAAGAAGCCGCTCCTTGTCGAAATAGAGCTCCTCGCGCGTTTCCGTGGCGAACTCGAAGTTCGGCCCTTCCACGATGGCATCGACCGGGCATGCTTCCTGGCAAAGGCCGCAATAGATGCACTTCACCATGTCGATATCGTAACGCGTGGCCCTGCGCGTTCCATCGTTGCGTCGAGGGCCGGCTTCGATGGTGATGGCCTGCGCCGGGCAGATCGCCTCGCACAGCTTGCACGCGATGCAGCGCTCCTCTCCATTCGGATAACGGCGCAGCGCGTGCTCGCCGCGAAAGCGCGGCGAGAGCGGCCCTTTCTCAAACGGGTAGTCGAGCGTGGATTTCGGCTTGAAGAAATAGCGCAACGCGAGCCAGAACCCGGTGACGAATTCCTTGAGAAACAGCGCACGTGCAGCCCGATCCAGTCTCATGTTTGCGTCATGCGCGGACTTGACCCGCGCATCCATCCATTCTCGTTGAAAAGATGGATCGCCGGGTCAGGCCCGGCAATGGTCATAATGAATGCACGAGAGAGCGGAGACATGCTCACTCCGCCGCGCTCAGGATATGATGACCCTCCGCCACTGCCGAACATTCCGCCATGATGGCAGAGGCGCGCGCAATCGGATTTGTGAAATAAAAGTCGTCGATGCAGCTGACGAGCGGAGCGTCCACGGGAGTGCCGGCGCGCGCTGCGAGGGCAACGATGTCGCCGCGGGAGGCAGCGGCAATCTCATCGAGACGCGCGAGATGGGGGTACGCCGCAAACATGGTCCGCCGCAGGGCCGCAAGCGAATTGTAGGGCAACCTGCGGCCGAGCACTTCTGAAAGTGCGCGCAGGATCGCCCAATCCTCGCGTGCCTCGCCGGGAGGAAACGAAGCGCGGCGGGCCATCTGAACGCGGCCTTCCGTATTGACGTAAATGGCGGATTTTTCCGGGTAGGCGGCGCCCGGCAGAATAACGTCGGCGCGGTGCGCTCCCTGGTCGCCGTGGCTGCCGATATAGATCACGAAGGGGCCAGGCTCGATGTCGATCTCGTCGGCACCGAGGAGGAAGAGGACATCGAGCGTGCCGGATGCGGACATCGCCCGCGCATCGTGCCCGCCCGCTCCAGGCGTGAAACCGAGGTCGAGCGCGCCGACGCGTCCTGCGGCCGTGTGCAGGATGCAATAGCCGTTCCAGTCTTGCGTGCCGGCACCGGTTGCAATGCGGGCAGCGAGAGCCGCAATTGCCGCGCCGTCCGCTCGCGCGAGCGCTCCCATTCCGACGATGACCAGAGGGTGCTGGGCGCGTTTGAGCGCTGCAGCGAATTCATGACGCCCGGAAGCGACATCCGCCAGCGTCGGTGGCCCATTGCCGAGATATTCGTATGGATAAGTCAGATCGGCGCGCTCACCGATAAGGCCAATGGGAAAGCTCCCCATGCGCCAGCGTTTGCGGATACGCGCATTGAGCACGGCGGCCTCGCGACGCGGATTCGAGCCGACGAGAAGGAGCGCATCGGCGTCGTCAATCCCCCCTATGCCGGCATTGAACAGATAGGTTGCCCTTCCCGATGCAGGGTCCAGCGCGGCGCCATCCTGGCGGCAATCGAAATTGACGACCCCCAGGCGGGCGAGCAGATCCTTGAGTGCATAAATCTCCTCGACCGCCGCGAGGTCGCCGGAAATCGCGCCGATGCGCGAGGCAGATGTTGCGGAGACGCGTTTGGCGATCAGATTGAACGCCTCGGGCCAGGTCGCTGGGTGCAGCCGTCCGTTGCTGCGGATGTAGGGCTGATCGAGCCTTTGGCTGCGCAGCCCGTCCACCACGTGCCGCGTCTTGTCGGATATCCATTCCTCGTTCACGAGCTCGTTCACCCGCGGCAGGATGCGCATCACCTCGCGGCCGCGGGTATCGATGCGGACGGCCGAGCCAACCGCGTCCATAACATCGATCGACTCCGTCTTGCTCAGCTCCCACGATCGCGCGGCGAAAGCGTAGGGCTTCGACGTGAGGGCCCCAACGGGACAAAGATCAACCACATTGCCCTGCAGCTCCGAGGTCATCGCGTGCTCAAGATAGGTCGTGATCTCCATGTCTTCGCCGCGACCGATGGCGCCGAGTTCCGGGACGCCGGCCACTTCCGTGATGAACCGTACGCAGCGCGTGCAATGGATGCAGCGGTTCATGATGGTTTTGACGAGCGGGCCCATGTATTTGTCTTCGACCGCGCGCTTGTTCTCGCGATAGCGGCTGGCATCGATGCCATAGGCCATCGCCTGGTCCTGGAGATCGCATTCGCCTCCCTGGTCGCAAATGGGGCAATCCAGGGGATGGTTGATGAGCAGGAATTCCATCACCCCTTCGCGCGCCTTGCGCACCATCGGCGATCTGGTGCTGACCTCCGGCGGCTGGCCGTTCGGTCCGGGGCGACAGTCTCGCACCGCCCACGCGCAGGAGGCGACCGGTTTGGGCGAGCCTTTGAGCTCGACCAGGCACATGCGGCAATTGCCGGCGATGGAAAGCCGCTCGTGGTAGCAGAAGCGCGGAATCTCGGCTCCCGCCGCCTCGCATGCCTGCAGCAGCGTATATTGCGGCGGAACGTCGATCTCTTTGCCGTCCACAATGAGCTTCGTCATGGCTCTTCGGCTTGCCCTGGGATCTACTCGGCGGCGACGCGCACCGGTTCGGGGTGCGGGTTTGCGGTATATGAATCGATGCGCGCTTCGATTTCCGGTCGGAAATGGCGCAGCAGGCCTTGAACGGGCCATGCCGCACCGTCGCCAAAGGCGCAAATCGTGTGCCCCTCGATATGCGTGGTGACTTCCATGAGCATGTCGATCTCGCGCTTGTGCGCGCGGCCCTCCGCCATGCGGGTGAGCACGCGCCACATCCAGCCCATTCCCTCGCGGCATGGCGTGCATTGCCCGCAGCTCTCGTGCTTGTAGAAATACGAGATCCGCGCCATGGCGCGGATGATGTCGGTCGACTTATCCATGACGATCACTGCCGCGGTGCCGAGCGCGGATTTGAGCTCACGGCAGCCGTCGAAGTCCATGAGCAGCTGATCGCCCTGATACCCCGGGATGAGCGGCATGGATGAGCCGCCGGGAATAACCGCAAGCAGATTGTCCCAGCCGCCGCGCACACCGCCGGCGTGCTTCTCCAAAAGCTCGCGCAACGGAACGCCCATCGCGTCCTCCACGTTACAGGGACGTTCCACGTGCCCGGAAATGCAGAACAGTTTCGTCCCGGTATTGTTCGGTCGCCCGATGCTCGCAAACCACTGCGCGCCACGCCGCATGATGTCCGGCACGACGGCAATGGATTCGACATTGTTCACGGTCGTCGGGCAGCCATAGAGTCCCATATTCGCCGGAAAGGGCGGCTTCAGGCGTGGTTGCCCTTTTTTCCCTTCCAGGCTTTCGAGCAGCGCTGTTTCCTCGCCGCAGATGTAGGCGCCGGCGCCGTGATGCACATAAATGTCGAAAGGAAAGCCGTGCACATTATCGTTGCCGATGAGCCTTGCCGCGTAGGCTTCCTCGATGGCCGCTTCGAGGCGCTCGCGCTCCCGCACGAACTCGCCGCGAATGTAGATGTAACAGACATTCGCATGCATCGCGAAGCCTGCAATCAGACAACCCTCCATGAGAAGATGCGGATCATGCCGCATGATCTCGCGATCCTTGCACGTGCCGGGCTCTGATTCGTCGGCGTTGACGACAAGATAATGCGGCCGCTCCACTTTCTTCGGCATGAACGACCATTTCAAGCCGGTCGGAAAGCCCGCGCCGCCGCGCCCGCGCAAACCCGACTCCTTCACCTCGTTGATGATCCACTCGCTGCCCTTTTCCAGGATGCGCTTGGTGCCGTCCCACGCTCCACGCCGGCGTGCGTCTTCAAGTTGCCAGCCATGCTCGCCGTACAGATTCTTGAAGATGCGGTCGCGGTCGCGCAGCATGAGGCTAGGTGTCCCTCGAGGAATCGCCTACCGGATGTTTGGGCGTGCCAGCATCGCGGATGTTTGCCGCCGCGCCGGGTTTCTTTGCACTGGCATCGGCGAGCTCAGGCTCTTTCCTCGGCCCGGCTGGGCGCTCGCCATAGAGCTCCGGATCGGTAAGCGTGGTCGGGCCGCCGACCGGGGCAGAGAATTGCCGCTCGATCTGCGGCCCCGGCTTTGGCTGTTTGCCCCGCGCAAGCTCGTCAAGAATATCGTTCAAGCGCTCCGGCGTGAGGTCCTCGTAGTAATCGTAGTTGATCTGCACGACTGGCGCATTCACACATGCGCCGAGGCATTCGACCTCGACCCACGAAAATGTGCCCTCCGCAGTGATGTGCTGCTGCTCGCCGATGCGTCGATGGCACAGATCGATCAGCTTGTCCGCGCCGCGCAGCACGCAGGGCGTCGTGCCGCATACCTGCAGATTGAATTTGCCGACGGGTGCGAGATTGAACATCGTGTAGAAGGTGGCGACTTCGAGCGCGCGCATCCTGGCGAGGCCGAGGAAGTCGGCGACATATTCGATCGCCTTCTGCGGCAGCCAGCCGCCGGCCTGCTCCTGGGCGCGCCAAAGGAGCGGCAGGATCGCCGACTGCTGGCGTCCTTCCGGATAGCGGGCAAGCTGCCGCTTGGCCCATTCCAGATTCTCTGCCGTAAAAGCAAAGCTCTTGGGCTGGAGCGCTTCCTCTGCGAGCCGACGCACAGCCATCAGCGGTCGACCTCGCCGAATACGATATCGAGCGAGCCGATAACTGCCGCTACGTCAGCCAGCATGTGGCCGCGGCAGAGGAAATCCATGGCCTGCAAATGCGCAAAGCCCGGAGCGCGAATCTTGCATTTGTACGGTTTGTTGCTGCCGTCGGCGATCAAATAGACGCCGAACTCGCCCTTCGGCGCCTCCACCGCCGCGTAGACCTCGCCGGCAGGAACGTGGAAGCCTTCCGTGTACAGCTTGAAGTGATGAATGAGCGCCTCCATGGAGCTCTTCATCTCGCCACGGCGGGGCGGCACGATCTTGTTGTCGAGGATCGAAACCGGGCCGCGGCCCTCAGGCAGGCGCAGTTTTTGCAGGCACTGCTTCATGATGCGCGTGGATTGGCGCATCTCCTCCATGCGGATGCAGTAGCGGTCGTAATTGTCTCCGTTCTTTCCCACCGGGATATCGAAGTCGAGCTCCGCGTAGCATTCGTACGGCTGCGCCTTGCGCAGATCCCAGGCGGCGCCCGAGCCGCGAACCATCACGCCGGAAAAGCCCCGTGCCCAGGCGTCTGACAATTTCACAACGCCGATGTCGACATTGCGTTGTTTGAAGATGCGGTTGTCCGTGAGCAGGCCTTCAATATCGTCGCAGACCTTGAGGAAAGGATCGCAAAAGGCCCAGATGTCGTCGATGAGCTTCTCCGGAAGATCCTGATGCACGCCACCGGGCCGGAAGTAATTCGCATGCATGCGGCTGCCGGATGCGCGCTCATAAAAAACCATGAGCTTTTCGCGCTCCTCGAAGCCCCAGAGCGGAGGCGTGAGCGCACCGACGTCCATCGCCTGGGTGGTTACGTTGAGCAGGTGCGAGAGGAGGCGCCCGATCTCGCAGTAAAGCACGCGAATGAGCTGCGCGCGCCTGGGTATGGAAATGTCCAGGAGCTTCTCGATAGCGAGACAGAAGGCGTGCTCCTGATTGATGGGCGCGACGTAGTCGAGCCGGTCGAAATAGGGAATCGCCTGCAGATAGGTCTTTGCCTCGATCAGCTTCTCGGTGCCCCGATGCAGCAGCCCTATATGCGGATCGACCCGTTCGACCACCTCGCCGTCGAGCTCGAGGACGAGGCGCAGCACGCCGTGCGCCGCAGGATGCTGCGGGCCAAAGTTCATGGTGAAGCTGCGCAATTGCGAGTCGGGCAGCGTCTCAGCCATCACGCGCTCCCTTCTCTATCTTCGCAGCTTCCATCTTCGCAGCTTTGGCGCGGAGGCGCTCATTGAACTTGTCCCATTCGACGACAAAGCGCTGGTGCCGGCCTTTTCCGATCCTGTCGATGCCGTCATGCGCCGCGATGTTGAAGCTGATGCGACGACCTTGGACCCTCACGCATTCGACATCCACGGTGACGGACAGTCCGGGCGGGGTCGCAGCGGTGTGACTTACATCAATATGCACGCCAAGGCTCCCCTCCCCCGCATCGAGATGCGGCGCCATGAGCTGCATGCAGGTCCATTCCATCAACCCGACCATGAAGCCGGTGGCAAAGACCGGCGGCATGACCTGGAACTCCGCGACCTCGGGATAGAGGTGAGGAACCGTCTTGTTCGGGGGTACCCGGAACGTAAAGCGATGCTGCAAGCCGGGCGCGAGCGTCGCCCTCATTGGGAAGAACCTTTATCTGGCGCGGCTTTTTCATCGCCCGGCAGCACGTAGCCAGGAGCTTCCCAGGGCGACAGAAAGTCAAAGTTGCGAAACTCCTGGCTCAGTCGCACGGGCTCATACACGACGCGCTTCTGCTCGTCGTCGTAGCGCACCTCCACAAAACCGGTGAGCGGGAAGTCCTTGCGCAGCGGGTGGCCCTCGAAGCAGTAGTCGGTGAGCAGCCGGCGCAGGTCAGGATGGCCGGCGAACAGGATGCCGTAGAGATCGTAGGTCTCGCGCTCAAACCAGTTCGCGCCGGCAAAGACATCGATGATCGAGGGCACCGGCTGCGATTCCTCGACTTCGGTTTTTACGCGTATGCGCCGGTTCTGTTTGGGCGAAAGCAGATGATAAACAACATCGAAACGCCGCTCCCGCTCGGGCCAGTCCACCGCGGTGATGTCGATGAGGCACCAGAACTGGCAGCGCTCATCGTCGCGCAGAAAGGTGACCGCCTTCACCAGGTCGGGCAAAGCGACCGTGATCGTGAGCTCCCCATGGGCGATGCGGTGCTCGACAATGGAGCCTGCCAGCGCGCCCACGACGGTTTGAGCAAGAGCTTCGAGCTTGTCATCCATCGCGGAAGACCTCACCGCTCGATGGTGCCGACGCGCCGGATCTTCTTCTGGAGCAGGAGCACCCCGTATAGGAGCGCTTCCGCGGTCGGCGGGCAGCCCGGCACATAGATGTCCACCGGGATGATGCGATCGCACCCGCGCACGACCGAATAGGAATAATGATAATAACCACCCCCATTGGCGCATGAGCCCATGGAGATGACGTAGCGCGGCTCCGGCATCTGGTCGTAGACCTTGCGTAGCGCGGGCGCCATTTTGTTGGTTAGCGTGCCGGCGACAATCATCACATCCGACTGGCGCGGAGAAGCGCGCGGCGCAAAGCCGAAGCGCTCCGCGTCGTAGCGGGGCATCGACATCTGCATCATCTCGATGGCGCAGCAGGCGAGCCCAAAGGTCATCCACATGAGCGAGCCGGTGCGGGCCCAGGCAATCAGGTCATCACTCGCTGTGACAAGGAATCCCTTGTCGGCAAGCTCGTTTTGCACATCGCTGAACAGCGGGTCGGCGGACCCGAAGCGCTGCCCGGTGCCCGGATGAATAATTCCGCTTCCGGACCGGGCAGCGACGCCCTCTAATCCCATTCAAGCGCTCCTTTGCGCCACTCATATATGAAGCCAACGGTGAGGACGCCAAGGAAAACCATCATCGACCAAAAGCCATAGACCCCCAGATCGCCAAAAACGACGGCCCAGGGGAAGAGAAAGCTCATTTCGAGATCGAAGATGATGAACAGGATGGCGACGAGATAGTAACGCACATCGAACTTCATCCGGGCGTCGCCGAAAGCGTTGAAACCGCACTCGTAGGCGGAGAGCTTCTCCGCATCGGGCTGCTTGTAGGCAAGAAGGAAAGGCACGACCAAAAGGGCACCAGCGATGCCGATGGATACGGCAATGAAGATCGCCAGCGGAAGATAATCGGGCAATAGCTCGTTCATGGTCCCTCTCCCGCGGCAGGCAACAAGGACGGGCGCAACCCGTGTCTTCGGGACGAACAGCTGCTGCTGAATTGCTGAAAACGACTGTGTTCCGGCTTAGCGCAGGGCGGCACTAGCCGCAAGCCGCGCGCATTGCCGTCGAGCACATGCACGCGACATTTCTTGATCTGGAGCAAGCGCGCGCGATCTCGACTATACTGCCCCATCCGATCGACCCGGCAGGAGTGCCCATGCAGCGCAAGGTGATGATCTCATGTGCCGTAACCGGCTCGGCAGATACGCCAGGCCGCAACCCGGCTGTTCCGGTAACACCGCAACAGATCGCGCAATCGGCGATGGACGCCGCCAAGGCGGGAGCGGCGATCGTCCACGTTCACGTGCGCGATCCGCAGACGACCAAGCCGAGCATGGAGCTTGCGCTCTATCGCGAGGTGGTCGATCGCATCCGGCAGAGCGGCTGCGATGCGTTGATCAACCTGACCACGGGACCGGGGGCGCGCTACGTGCCGGGAGAGGAAGATCCGCAAAAACCTGGTCCAGGCACGACGCTGCGAGGGCCGGCGCAGCGCGTGCGCCACATTGTCGAGCTGAAGCCCGATATTTGCAGCCTGGATATGGGCAGCATGAACATGGGGGCGCAGGTTTTCGTCAACACGCCCGCGCATTTGCAGAGCATGGCAACTGCGATCCGCGACGCGGGCGTGCTGCCGGAGCTCGAAGTGTTCGAGGCGGGACATCTCATGCTTGCCAAGCGCATGATCGAGAGCGGCCACATCAAGCCGCCGGGCATGTTTCAGATCTGCCTCGGCATCTCCTGGGCGCAGCCGGCGACCTCGGAAGCAATGATGTACATGCGCAGCCTGCTGCCGCCCAACGCTCCGTGGTTTGCCTTCGGAATTTCGCTCTATCAATTTCCCATGGTGGCGCAGGCTGTCCTGCTCGGCGGCCATCCGCGTGTAGGCCTCGAAGACAATCTCTATCTCGAGAAGGGAAAGCTAGCGCCAAGCAACGCGGCATTAGTAGAGAAGGCGGCGAGGATCGTTGAATTACTTGGCGACACTGTCGCCACCCCGGATGACGCGCGGCAGATTCTCGGATTGAAGCCGGCGGTCCAGTCCGCCGCGGCTGAATGAGGATTTTTCTGCGCGGACTCAACGTCAGGTCGCCAAAGCTCAGGCGTGTTCGCTGACCTCCAGCCGCCCCTCGATCCGGTCGAGACGCGCTTCGATGCGATCGAGGCGTCCATTGACCACGGTCATGCTGCTCGTCACGAATGCTTCAAGAGCTGTCATGCGCAATTTCAGATCGCGCACGTTATCCATTATAAGGTCTTGCTTATGCCCAATGTCGCGCAGCATTCGTAGCACGAGGCTTTCGGGTCCGTGCTCATTGCCATTTGCCATCGGCGGGTACGTTTGAGCATGGGCAGTTCTGGCGGGAGCGACGGGGCTCGAACCCGCGACCTTCGGCGTGACAGGCCGACGCTCTAAACCAACTGAGCTACGCCCCCGCGGGCGCCTTGCGGAGTTAAATAGCGCCCAATGGCAAGTCAAGGCGACCGCGCCTAAGCCCTTCGAAAGATGCCGATTTTGCGGGACAACTGCGACTCTACGACATTCCCGCATGCGCCTGACCCCGATGAATAGCCGGTTTTTGCACACCTGCATGCAAAAAACCCACATTTTTCGCGCTTAAGTGATGGTCAGACCCCATCCGAATCGTTTAATGCGATGGGGTGACGAGTGGCACTTGGCGCCACTTCTATGAGGAGGGCCAAACATGGCAGCGAAGAAACCGGGTACACCCACCACCGTGACCATGAAACACCTCGCGGCTAATCTTTCCGAATCCCATGAGCTGTCGAAAAAGCAGACCGAGGCCGTTCTCGGCGACCTCGTCGGCCTGGTGACGAAGCATCTCAAAAAAGGTGATCGCATCCGCATCGGCGGGCTCGGGATTCTGCAGGTACGCAAACGCGCGGCGCGCATGGGACGCAATCCCGCGACCGGCGAGCCCATCCAGATCAAGGCCAGCAAGAAGGTCGCATTCCGCGCAGCCAAGGAGCTCAAGGAAGCGGTTTGAGGGTAGCCCGGGTCGAGCGCGAGATCCGGGCGGCACGTCCCGATTTCGCTGCGCTCAATCGGGGGCTATGAGTCGTTCGCTGGGAAAAGCCCGCGGGCTAAACCCGCGGGTGATGTTTCCTTGCATGTGGTGGGCGGTGACGGACTCGAACCGCCGACATCCTGCGTGTAAAGCAGGCGCTCTGGCCAACTGAGCTAACCGCCCTCACCCTTCCTTTATCGCCGCGCCAAACGGGCGTGCAAGCGGCCTCTACGATCGTGCCGCGGCGGCGGCGCGGAAGGGTTTTGCCGGCCGAAAACCGGCCGCTGCCGATATCTGCTCGCACATATATGCACCGGACTTGGTCGTGCCGTAGCTCTTGCTCTCGGTTGCGTGGTACACCTTCGACCGCAAGTTGACCCATACGACCGCGTCGGCCGCACAACTCGCCTTTGCTGCCGCTTCGGTGGCGTACTGGCCCTTGCTCGGATCGATGGCCGTTTCCGCCAGCGGCGGCAACGGAATGCCTCGGCACTCGGCCAGAAATACCCGTTGAGTTTTCCCGGCCGCTGCTATGGCGGCGCGGTTTGCCATCCACTCCTCCCGGCACTCCTTCCTGGTCTTCTGCTGCGCTCCCGCAGGAGAAAGCGCCAGAAACCCAGCCACTGCCAGCGAAACTGCGAGAACAAACGTGGTCTTCATTGCTGATCTCCCGGAATTTGCCGCTCCTTGGGCGGCTCGGATTCATGTTCCCGTTTTGTTCTGGGGCTTGTCAAGTGGTTTCCGTAGCTCCTCCCAAGACAAGCGGCGGCGCTTGAAAAGCGCCGCCGCTTGAGTTGCTTCGAACCAGAGTGTTTCAGTGCGCCGTCAGCGCAGAAGAATCCTCCTCGACCGCAGGCTCCGCCGAAACCGCCGGTTCGGCCGCCTTCGCCTTGTCCTCATCCCATTCAATGGGCTCGGGCTTGCGCACCAGCGCACGCGCAAGCACCTCGTCCATACGCGACACCGGGACGATGTCGAGGTTCTTCTTGATGCTATCGCTGATCTCGACGAGATCCTTGGCGTTCTCCTCGGGGATCAGTACCGTACGCATCCCGCCGCGTGATGCGGCCAATAGCTTCTCCTTGAGGCCACCGATGGGCAGCACGCGGCCGCGCAAGGTGATCTCGCCAGTCATCGCCACGTCGCGACGCACAGGAATGCCGGTCATCACAGAAACGATTGCGCTGACCATGGCAACGCCGGCCGAGGGGCCATCCTTCGGCGTTGCACCTTCAGGCACGTGCACGTGGATATCCTTCTTGTCGAACGAGGGCGGCTCGATGCCGAAGGCGATGGCGCGCATGCGCACGTAGGACGCAGCTGCCGAGATCGATTCCTTCATCACATCACGCAGGTTGCCGGTGACCGTCATCTTGCCTTTGCCGGGCATCATCGCGGCTTCGATGGTGAGAAGCTCGCCCCCGACATCGGTCCAGGCGAGACCGGTGACGACACCGACCAAGTCCTGATCCTCCACTTCGCCGTAGCGGAACTTCGGCACGCCCAAATAACGGTCAACGCTCGGCGCATCGACAGTGATCGAGGTCTTCTGCTCGAGCGTGAGCTCCTTCACCGCCTTGCGGATGAGGGTCGACAGCTCGCGCTCCAGGTTGCGCACGCCCGCCTCGCGCGTGTAGCGGCGAATGAGCAGCAGCAGCGCCTCATCCTCGATCTTCCACTCATCAGGCTTGAGTCCGTGCTTGGCGGTCGCATTCGGAATGAGATGGCGGCGGGCAATTTCCACCTTCTCGTCCTCGGTGTAGCCGGCGATGCGGATGATCTCCATGCGATCCATCAAGGGCGGCGGGATGTTCAGCGTGTTGGCCGTCGTGATGAACATCACGCTCGAGAGGTCGTAATCCACCTCGAGATAGTGATCGTTGAAGGTATGGTTCTGCTCGGGATCGAGCACTTCGAGCAGCGCCGAGGACGGGTCGCCGCGGAAATCGGCGCCCATCTTGTCCACCTCGTCCAGCAGGAACAGCGGATTGGAAGACTTCGCCTTGCGCATCGATTGCACGACCTTGCCGGGCATGGAGCCAATATAGGTGCGCCGATGTCCGCGAATCTCCGCCTCGTCGCGGACGCCCCCCAGCGAGACGCGCACGAAGTCGCGGCCGGTCGCCCGCGCAATCGATTTGCCGAGGGACGTCTTGCCCACGCCGGGCGGCCCCACCAGGCAGAGAATTGGCCCGGTGAGCTTGTTCGCGCGCTGCTGCACTGCAAGGTATTCGACAATCCGCTCCTTCACCTTTTCAAGGCCATAGTGATCGTTGTCGAGGATCTCCTGCGCGAGCCTGAGATCCTTCTTCACCTTGGTCTTCTTGTTCCACGGAATGGACAGGAGCCAGTCGAGATAGTTGCGCACGACGGTCGCCTCGGCGGACATCGGTGACATCTGCCGCAGCTTCTTGAGCTCGTGCTGCGCCTTCTCGCGCGCCTCCTTCGAGAGCCGCGTGCGCTTGATCTTCTCCTCGATCTCGGCGAGCTCGTCCTTGCCCTCCTCGTCGCCGAGCTCCTTCTGGATCGCCTTCATCTGCTCGTTGAGGTAGTACTCGCGCTGTGTCTTCTCCATCTGCCGCTTGACGCGCGTGCGGATGCGCTTCTCGACCTGCAGCACGGAAATCTCGCTCTCCATCATGCCGAGCACCTTTTCCAGGCGTTCGGTGACAGAGGGAGTTTCCAGAATAATCTGCTTGTCGGGAATCTTGACCGCGAGATGCGAGGCAACGGTGTCGGCGAGCTTGGCGTAGTCCTCGATCTGCTGCACCACGCCGACCACTTCCGGCGAGACCTTCTTGTTCAGCTTGACGTAGTTCTCGAACTCGTTGATGACCGAGCGCGCAAGCGCCTCGGCCTCGACCTGCTCGCCGGCAGAGTCCGCGATCGCCACTGCAGCGGCTTCATAGTATTCGACGCGATCGGTATAGCGCTCGACCTTGGCGCGCGCGGCGCCCTCGACCAGCACCTTGACGGTGCCGTCCGGAAGCTTGAGCAGCTGCAGAACGCTCGCGAGCGTGCCCACCTCGTAGATGGCGCCCGTTGCGGGATCGTCATCGGAGGCATTCTTCTGGGTGGCCAGCAGGATGAAGGTGTCGGAACGCATCACCTCTTCCAGCGCCTTAATCGACTTTTCGCGGCCCACGAAAAGCGGCACGATCATGTGCGGAAAGACCACGATGTCCCGCAGCGGCAGGACCGGATAGGCGCGGATCTCGCCCGGAATGAGGGGTGGCTTAGGTTTAGCGCTGGTCATGGCCCGAAGTCCTCTCGTTGTGCCCCTCGTTGCCTGAACCCGCTATGCGGCATCCCGACACGAGTGCAAAAGGTATGCCGGGAAGGGATAAGGTGACGGGTTCTGGACTGCCCTCAGAGCTGAGGTACTTGGAACCCCTCCCGGGACGTGATTCTGGAGTCCTTTGCTCGTGCTAATAGGTGGCGACAGGCTCCGCCCGAGTCAAGTAAGCTTGACAATTCAAGCAAATAGATGGCTGAACGCCGGCACTTGGAGCTATCCCCGGCACGCCTTGCGCGCGGTCACGCGCTGACTTCGGTGGCCCGATCCGCGTAAATGTAGAGGGGCCGGGCTGTGCCTTCGACCACCTCTCTGGAGATCACTACCTCCTCCACCCCTTCGAGGCTGGGGAGATCGAACATCGTGTCGAGCAGGATGCCTTCCATGATCGAGCGCAAGCCGCGCGCGCCGGTCTTGCGGTCGATAGCCTTGCGGGCGATCGCTCCGAGCGCTTCTTCCGCCAGAGTAAGATCGATCGATTCCATCTCGAAGAGGCGCTGATACTGCTTGACCAGCGCGTTCTTTGGCTGGGTGAGAATGAGCTTGAGCGAGGCCTCATCGAGATCCTCAAGCGTGGCAACGACGGGAAGACGTCCGACGAATTCCGGGATCAAGCCGTATTTCAGGAGATCCTCGGGTTCCACGTCACGGAAGATCTCGCCGGCCTTGCGATCCTCGGGCGCCATGACCTTGGCGCCGAAGCCGATCGAGGTCGAGCGGCCGCGCGCGGAGATGATCTTTTCCAGTCCGGCGAACGCGCCGCCGCACACAAACAGAATATTGGTGGTATCGACTTGCAGAAACTCCTGCTGCGGGTGCTTGCGCCCGCCCTGTGGAGGAACCGAGGCGATCGTACCTTCCATGATCTTGAGCAGCGCCTGCTGCACGCCTTCGCCGGAAACGTCGCGCGTAATCGAAGGATTGTCCGACTTGCGGCTGATCTTGTCGATCTCGTCGATGTAGACAATGCCGCGCTGGGCGCGCTCCACATTGTAGTCGGCGGACTGCAACAATTTCAGAATGATGTTCTCGACGTCCTCGCCGACATAGCCGGCTTCGGTGAGCGTCGTTGCATCGGCCATGGTGAAAGGCACATCGAGAATGCGCGCGAGCGTCTGCGCGAGCAGCGTCTTGCCTGAGCCGGTCGGCCCGATCAGCAGAATGTTCGACTTGGCGAGCTCGACATCGTTGTGCTTGGTCTGGTGGTTGAGCCGCTTGTAGTGGTTGTGCACGGCGACGGAGAGCACCTTTTTCGCGTGATCCTGGCCGATGACGTAATCGTCGAGGACCTTGCGGATCTCCTTCGGCGTCGGAATCCCGTCGCGCGACTTCACCAGCGAGGATTTGTTCTCCTCGCGGATGATGTCCATGCAGAGCTCGACGCACTCGTCGCAGATAAATACGGTCGGGCCGGCAATGAGCTTGCGCACCTCGTGCTGGCTCTTGCCGCAGAACGAGCAGTAGAGCGTGTTCTTCGAATCGCCACTGCCGGTCTTGCTCATTCCATGTCTCCCTCGGCCAGGCTGCCGCAGGGCAAAGCGGACACATCGTTGCCAAGCATAACGTCGGGCCGTTTAAGAGTCCGTAGCAGCAATGTCACAGGTCTCCAGTCTTTCGCCTATCCGGACGGATGGTAGCGAACCACGGTACCGCATCGCCAATCAAGAATTTATTAACCATGAAGATTCAGGGCTGGCGGGTACTTCTGCAGCGCCGCTCAGGCCGCCTTGGATGCGTCCTCAGGCCGCTTCTCGATCACGCGATCCACGATGCCCCATTCCACGGCCATCTGACCGGTAAGAAAATAGTCGCGTTCGAGCGCATCCTCGATCTTCTTCAGCGGCTGGCCGGTATGCTTGACGTAGATTTCGTTAAGCCGCTTCTTCAGATTCAGGATCTCCTGTGCGTGGAGCATGATGTCGGTCGCCTGGCCTTGAAAGCCGCCGGACGGCTGGTGCAGCATGATGCGCGAATTGGGCAGGGCAAAACGCATATCCTTGTGGCCGGCAGCGAGAAGGAGCGAGCCCATGGAAGCGGCTTGTCCGACGCACAACGTGGAGACGGTGGGCCGAACGAACTGCATCGTGTCATAGATGGCAAGACCCGACGTCACCACCCCGCCGGGCGAGTTGATATACATCGCGATCTCTTTCTTCGGATTATCGGCTTCCAGAAAAAGGAGCTGCGCGACAACGAGCGTTGACATCATGTCCTCGACCGGCCCGCTGATGAAGATGATGCGCTCTTTGAGCAGACGCGAGAAAATGTCGTAGGCGCGCTCGCCGCGGTTGGTTTGCTCAACCACCATAGGCACGAGCGTATTCATGTAGGTCTCGTAAGGGTCATGCATCGGTTCTGACTGTCTCCTCGATGACGGAACGCCGGGGCATCGCAGCGCAGCACATTTGATCGACTTCTCGTGCAGGCGAGAGATATACACCCCGGCGCCTGGCACAAGCTCGATGGGTCACGGCCCGAACAGCCCGGCAGCTGCGAAATCGACCAGCCCCGGTCCGTTCCGCCCAGCCGATACTATACTCCAGAACCGCGCGGGCAAGGCGGCGAACCGCGGCAAGCACCCGAGCGGCGTGCGGGTCAGGCCGCGGCGCGGCTGCTGTCTTCGTCCTCGCGCAGCAGCTCCTCCCGCGAGACGCGTTTCTCCTCAACCTGCGCGAGCTCGATCAGGAAGTCGATGACCTTGTCCTCGAAGATGGGCGCGCGCAGGCTGGCCAGCGCCTCCGGCCGCTTGCGGTAGTAATCCCAAATCTGCTGCTCGTGCCCCGGGGCCTGCTGCGCGCGCGAAACAACGGCGCGACTGAGCTCCTGCTCGGTGACCGTGATACCGTTCTTCTCGCCGATTTCCGCAAGCACAAGACCGAGCCGCACCCGCCGATCGGCGATGGCGCGATATTCCTCGCGCGCCTTTTCCTCGGTGGTGCCCTCGTCGGCGAAAGTGCGGTTCTGCGCCTTGAGGTCCCCTTCTACGGTCTCCCAGACGTTCTTGAACTCCTCCTCCGCAAGCGTCGGCGGCAGCGCGAATTTGTGCGCCTCGTCGAGCTTGTCGAGAAGCTGCCGTTTCAGGCGCTGGCGGCTCACTCCCGCAAGCTGCTGTTGCAGGCGCTCGCGCACGGCCTGCTTGAGACGATCGAGCGATTCCAGACCAAGCGTATTTGCAAACACGTCGTCGAGCGTGACCGCGCCCGGTGCTTCGATCGATTTCACCGTCACATCGAACTCCGCCTCCTTCCCCGCGAGCTGCGCGTTCTGATAGTTCGTGGGGAAGGTGATTTTCACTTGTTTTTGCTCGCCGGCGCTTGCGCCGATGAGCTGATCCTCGAATCCTGGAAGGAACGTGCCGGCTCCTACGTTGACCACGGCATCATTCGCGCTGCCGCCCTCGAACCATTTGCCGTCGACGCGCCCGGTGTAATCGATAACCAGCCGATCTCCGCGCTCCGTTTTTGCGCCCTCCCCCTTTGCTGAAAACGGACGGTTCTGCTCCGCGATGTTGCGGACCGCCTCATCCACCTCGGCGTCCGTGATGTCCGCAACCAGTCGCTCGAGTTTGACTCCCTTGAAGTCCGCCAGCTCGATTTTGGGCAGGAGCTCCAATGCGAGGGTGTAGTCAAGGTCCGTCTGCCCTCCGATGAGCTTTTCCACCGCCGTTTCCTGATCCGGAATGGTGACTTTGGGTTCGGTAGCGAGCTTGAGTCCGCGCTCGCTCACGATTTGTCCATTGAGCTCGCGGATGACGGCATCGATGGTTTCCGCCATCACGGCCTTGCCGTAGACCTTCTTGAGATGCGTCACCGGAACCTTTCCGGGACGGAAGCCGCGCAACTGAACACGGTCTTTGAGCTCATTGAGTCGCTGCGCGACGCGCGCTTCCAGATCCGCCGCCGGCACCTGGATGTGAAATTCGCGCTTGAGACCGTCAGAGAGGGTTTCCGTCACTTCCATGGCGAGCATCTCATCTGCGGCGGCGCGCAGCGCAGCCGGGGGTATTTCTTGGTGCCTTTGCGGTGGTGCGGGCGGAGGGATTTGAACCCCCACGACTTTCGTCACGGGAACCTAAATCCCGCGCGTCTACCAGTTCCGCCACGCCCGCAAAGAGCACCTTCGCGCGAACGCCGATAAATAGGCAGATGCTCGCTCTGGCTCAAGCGAGAGGGTCGCCATGCGGACTATTGGCTCGTCTCGCCTCAAGCTGCGCGACAACCCGAGCGTAGACTGCGGGCAGCGCCTTCGGCAGGTCTTCTGCAATCAAGCCTGGCCCGAACGCAAATGCGGCCTGCGCATGAAGCCACGCCGCCGCACAACCCGCCTCGAAGCACGGCATGCCTTGGGCGAGAAGGCCTGCCGCCATCCCGGTCAACACGTCGCCTGCGCCTGCGGTGGCGAGCCATGCCGGCGCATGGTCCAGAATGGTGCAACGCCCGTCGGGCGCGGCCACCACAGTATCCGCACCTTTCAATATGCACACGGCGCCAGTTCGCTGGGCCGCATAACGGGCCCGCTCAAGTTTCGATTCCGCATTAGAGATACCGTCCAAGCCACCGAATACACGGGAAAATTCTCCTTCATGTGGCGTGATGATCGATGCCCCCTTTCGCTGCCCCAAGGCCCTGATCAGTTGCTCCGGGTCGTCGGCGAAACTCGTCAGCGCATCGGCATCGAGCACCACCGCGCGCTCTCCGGCAAGCGCCGCTTCGACCAGCGCGCGCATTGCTGGGCCAACGCCGCCGCCTGGGCCCAACGCCACCGCGTTGCGCCGCGCATCGCGAAGAAAGTCTGCAAGCTCGTCCTTGCCATCGACCGGGCGTACCATGACGGCCTCATTGGCCGCCGCATTGGTGGGAAGGGCATCGCGTGGACTCGCGATGGTCACCAGGCCCGCCCCCGCACGCAGCGCACCGCGCGCGGCAAGACGCGCGGCGCCGGTTGACGACATCCCCCCGGACAGGATTACGGCATGGCCGCGCGCGTATTTGTGCCCGCTGGCCTGCGGGATTGGAAAAAAATGTCCCCAGCTTTCGGGGCAGTTCACCGACGTGCGCGGCTTGATGCGCTCGAGCACCCCCGCGGGAATGCCGATTTGGGCGATGTCGACCCGGCCGCAGTGCGTTCTGCCGGGCAAGAGCACGTGGCCGAGCTTGCGGCGAAAGAAGGTCACGGTATGTCGCGCGCGCACGGCTGCGCCCATGATCGCCCCGCTCGTTCCGTTGATGCCACTGGGCAAGTCCACCGCATGCACGCACGGGCCTCCATTCATGGATTCGATCAGCGCACGCGCAGAACCCTCGACCGGGCGATCGAGCCCGGCTCCGAAGAGTGCGTCGACGACAACGTCTGCGCCGCTCACCGCTTCGGGCGCCGCCGCGGCGCATGGGCCCGTCCAGCGTTGCGCCGCTTGCCTCGCATCTCCTTTCAGCCGGCTGCGCTCTCCGGCGAGAAGGACGCGCACCCGATAGCCTTGCTCCTGCAGGTATCGGGCAGCGACGAAACCATCGCCGCCATTATTGCCTGGGCCGGCGACGACCACGATCCGAGTCCCCGGCGGGTGGCGCCGCGCAACGTTGGCGGCGACCGCCCCTCCCGCGTTGTCCATAAGTTCCACGCCGGGATGGCCGTCCGCCATCGCCAGGCGATCCGCTGCCGCCATCTCGCTGGTAGTAAGCAACTCGAGCATGAGCCGCAGAAACCTGCGCCTCCCTTGATGACCGCCTGTAGCTGCCCAGGAAAGAGCCGGGTTGCCTAAATGCTGCGCAGCTGCTTTCCTTGAGCGGTGTTAGCCCGCTATTAAAGCTCTCTTTGCCAGCCGGTTCTTGTCTCCGTCGCGCACGTACATTCTTGGCATGGAGCCTGCTACCTGCTCGTGCGGCAGTCCAGGCGCCTCCGGGACGGCCGTGGGGGAGGAAACGCGATGAAAAAAATTGAAGCCGTCATCAAGCCGTTCAAGCTGGACGAGGTGAAGGAGGCGCTGCAAGAGGTCGGATTGCAGGGCATTACGGTGACGGAAGCCAAGGGATTTGGGCGGCAGAAAGGGCACACCGAGCTCTATCGGGGCGCCGAATATGTGGTTGACTTCCTGCCCAAGGTGAAGATTGAGATTGTGCTCGGCGATGACATGGTCGAGAAGGCCGTCGAAGCGATCCGCCGTGCCGCTCAGACCGGACGCATCGGAGACGGCAAGATCTTCGTCTCCACTGTCGAGGAAGCCATCCGGATAAGAACCGGGGAATCGGGGTTGGACGCGATCTGACCGCTTGATCTTGGACGCCGGGCGTTTGCATTTCTTCTTGTTCCTCCCCCAGCCACTCGCATGCATGAAAGGGTATGTGCTCAATGACTACGCCTAAAGAAGTCATGAAAATGATCAAGGACAACGACGTGAAATATGCGGATTTCCGTTTCACGGATCCGCGCGGCAAGTGGCAGCACGTCACCTTCGACATCAGCGTCATCGAGGAGGACACCTTCGCGGAAGGGCAGATGTTCGACGGGTCTTCCATCGCTGGGTGGAAAGCGATTCACGAGTCGGACATGAATCTGATGCCCGATCCGGCCTCCGCCTGCATCGATCCGTTCTTCGCCGAGACCACGCTTTCGCTGGTATGCGACGTGCTCGAGCCGACCACTGGCGAACCCTACAATCGCGATCCGCGTGGCATCGCCAAGCGCGCCGAGGGAATGGTCAAGTCCATGGGCGTAGGCGACACGGTCTATTTCGGGCCTGAGGCCGAGTTCTTCATTTTCGATGACGTTAAATTCGCAGCACAGCCCTACAACACGGGTTTCAAGCTCGATTCGGTCGAGTTTCCCACAAATTCCGACACTGAATACGAAGGCGGCAATCTCGGCCACCATATCGGATTCAAGAAGGGATATTTCCCGGTCCCTCCGCAGGACACGGTCCAGGACATGCGCTCCGAGATGCTCGGCGCGATGGCCCGCATGGGCGTCAAAGTGGAAAAGCACCATCATGAAGTCGGCTCGGCGCAGCACGAGCTCGGAATGAAATTCGCGCCGCTCACGGTGATGGCGGACCAGATGCAGATCTACAAATACTGCATCACCCAGGTCGCGCAGATCTACGGCAAGACCGCCACCTTCATGCCCAAACCGATATACGGCGACAACGGCTCGGGCATGCATTGCCATCAGTCGATCTGGAAGGACGGCAAGCCGGTGTTTGCCGGAAACAAATATTCGGATCTTTCCGAGATCTGCCTGTCCTACATCGCCGGTGTGATCAAGCACGCAAAGGCGCTCAACGCGTTCACGAATCCCACCACCAACTCGTACAAGCGGCTGGTGCCCGGTTTCGAGGCGCCGGTGCTGCTCGCCTATTCGGCGCGCAATCGATCGGCGTCATGCCGTATTCCGTGGACCACAAACCCCAAGGCCAAGCGCGTCGAGGTGCGTTTTCCCGATCCTTTGTGCAACCCGTATCTGGGCTTTGCGGCGATGCTGATGGCAGGGCTTGACGGGGTCAAAAACAAGCTCGACCCCGGATCGGCCGTCGACAAGGATCTCTATGATCTGCCGCCGCAGGAGCTCAAACAGATTCCCACGGTATGCGGTTCACTGCGCCAGGCACTCGAAGAGGTCGACAAGGACCGCAGCTTCCTGAAAGTTGGCGGCGTGTTCGACGACGATTTCATCGACAGCTATATTGAGCTGAAGATGAGCGAGGTGATCCGGTTCGAGCACACGCCGCATCCGGTCGAATTCGAAATGTACTACTCGGCATAGGCTGCAATCCCGCGCAAAGGCGGCAGAAGGGGGCGCCCTTGCGCCCCCTTCTTGCGATTCATCCTCCGGCAACGCGTTATCAATATCCTGCGCCGGCCATGCCCAGACGATCGCCGCGAGCGCAAGTACAGTTGGCAGGCTCCATCCTGTATGGGGACGGTGAGCCAAAGGTTTGTCTCGTCACCAATATCTCGCGGCGGGGGGCCAAGCTCAGCCTGAGCGTGCTTGAAGACCTGCCTTATGAGTTCACGCTTCGTGTCCCGGGAGCCGAGCATCGCAGTCGGCTGGTTTGGAGAGCCGGGCTCGAGGCGGGCGTCGAGTTAGTGGGCTAGATTAGCTATCCGGCTGGAATTTATGAGCCCGAGGCAATGACGCGCAGCCGCATCTGGCCGGGCCATGCATGCCAGAAGCGCTCGGCCGGTTGCGTCTCCTCGGCTGCCGACGGAGCCGCCGGCATCACTCCGTCGGCGCCTTCGATCCGGTTACGCCCCTTCGCCTTGGCGCGGTAGAGGGCGCGGTCCGCTGCGGCGAGCAGGGTTGCGATATTCGCCCCCGTTGCGGCGCTCGCCGCGCCGACGCTTACGGTCGCTCCGAGGGGATAGCCCGCAACCGTGACTCCCGCCTTCACAAGGTCACACGCACCCGGTCGGCTGCGGCAGTTGCTTCCGCCAGCGAGCCGGGCAGCAAGACGACGAACTCCTCCCCGCCAAAGCGCGCAAACACGTCGGAGGCGCGCAGCGTCTTGCTGGCGGTGGCGGCAAACAGTTTGAGAGCTTCATCGCCGATTGCATGGCCGAAACGGTCATTGATGGATTTGAAATGATCGAGATCAAAGATGAGTATGCTCATTGGCGTGCGACTGCGGTTGTGCCGCGAGAGCATCCGTTCTGCGGTGGCGAAGAAGCCGCGCCGGTTCAGCGCGCCGGTCAACTCATCCTTCAAAGCTGCATCCTGGTGCAGGCGCATGGTTCGCTCTTTCGCGAGCACCAGAATGATGAACGCGCTGCCGACCACATAGAGCATGATCTCGAGTCCGAACAGTGCGAGGCAGCTGCTGGCGACGCCGCTTGGACGGCCGTCAACGGGTACAAGGCCCGCAAGCGCTATGGGCGCGAGGAAAACGGCGGCATGCAAGACCGGCACAAGCATCGCTGGCCAGCGATGCAGCACGGTTTTGCGGCGTTCACGCCAAAGCTCGGCAGCGGTGAGCAAAGTGTAGGTGGAAGCGATCAATGAGCTGAGCAGCAGGCGCGCGGAGCCGAGTTGCATCGCCGGCGTGATCAGGCAGGCCGCAAGCCAGACTGTCCCGCCCGCGAGCATGCCGCCCCACTGCACCGGGCGGCCGTGAAAGATCCGCGCCGCGCTCCAGACCATGCCGCAGGCGACAAACAGCACGGCATTGGACAAGCCGAACGGAAGAGGTGGGGAGATGCGAGGCTCGAAACTCCATACCGCAACCGCAAATCCACCCAACAGGTAAGCGCTCCCCCACCACGCCAGGGCGCGCATGCGCTCCTGTGCCGACACGGAAACCAGAAAAAGGCCAAGCAGGCCGGCGATGCTGGTGCCGACGAGAATGAGCGTGGTCAGATCGAGAATCGGCGCGGGAGATGACGCGAGCATTCCAGCCCTCCGGCAATAGTGCTGGGACTGCATAGCATCATCTGCGGGGAATGGGCGCGAACTCTGCTCGCACGCTTTGCGACTGGTTGCGCGATGCGCGGCTTTGATCTGAAAAAATGCTGAAAAAATGGCGCAACGCTTCAGCGCCTCAGTGCTCCTGCGGGCCTCGAGCTGAAGGGCGGGAGGCGGGTTTCGAACCCGGCCCACGCTATCACAGACCGGATTCAATCTATTGCGCCACGCGTCGGCGCCACCCGCGCGCCTGCGGCAAGGTGACCGGCTCGGTCTTGATCAGCGGCACAATGGACGGAGCGCGGGCGACCGGCGTCGCCGTCTCCTCGAGCGGCGCCGTTGCCTCTACGCGATTGCGTCCGTTTGCCTTCGTCCGATAGAGCGCGCGATCGGCAACGTCGAGCAGGGTATCGACCCGTTCTTTCTCGCTGAGCTCTGCATCCGCCCGCCGGCCGTTCGTCGCCGCCGCGGCCGGGAGCACCGAGACCGTCAAGCCAGCGCTCACGGTGGGCACGAGATCGCCATTCGCAAAACGCGCAGCCGCTTCGCAAAAATTCCTGCGCACGCCGTCGGCGACCGCATAGGCTTCGCCGAGATCGCCGACCGGCATCAGCGCCGCGAATTCCTCTCCCCCTATGCGGCCGAACAGAACCTCGCTTCCCAGCGTGGCGGTCGTGCTCGCGGCAACCGTTTGCAACACGCGGTCGCCGACCGCATGGCCCATGCAGTCGTTGATATCCTTGAAGCGGTCGAGGTCGAACAGCACCATTGCCAACGGCTCGCTGTCGACCTCCTGCTGCACCAGCAGCCTGGTGGCGCCATCGAGAAAAGCGCGGCGATTGGCGACCCCGCTCAATGGATCGACCATAGCATTGATCTTGTGCTGCAGCTCCGTGCGCTCTTTTGTCATGTTCAGCAGCAGGGAACGAGAGGACGAGGGTGAACAGCAAGGTGCCGAATGCGATCAGCGCGAAGGAGAGCCCTTCCATGACCGAGCCGGTATTGAACAGCGGCGAAAACGTCGCCGGAATGCGCGCCACCAGGGCCGCCGCATAGGCCAGAAGCACAATCACCGTGGGCCAGCGCGAGAGCAGCGCTTCGCCGCGTCCGCGCCAGAACTCCTCGGCCGTTGCCGCGGCGAGCATTGCGGTCATGGCGCTAAGCACCATCACGCGCAAATTGGACGAGGATTCAAACGCGGGAATGCGGCAGGCGCACAGCCAGAGCAGAGGCGCGAACACAACAACCAGGGGAAGCACCTTGCGGCCATCAAACACCCGCGCCCCCGCCCACGTCAGTCCGTAGGCGAGCAGCACCAGCGCATTGGCAAGATCGAGGGCGAGGAACTGGGCTACGTCAGAGGCAGCCAATCCCAGGCCCAGCGCGCCCACAATGTTGGCGGCGCCCCACCACATCGGTGCGCGAATCGTGCGATTCTGCAGACCGGCAAAGACCAGCAATGCACCGAGCAGTGCGGTGACGAAGACGGTAACGACCGAAAGGGTCCCGACGTCGAGATGCATAGCCGACCGCCATCCCCCGCGAAAGATGGCAATCTAGCGTCGCAACCCTTCCGCAGCGGTTACCTGCACAAGAAACAGCTCGATCAACCTTGCCGTCGCCCGAATCAAAGATTGCGGCACCAACGTGGACGCCGCCGCGACGCAGACAAGTTTACGCAGTCTGCGCAAGCTTGACTGCGCGCCGGGCATGACAGCAAACGTGACGCTGAAGTTTATCGCTTGGAGAACTGGAACGAGCGTCGCGCTTTCGCCTTGCCGTATTTCTTGCGCTCGACGACGCGCGCGTCGCGCGTCAGGAACCCGCCGCGTTTCAATGCCGCGCGCAGATCCGGCTCGAAGTGCATGAGCGCCTTGGATAGCCCGTGGCGCACCGCGCCCGCCTGACCGGACAGTCCACCGCCCGAAACGGTGCAAGTTACGTCGTACTGGCCCATCCGATTGGTTGCGACCAGCGGCTGCTGGATCAGCATGCGCAGCACCGGGCGCGCGAAATAGACCTGGAAGTCCCGCGTGTTGACCACGATGTGTCCCGCCCCCGGCTTGAGCCACACGCGCGCAACCGCATCCTTGCGCTTGCCAGTGGCATAGCTGCGGCCGTGCTTGTCGAGCTTCTGCACGTATTTGGGCGTCTCGGGTGCCGGTGCCGGCCGCAGCGCGGCGAGCTGATCTAGCGATTGGATGGTCTCGGCCATGGTCACGCGCTCCTTTTGTTCTTGGCATTGAGCGAGCCGACATCGAGCACTTCCGGATTTTGCGCGGCGTGCGGATGATCGGGACCGGCATAGACGCGCAGATTGCCGAGTTGCACGCGCGCAAGCGGGCCGCGCGGCAGCATGCGCTCGACCGCTTTCTCGACGATGCGCTGAGGGAATTTGCCTTCCAGAATCGAGCGCGCGGTGCGCTCTTTGATGCCGCCAATGAATCCCGTGTGATGGCGGTACACCTTGTTCTCGCGTTTCTTGCCGGTGAGCACGATCTTTTCCGCATTGACGATGATCACATTGTCCCCGTCATCGACATGCGGCGTGTAAGTCGGCTTGTGCTTGCCGCGCAGGCGCATGGCCACGATCGATGCGAGGCGCCCAACGACAAGGCCGGTGGCGTCGATCATGATCCAGTTCTTTTTGACCTCGGCGGGCTTGGCGGAATAGGTCTTCATGGCACCCGGTGTAAGCAGGAATGACATCAGGGCCGGTCATAGCGACAGACCTGCAGGATCGTCAATCCCGAGCCAAAAACGCGCGGGTGGCTCGTACCTTATGTAGAGGGTTGTATATTACCGCTTGCGAGGAATGGAGTACGTTGCAATCGTATGTGCGACAATGTCCGGCTCACCCTCCGAGCGGATCAGAATCTCACCCGTGGCGAGCCGCTGCCCAAGCTTCAGCAGACGCGCTTCGGCGATAAGGTCGCGTTGCCCCGGCTTACGCAAAAAATTGATGGTGAGATTTATGGTCACGGCGAGGGCGACCGGACCGATCGCGGCAAGCACGGCGACGTACATGGCAAAGTCGGCGAGCCCCATCATGGTCGGACCGGAGATCGTTCCGCCCGGGCGCAGGGAAGACGTGCTGAACCTTTGTCGCACTCTGCAGCCGTTCGTCCAAAGCGCTTCGATGGCAAGACCGCTCTGCGGATTGAATCCCTGCGGGAACTCGGCAGCAAGAAAGCGCTCCAGTTCCTCGACTGTCATCAGCGGCATTTACACCTCCAGTGCAGCGCCGGCTCAAACAATTATCAAGAAAGCGATGAGATAGTCTCGACGATCGGCCGGGAAACAGTATCGTGAACGCAGTGCACAGGAGCGTCATTCGCGGCGGCTTTGAAGCGCTCTATTTCAGCGCCGCCCATCACCTCATGCGCCCATTTGTGGGCGGGCTCGGCGCCATCCTCACCGTGCACCATGTGCGGCCGCCGCGGGCGGATCGGTTTCAGCCGAACCGGCTGCTCGAGCTGCGCCCGAGATTCCTCCGTCGCGTTGTGCGCTCGCTGCGCCGCTCCCGGATCGACCTTATCAGCATCGATGAAATGTACCGACGCTTGCGCGAGCAGGATGTGCGCAAGCGCTTCGTCGTGTTCACCATCGATGACGGCTATCGCGATACGCTGGAGTGGGCCTATCCGATCCTCAAGAAGCACGAGGTGCCTTTTACGCTTTATGTGCCGACCAGCTTTCCGGATGGCCTGGGCGAGCTCTGGTGGTTGGCGCTCGAGGCGGTTGTGGCACGCAACAAGCGCATCGTGCTGCTTGTCGACGGCGAGGAACGGGCCTTCGAGTGCGATAGGGTTGCCGACAAACGCCACGTCTTTGAGCAGCTTTATGGCTGGCTACGCAGCTTCAAGAGCGAGGACAAACTCCGCCATGTCGTACGTGATCTCGCCGGTCGCTATCAGGTCGACATCGGCGCGTTCTGCCGCGAGCTGTGCATGACCTGGGACGAGATTGCCACCCTGGCGGCCGATCCGTTCGTTACCATCGGGGCGCATACGGTCAATCATGTGATGCTGGGCAAGGTGGCCGAGAAGACCGCACGCACCGAGATGGAAATGAGCCGCACGGTGATCGGGTCCGCGCTGGGCAAGCGGCCGGAGCATCTCTCCTACCCCGTAGGCGACCGCACTTCCGCGGGCGCGCGCGAATTCCGTATTGCTGCGGAGCTCGGGTTCAGGACTGCGGTGACAACGCGTCCGGGCGTTATCTTTCCGGAGCATCGGCATCATCTGACGGCGCTGCCGCGCATTTCGCTCAACGGAGAGCACCAGCAGCTCCGCTATGTGCGCGTGCTCCTGTCCGGCGCCGCGACGGCTATGTGGAACGGCTTCCGCCGCGTCGACGCGGCATAGCGGACAAAGGCAGATGCCATGATGGATCTGGTCAATCAGGACGGTATCGCCGTCCTGCGCATGCAGCATGGCAAGGCAAACGCGATGGATACGGAATTCTGCGACGCGCTTGCCGCGCGCTTCGCGGAGCACCGGCACTCGTCCTCGCCGGCGCTGGTCATAATTGGCAGCGGCCGCATCTTTTCGGCCGGCGTCGACCTTTTGCGCCTGCTCGAGGGCGGACCGCAATATATCCGCTCGTTTTTGTCGAAGCTGACCGCGATGTTTGCCACCGTGTTTACGCATCCAAAACCGGTCGTCGCCGCGGTCAACGGGCATGCCATCGCGGGAGGATGCGTGCTCGCCTGCGCCGCCGATCGCCGGCTGATGGCGCGCGAGAGCGTTCGCATTGGCATCACCGAACTTCTCGTCGGCGTCGTGTTTCCTCCCTTGCCCATGGAGATCATGCGCCACGCGGTTGCGCCCGAGCATTTCGAAGAAGCGGTCCTGAGCGGCACGACCTATTCGCCGGCCGAGGCGCAGGAGCGCAGCCTCGTTCACGCCGTCGTCGAGCCTGCTGTACTGCTCGAGCGTGCCCTCGATGCGGCAAGAACCCTCGCGGCACTTTCGCCCGCAGCCTTTGCGTTCACCAAGCGGCAGATGCGCCGGCCTGCGCTCGAGCGCTGGCAGGCCAATCCTTTGACGTCCGAAGTGGAGGAGATCTGGACCTCGGCCGAAGCGCTTGCGCGCATTCGCGATTATGTCAAACGCACGCTCTCCAAATGAATGACTCACGTGTGCCGCTGCTCTGGCAGCGAGCTCGCTCAAGTTCCCTCTCCCGTAGGGAGAGGGTTAGGGTGAGGGGTTACTGTCTTTCAGTGATGCTGGCGACCCCCTCACCCCAGCCCTCTCCCCGCTGGGGAGAGGGAGTGCGCCGCAGTCTGATCGCTTCTTCAGGCGGCGAGTGCCTGTTCGAGGTCGGCGATAATGTCGTCTTTGTCCTCTAGGCCGATCGACAGGCGCACCACGTCGGGCCCGGCGCCCGCCTGGACTTTCTGCGCGTCTGTGAGCTGGCGATGCGTGGTGGAGGCGGGATGAATGATCAGCGAGCGCGTGTCGCCGATATTGGCGAGATGCGAGAAGAGCTTCACGTTGGACACGAGCTTGACGCCGGCGTCGTAGCCGCCCTTGAGACCGAACGTGAACACCGACCCTGCACCCTTCGGCACGTACTTCTTCGCCAGGTTGTGGTAGCGGTCACCCGGCAGTCCCGGATAGCTCACCCATGCTACCTTTGCGTGCGTGTTGAGCCATTGCGCCACCGCAAGCGTGTTGTCGCAGTGCAGTTGCATGCGCAGGGGCAAGGTTTCGATGCCGGTCAGAATGAGGAAGGCATTGAATGGCGAGAGCGCGGGGCCCATGTCGCGCAGCGCCAGCACCCGACAGGCGATGGCGAAGGCGAAATTGCCGAAAGTCTCGTGCAGCACGATGCCGTGGTATTCGGGCCGCGGCTCGGTGAGCATCGGATAGCGCTTTTCCCGCGACCAGTTGAACGTGCCGCCGTCGACGATCAGACCGCCGATCGAATTGCCGTGGCCACCCAGAAATTTGGTCAGCGAATGCACGACGATGTCGGCGCCATAGTCGATCGGCTTGCACAGAAACGGCGTGGCCAGCGTGTTGTCGACGATGAAGGGAACGCCGGCATTTTTCGCAATGCGGCCGATCGACTCCAGATCCGTGATCACCCCGCCCGGATTGGCAATGGACTCGACGAAGATCGCCTTCGTCTTGGGGCTGACCGCGCGTTCGAAGCTCTTGATATCGTCGGGCTCCGCCCACACCACGTTCCAGCCGAAATTCTTGAACGCATGGTTGAACTGGTTGATCGAGCCACCATAGAGCTTCTTGGAGGCGACAAACTCGTCACCCGGCCGCATGAGGCAATGCATGACGACCACTTGCGCGGCGTGGCCGGAGGCGACGGCAACGCCGGCGGTGCCCCCTTCAAGGGCAGCCACGCGCTCTTCGAGGACGGCGTTGGTCGGATTGCCGATACGCGTATAGATGTTGCCGAATGTCTGCAGACCGAACAGCGAGGCGGCGTGATCCACATCTTCGAACACGAAGGACGTGGTCTGATAGATCGGCGTGGCGCGCGCGCCGGTCGTGGGGTCGGGCTGCGCGCCGGCATGAATCGCCAGCGTCGCAAAACCTGGAACGCGATCGGTCATGCAAAGGCTCTACTGGGTTTCCTTGGTGGTGCCGCCTGCCAACGTGACGCGGTTGAGTGCCATACGCTGAATGCCGCGCCCGAACAGCTGCGCTTTCTTGGCGGTGAGCGTGCGCGTATTGACCCCCATCCAGGCGATTTCCGATGACAGGCGGCCATATTCGATTTTCGGGCAGCGATTCATCACCACCTTCATGCCATTCTGCTCCGCCAGCGCTGCGGCTTCGTCGTTGCGGATGCCGAGCTGCATCCAGATCATCTGTGGCCGCGGCTGCATGGCCAGCGCCTCTTGCACGATGGCAAGCGCATGACGCGCGCTGCGGAAGATGTCGACCATGTCCACCGGCTCCGGGATATCGGCGAGCTTCGCATAGACGCGCTGCCCCAACAATTCCTGCCCGGCAAGCGTCGGATTGACAGGGATCATGTGAAAGTTGCGCTCGAGCAGATATTTGAATGCGAAATAGCTCGGCCGGCTGGTATTGGCGGATACGCCAACCATGGCGATGTTTTTCACGGTGTTGAGGATACCGCGAATATAGCTGTCAGGGTATTGGTTGTGGTCCATGGGATCAGTGAGGCTCCAAAAAAATCGTCATTCCGGCCGAGGCTGAAAGCCGAGAGCCGGAATCCATAACCCAGGCCTGTGATCATGGATTCCGGGCTCGCCGCTGCGCGGCGCCCCGGAATGACGGCGAGTCTTCAGCGGTCCTCCCATTTGGGGGCGCGCTTCTCGATGAACGCCGAGATCCCCTCGCCCGCATCGCGCGCCATCATGTTGGTCACCATCACCTCTGATGCATAGGCGTAGGCATCGGCAAGATTCATGTCGATCTGGCGATAGAACGCTTCCTTTCCGAGCTTCACGACTGCGGCGGATTTCTTTGCAATCTTGGCTGCGAGCGCCAGCCCTTCCTCCTGTGCCTTCCCTGCCTCTACGACACGATTGACGAGCCCGATGCGGCAGGCCTCCTCCGCCGATATCATGTCGCCGGTCAGCAGCATCTCCATCGCCTGCTTGCGGCCAACGTTGCGCGAAAGTGCAACCATGGGCGTCGAGCAGAACAGGCCGATATGCACGCCCGGGGTGCAGAACTTCGCGCTCGCCGACGCCACCGCCAGATCGCAGGTGGCGACCAGCTGGCAACCTGCGGCAGTCGCGACGCCCTCGACCGCCGCAATGACCGGCTGCGGCAGCTTTGTGATTGCCAGCATGAGCGCGCTGCAGCTCTGCATGA
>JBKPOZ010000161.1:0-6095 GCA_046733355.1 Pseudomonadota bacterium | reverse complement strand
GCTCAAGATCGTCGACGCGATGCTCTAGGTCGGAAGCGATCCCTGAACTGCCCGGTTCCGAAGCCACTCGCCCAGGGTCGCTGTCGCCTCGTCGATCCGAAACTGCTGGTAGCGATAGAACATTTCATCGCCCATGGGGGTGACAAGAGAACTCGTCTGACGCTGACAGCGGGCGCGCAGTTCAACCAGCCGCGTCATGATTGCCTGAGCAGCGACATCTGCATCGCCCGCGGCCGCCGCGCCCTCGGCCGGAACTGCATGCATTTGCGCCTGGGCACTTCCAGCTTCGACGAGTTCGCTCAGAGCCGTCTCGAGCTTCTCGCGCGCGGCATCGATCCGCCACAGTCGAAATCGGCTGAACCCTTTGAGCGCGTTGAAAAGGATGGTGACGGCCATGATCAGGTAGACCCAATAGGCTGGCGACATGAGGTTTACCAGCCATGGGAAATACCTGTCGGCCACCTCCGCTTCGCCTTTCGTGAAGAATTCCTGCGCTTCGGATGCGAGCTGCAGTTTTGTAGCTGAACTTGTCAGGCTCGGCGGATTGTTGCGCACGAACCCTGGAAGTTCCGCGCCGAGCAACATGAGAAGTGCGATCCGATCGGCGCGCCAGGCGCACCGACTTGCGATAACCAAGGTCGCAAGACGCGCAATCGGCTTGTTCGTTGCAGGGATCCGACGCACCAGATCGCAGCGTCCGGCCGGGATTTGGCCGAGGCTGAGCCAGGGGTAGCGAGCGATCAAGCCCTGGAGGTCCTGCGGCGAAACGATATCCAGACCGTATTGGTGAATAATGCCGCGCAGCAATTCGGCATCTTCCTGCATCACGAAGGCTGCAACGTCGAGCTTATCCTCCGCCACCAGCTGCGCCTGCTCTGCCAATCCGTGTTGCGACAGATGGACATCCAATGTGCGCAGATCTGGGTCTTCAAAGAGCTGTCGCACGAGGTAAGCTGTGCCTGATCCGTCCGGACCGATCCCGATCGATGCTCCACGCAGATCGGCAAAGGTGCTGATGGCGTGATTTGGTCTACCGAGAAGCAGCAGCGACTCCGGTTGTGGCAGTCGACCGAGCAGTTCGAGACGCGCATCGGCTGGCACAGGCGTGCCATCCTGGATGAGGGCGAATTTATCCGCACAATTGTCGCTGCCGTGCGCCAGACGCTTGACGTTTTCGATCGAACCATGGGTCGCGACGACATCGAGGGTGCCGTGCTCGCTTTTGGCACGGTTGGCCAATCGCGTGGCCAGCGCGTAATACTGCCCATCGGGAGATCCGGTCAGAATTGACGCGTTCAGATAGCCATAGTCTCGAGCAATGCCGAAGGCGGACGCGATGCCGGCCACCGCCGCCGCTGCTGCCAGGAGAAGCAAGGTGCGGACCACTCCTTTGGCCCGCCAGGGCGCTTTGAGAGCTGAGATCGGATTTTTGGAAGGCTTGGGCGGGGTCAAGGCGCCGCTCTCCAGTTACCACCGGATGGCCGAGGTCACTAACCGCTGAGCACCCTCATTTGGAACGCAACAGGATGTCTACAAAACTTGCCTGAGATATCAGCCCGAAGCAACCGCGGCTACCGAACGCGCGGTCAGTTCTGGCGTGATTTCGCCAGCAGGCGCAGCGCGATGAGGGCGGCGCCCAGAACCACGACTGCGCTCGCGAGAAAAACCGCGCCCAAGCCTGCCGAACCGGCAATGAGCCCGAGCGCCGGGCTGCCAAGCCCGAGCGCCACATCGAGAAAGGCCGTGTAGGCCCCCATTGCGAGACCGCGACTCTGCGCCGGGGCACGACGGACAGCCTCGACGCCGAACCCGGGGTAGACCAGAGAATAGCCAATCCCAGTGAGCACCGCTCCGACAGCCGCCCACATCTCGGCTGACCCCCACCAGATGAGTGCGAGACCAGCTGCTTCGACGAAGACGGAAACGAGCGCCACTCTCGCGCCACCCAGCCGGTCAGGCAATTTCCCCAACAATACGCGCGCCACGATCAAGGATGTGGCGAAGGCGCTGAATGGCAGCCAGACCGGACGCCAGCCGCGATCGGCAAAGAGCAGCGCACTGAAGGCGAGGATCGCGCCGAACCCGATGCTGCTGAGGGCCGCTCCGAGCCCTGGCATCCAGACCGCGCCCGCAACTGTCGTCAGTGACGGGCGATGACCGCCCTGCGGCGGAACAGCAGTGACGGGCGCTGCAAGCAGCAACGCCAGCAGAGGCACCAATGTGGTCGCGAGCCCGACCGCAGCGAAACCGCCAATGCCATAGAGAGCGGTTCCGATCGGCGCCCCGACTGCAAGGGCGGCGAACATCGCCGTGCCGACCCACGCTATGACCTTCCCTGCGCTTTCCGCGCCGACAAGGGCGAGCCCCCAGCTGAGCGCGCCCGTCATGATGAAACTCTCTGCCCCGCCGAGCAGTGCGCGGCCAAGCAGAAGGATGCTCACGGAAACCGGCGGCGTGCCCACAAAACCGAGCGAGAGGATGTACAGGATCCCGCCGGCCGTTGCAGTCATGAGACCGACCATCACCGCACCCTTTGCTCCGCGGCTGTCGGCATAGGCGCCCGACCACACCCGGGAAATGAGCGACGCCGCGAACTGGCTGCCGGCGACCAGGCCGACCACAAAGGCGCCAAGGCCCAGTCTGTGATTCACATGCAACGGCAATACGGGGAGTGCGACCCCGATGATCAGGAACGCGGACAGGACCACAACCATGATGGGCACAAGCATCGCGAACGGACGAGTTTCGCCAATGGCGCGCTCCGAACCCCTCGCATCACGGCTCTCATTCATGAGCAATTCAGCCCTGCGTCCACCGGAACGCGTTGCTCTGTTTCGAGTTCAGCATCTTGCCTGCATTGAAGGTGATGGGCCATGCTCCGAAGCTGGGACCTGCGGGGCAGGCGGACAGGTGGCGCGTGATGCAGAAACGCATGCTTGGCAAGAGCGGACTGACAGTCTCGGCTATCGGCCTCGGCTGCATGGGCCTGAGCTTTGGACATGGGTCCGCGATCGCCAGGCAGCATGGCATTTCGCTGATCCGGGCAGCCGTCGAGCGCGGCATCACCTTCTTCGATACCGCGGAGGCGTACGGTCCGTTCACGAACGAGGAGCTCGTGGGCGAAGCCTTGGCTCCGTTCCGGGATCATGTCGTCATCGCAACCAAGTTCGGCTTCAGGCATGGCGATTCGACTGCCGGTCTGGACAGCCGGCCGGAGCGCATCCGGCAGGTGGCCGAGGCATCGCTCGAGCGGCTCAAGACCGATCGCATCGACCTCTTCTACCAGCACCGCGTCGACCCCGACGTGCCGATCGAGGACGTTGCCGGCACGGTGAAGGACCTGATCCGAGCCGGCAAGGTCAAGCATTTCGGTATGTCCGAGGCCGGAGTGCGATCCATTCGGCGCGCCAGCGCCGTGCTGTCGGTCACGGCGCTCCAGAGCGAGTATTCCCTGTGGTGGCGCGAGCCTGAGCGTGAGGTCCTGCCCGCTTGCGAGGAGCTTGGCATCGGCTTCGTGCCGTTCAGTCCACTGGGCAAGGGATTTCTCACGGGCGCGATCAAGGCGGACACCTCCTTCGCAGCGAGCGATTTCCGCAACATCGTTCCCCGCTTTACACCGGAAGCGCGCAAGGCCAACCAGGCCCTGCTCGATCTCATCGGCCGCCTTGCGGCGGCGAAGCAGGCGAGCCCGGCTGAGATCGCGATCGCCTGGCTGCTGGCACAAAAGCCGTGGATCGTGCCGATACCCGGCACGACCAAGCTGCATCGGCTCGAGGAGAACATCGCAGCCGCCAGGATTGAACTGACGCCGGATGACCTCCGCGAGATCGACAGCGCGCTTGCCGGGATCACGGTTCGGGGAGACCGGTATCCTCCGCATCTGGCCGCGCTAACAGCGCGTTGACAGGCTGCCGATCTTGATCGGGACATCTCTTGCAGTTCGGCTACTGGCACGCTGACTTAAGCCCTTGATGTGCCGGACATCGTTCGCGACAGTCGCTCATGTTCGTGTTCCAGACCATTCTTGCGCTGCTGCTCGGAGCGACGGTGCTTTTCGCGGTCGCCCGGCGCACGAATATTCCGTATCCGACGCTTCTGGCCTTGGGCGGAGCGCTCGTTGCGTTTCTCCCCGCCGCTCCCCGGCTCGATCTGCCTCCCGAGCTGACTCTCGCACTGTTCGTCGCGCCCGTACTGCTGGATGCAGCCTATGATGCCTCGCTCCGCGACCTTCGGCGGAACTGGCGCCCGGTGTCGTCTCTCGTCCTGGTCGCCGTCGGCCTGACAACGGCGGCTGTCGCGCTCGCCGCTCGATTGTTGCTCCCTGATCTGCCCTGGGCTGCAGCGCTGACGCTTGGTGCGCTTGTCGCACCGCCGGACGCCGTCGCTGCCCTCGCCGTCCTGCGGCAGGTTGATCCGCCATACCGCATCCGAATGGTGCTCGAAGGCGAAAGCCTTTTGAACGACGCCTCCGCCTTGCTCATTTACAAAATCGCGCTGGCGGCTGTGGCTGCTGGGAGCTTCAGCATGGCCGATGCCATTCCGACCTTCGCCCTTGTCGTCGTCGGCAGCATCGCGGTTGGCTGGCTGTTGGCATGGCCGGTGGGATTGCTGATCGCGCATATCGAGCACGCCCCAACCTCGGTCATTCTGCAATTTGTAATCACCTTCGCCATCTGGCTCGCCGCCGAGCGTGTTGGCCTGTCGGCCGTGGTCACGATCGTGGTGTTTGGAATGTCTGCTGCCCGGCGCAGCGCCTTTGCGATGCCTGCCCGCCTTCGCGTGCCCTCATTTGCGATCTGGGAATCCGTGACCTTCGTGCTGAACGTCCTTGCCTTCACGCTGATCGGCCTGCAGTTGCGTCCGATTCTCGAGGGGCTGAATGCTGCAGGCCGCTTTCGCCTGGTCGATGCCGCGCTCGCCATCTTGGCGGTCGTGATCGTCATTCGGCTTGTCTGGGTCATGTCATACACGCTCATCCAGCTGCCGAGCGCCTCTCAAATTGCGAGCCCCTCGATGCCACCGCTGACCGCCAAGGCGGGGCTCGTGATCGGTTGGTCGGGGATGCGTGGCATAGTCACGCTCGCCGCCGCTCTGGCGCTTCCGGCGGGGTTTCCCTACCGCGACTTCATTCAGCTGACCGGCTTCATCGTCGTCTTCGGAACATTGGTGATTCAAGGCCTGACGCTTCGACCCCTCCTCATTCTGCTGCACCTCCCCAAAGACTCGACCGTGGAGACGGAGATCGGGGTTGCCCGTGAAGCGGCGCTCAAGGCCGCGATGGCGGCGCTTGCGGGCGACGACACCCCTGCGGCGCAGCGCCTCCGGCTCGAATATCAGGAGGCATTGCGCCAGGTCCGGCGCGGCAGCGATCCGAGGGAGCGGCCGGACAATGCACTGCGCCAGCGCGTCGTGCCCGCCTCGCGGCGTGCCATCGATGATCTTCGCGACAGCGGCGCCATTGGCGATGAGGCCTACCGCCTCGTTGAAGAGGAGCTCGACTGGCTCGAATTGAGCTCGCGCCCGCGCCAGTAGATCAAGCGAAACAAGCCATGCGGTCGACACTGCCGCGCAAGTTTCAATCCAATCCTGGTCCCTCACGTCGTTCGCATGAGCAGCGTGGCCCAACAATCAGGCAGCAGGACGCTTCACCAGAGCGAGGCCGACGCCCAACGCGATCAACGCCGTTCCCACGAAGTGCAGTGCGACATTGCCGTGCATCGAGCGCGCGCGCCGCGACGAAGAGCGGAGTGTCTCCGCGGTCGACGCGCCAGTAAGGCGAGGAAGCAAAACCTTTGTCATTAATCTAAGATAAATTTGAGGCAGCAATCAACGAGCGCGGCTCGCGCGTGTCTCTTGCAGCACTCTGGTCAATGTGGGACTACTTTCTTGAGCGCCAGCGCAACTAGGGCGGCCTCTGTGCTTCCGCTCGGGCTTCAGAGGGCCAGGATGGCAGCCGGCATACCCGATTCGGATCTCGAGCTGTTGTTGCGCGCGCTGAGACAGGCGATTGCGGACGCTGGGCCTTCGTTAGAGGGCGAGTCCACCGACCTCGCGCGCAGGCTTGGGAAGGCCATCATCGACGCCTATGTTCGAGG
>JBKPOZ010000160.1:0-6964 GCA_046733355.1 Pseudomonadota bacterium | reverse complement strand
AACAACAATGCTCGAACCGCGATCAGCAAAGCGAGCGTCCGATACAATGGCGAGGGTCTTCCCAATCAGTGGTGCGAGTCCAAACTCGCCGCTAAGGCTGTTCAGCGTCGGTCCCGCCACGTTTGCCTTGCCAATGAGTGCGGTGAGAATGCGCGCGATCACGCCCTTGCCACCGCGCGTTGGTCCTACTGTGAGCAGGATTTTGTGCAGATCGGTTCTTCCCGATATGACGTACCCGAACCATTCAGCCAATGCGTCGACTGCTTCTGGTTCAGTTGGCCAGAGCATGTCCAAGAAGTTCACCCAGCGGTTTGGTCGCGGCGCATCGGGATCGTAATTAAACGGCACCGACGTTACGTTGAAGAATTGCGGGGTGTGCGGAATCAGTCTTCTTTGCTCTACGTCGAGCAACCCATTCGCGGTGGCGACTATTGTCTTGGTGTGCCGGTTGTCGAGCCAACCCGGCTGCTGAATATCGTCCGGGAGGATGCAGATTGCGGCCAGTGCTTCCAGCAGGTCGCCGACCTTGTGCCGCGTTGGTGCCCAGGCCGTGAGCTTCCCTTTTTCCTCGTAGAGTGCATTTTCAGTGAAGCTATACAGCAGACCCCGAACAGCGCGATCCTCAATCTCGCACCAGTGTGATTTACGCCATTGCCACCAGCCGCCGCGCCAGTGGCGCAATGTTAGAGTGCCGCCGTGATTGCAGTGTTCCGCAATAAATTCTCGGGCAACCGCCATTGGAATTGTGGGCGAAGGCAGAGTCTTAGCCGCTGGGTCTGACTTTGCCCGGCTCTGCCGCGTCGCATCGATGATACTGATAACTTCGCTATTGCTGATCCGCGCCATGGTTATCTCGCCCGTTGTTTGTTCTTGCGCTGGAAATGCTGTTGGATGGCTTCGATTTCCTCATCACCGTGTGTCGTGAGCCATTGCCCGAGCTGCTCCTTGTTGCCGTTCGCAGCCAAATACTCGGCTGTAGCGAGCGTCGAAGCGGGGGCGCCGTTCTGTTTGTTCAGTTCGGAATATGCGCGCTCGAACGAAACATCGTCGCGCATCAGCTCGCGCAGGCGCGCGAGGCGCTCGTGCTCGGGACTCATTGCAGCCGCAAGAGCGCGACCGAAAACCAATGCGGCGAGCGGCGTTTCGAGCTTTATGCCTGGAAATGCCCGTGAGGTGAGGGTGAGTCGCGTGAGACAGTCGGCGTCGGCCGGAATATCGGCCAGAAACTGCGCCGCGCGCTCGGCGAGTGCCCGGTCCTCGGGCGTCGCCTTAGCCGCTTGCGTTCGGCGGGACCGTGCTGTATTTTGCATGCGCTACACACCTTTCGGTTCTGGCCCGGCCACCGTTTGCAGCGGTGCCGGGCCGTTTCATTTCCACGAAGATGATGGGATCAGAGAACAAAGCCGGAAGCGCGCGGCATCCGGCGGCGGCGGGATGTGCCACTTTTTGTGCCACCCCGAACCGCGATACTTGCGTTTTCTGCGCTTGCGGCGTCGGTGACGTTGACGCGGAAGCGCCTATTTCATAAGGATTTCGCGCCTGGAGACGTGGCCGAGTGGCTGAAGGCGGCGGTTTGCTAAACCGTTATACGGTCTAAAGCCGTATCGAGGGTTCGAATCCCTCCGTCTCCGCCATCCATCTGAAGTTGTTGATCTTTCAGAGATCGCCGTCGCTTGTCGGCGCGTTCGTGTGTTCTACGCGGATGCGGCGGTACAACACGCATCAGGCAACGGCTCTGTTCCAGCGCTGGATATTGCTGCGGCTGGTGCTCCCGCCGGGTCTTCATATCCAGGGGAGCGCCGACGCATGGCGCTTTTATCTGCGCCTCCTCTATCCAATCGTGGTGCAATGAGTCTTCGGCCGACCCTTTACTTCTAATCGGGTCCAAGCGCAGCGCATTTTGCATCCTCCGCCGGGGCCAATTTGCGCAACCGACACGCACCACCTGGCCGGTCATGGCCGTTCCGCGAAAGGCAGAATGATGCTAGAAGCAATCAGGTCGGGCCGCTTCATCATCGTTTTCTGTGGGTCATCGCGTGAGCCAGGCAGCGGTTGAATCCGTTCTGATTCCGCTTCGCCAGCTTTTGCGCGATTTTTCGGTATTTGCCGGACGCAAGGGTGTTCAGGCCCTGCTGTTTGTTTTTCTCGGTGCCATCGTTGAGGGGGTGGGCCTGGTGCTGCTCATTCCCTTCTTTTCCGTGATCATCAACGCCGAAAATGCGAACGGCTGGGTGCAGAGCGTTTCTGCCCGCCTTTTCGCGCTGATCTCGGTAGAAAACCGCATCGCCAGATTGAGCCTGCTCGTGAGTCTCTTCGCGGTGCTGATGATCGCCAGAGCGGCAATAATCACTGCGCGCGATGTTACGGTCGCCCAGTTGAAGATCGGATTTGTTCAGCAAATCAGGTCCCAGATCACCTGTCGGCTTGCTGCAGCGAAGTGGGACGTGGTCTCGCGTTTGCGTCACAGCCGCATCACGCATCTGATGAGCGTCGACATCCAGCAGCTCGAGACCGCAATCGACATCGTGCTCCGCGATGCGATTGCGATCATCATGCTGGTAAGCCAGATTGTGCTGGCGTTGCTGTTGGCGCCGCTTTTGACGATGCTCGGGCTGAGCATTGTTCTCGTCGGTGCCGTGATGCTGCTGCCGATGGTGCGACGTGCGCGTCGCCTCGGATATTTCGTCACGCATGCCAATCTGTCCTTGATTGACGATGCGACCCAATTCCTGGGCGGCTTGAAACTTGCCATCAGTCAAAATCTGCAGAAGACGTTCACTCGCGAGTTCGAGACGACGCTTAGCGAGCTGGGGGCACGGCAGATTCGCTACATCCGCGAGCAGACAATCACCGGGCTCACCATTTCGACCTTGTCCGGCCTCATCGGGGCCATCGCCATGCTGCTCGGCATCGCGGTTTTCGATATCTCGGCCTCGGTGCTGATCACACTGCTTCTTATCGTGTCGCGCATGACCGCGCCCGCCATTCAATTGCAGCTCGACGCGCAGCATTTCGCGCGGGCTTTGCCCGCCTATGAGACGATCCGCGAGCTTGAGCTGGACCTCGCCGCCGCGCAGGCCCCGCCTGCTGCTGCCTCGATGCCGCCGATTGTCCTGTCACATGGACCCATCGTCTTTAGTCGGGTTTCGTTCCTGCACGGCGCCGCGGATGGCGTACCCGCGGGTGTGCGCGATCTAGATTTGGTCATCGAACCCGGGAGCATCGTCGGCATCACCGGGCCATCGGGCGCCGGCAAGACCACTTTGGCCGACCTCCTTGTCGGGCTTTATGCGCCGCAGTCAGGAGAAATCAGGGTCGGTGGAATCGAATTGTGCGGACCGGCAGTTACGGCATGGCGTAATTGCATCGGCTATGTGTCGCAGGACCCGTTTCTATTTCACGATACCATTCGTCAGAACTTCCTGTGGGCGAATCCGGAAGCCGGCGATGCGGAATTGTGGGATGCGCTTCGCATTGCAGGTGCGGAAGAGCTCGTGCGCGAGGCACCGCGAGGGCTCAACACGGTCGTGGGCGAGCGCGGCGGCCTTCTCTCGGGCGGCGAGCGGCAGCGCCTCTGCCTTGCCCGCGCGATGCTGCGCCGGCCGCATCTTCTCGTGCTCGACGAAGCGACCAGCGCCATCGATATCGAGGGTGAAAACGCGTTGCTCAAGCGCCTCGTGCTCGCTACGCCGCGTCCCACTATTGTGATGATTGCCCATCGCCCGGAAAGCCTGCGGCATTGTCACCGGGTCATCATGTTCGACGAAGGCAAAATCGTTTCGGACAGCAGCGACAATGTATTGCGGGCGCATCCCTTCAGACCGTATCAAGCAGGTGCGCGCGCTTAGGCAACAGGCATGAAACTTCAGCCGATCGGTCCTTGAACGACGCTTTCGCCTGCTCGGCGTCTTTGCTGACGGCCTTGCTCACGCGCAGTTAACTCATTCGGAATCGCGCCGAGCAGTCACCCGAGTCGTGCCGCTCGCGGCTTGCGAAACGTGTGGCCGGCTGCGGCGCAGCACGGCGGCGATGTCATTCGCATGCAGAAATTTTCGCGGGAGTGCATGGACCGCGACGGCGCACTGCGCTTTTGACGATCTGCTAGTGCAGATAAATAACCCTATTGCATCAATATCTTACGCGGACTAGCCGGTGGCGCCAATGCTGCGGAGAGCGCCGCAGCGGCACAGAAATTTCGCTTCCGCGCCAAGTGATGTTTGAGCAACACCCGTCTGAAAACTGCATTTCGCACTGTTCAAAATGCCTCTTCTTCGTTGCGCGCTGGAACCGGTGAGTTAATGTGAGCGTGCGACGGAGGGGGGCATCCCTAAGTCGCTCCTTCCGGTCAAACCGGTGCTCAGGGGACTCAGGAGCAACGGCAAGGCCGGGTGGTAAGGGGAGTGCAAAGGGGACCTTCCAGGGTGAGCAGCGCCCGACGGAGACCGATCCCTCCCAGGATAACAAATGGAGGTTGAGATGAAGATGGTGAAAAGTCTTCTCCTCGGTTCCGCCGCGGGAATCGTCGCGGTCGCCGGGGCGCAGGCAGCGGACTACCCGGTCAAGGCCGCGGCAGTCCAATACGTGAGAATCTGCAACCTGTACGGGGATGGGTTCTACTACCTGCCCGGTACAAACATCTGCGTGAAGATCGGGGGATATGCCCGGGCGGAGATGTGGTATGACAGCAAGGGCATGGCGAGCGCCACCAACGGTCCGTTCGCCCTCGCATCCACGAACGCCGGCGGCGGCAACTCAGCGCCTGGCTCGAGCTTCAGCTTCCTGGCAGATCGCGCAGACGGCCATGACTGGTCGTATCGCTCGCGCGCCTACATCTCCATGGATAGCCGCGAGCAGACCGAGTGGGGCACGTTGCGCAGCTATGTGAACATCGGCCTCAACTATGACTCGCCGCAAAGCGCTACAACCAACGGCTTTAGCGGTAACCGCGCGTTCATCCAGTTCGCCGGCTTCACCTTCGGTCTGGCGCAGTCGTTCTTCGACTTCTACTCCGTGCCGCTCAGCCACTACTGGGGCTTCTTCCCCTCGAGCGACACCGGCGACTCCGGTTGGAAGGTCATGGCCTATACGGCGAATTTCGGCGGCGGCGTATCCAGCACGCTGTCGATCGAAGAGCCGCGGCGCAACAACGTGGTCAGCCTGAACATGGCGGTCGATCCTTTCCTGGTGGGCCAGACGCCGACACCGAACGACTATATCAAGATGCGCTTCCCGGACCTGGTCCACAACTGGCGCATCGACGGGTCGTGGGGCAGCGCGCAGATCATGGGCGCCATCCATGATGCAAGCGCCGCCTACTATACGCCGTTCACGAACTTCACCGCAGCGGGTTCGGGTGCGGCGGCAGGCTCATTGCCGGTCTCGGCTGGACTGTGCTCTGCCGGCTTCAACCCCGCCGGTTTCCCGGCAAACACCTTCCCGGCAGTCAATGCCGCGGGCGTGCTGACCGGTGCTGAAACCTGCGGTCACCCGTCCGACAAGCTCGGCTATGCCATCGGTGCCGGCTCCAAGCACAACATCATCCCGGGGGCGGATTACTTCCAGTGGCAGGCGACCTACTCGAAGGGTGCGAGCCGCTATGTGTCGTTCTTCCCGGCCGGTCCCAGCTACGCCAAGCTGACGGGTTCAACCTTGGGCTACGGCATGTGGTCTGACGCCGTGGTCAGCACCCAGCTCGGCACTGTCCACCTGACCGAAGCGTGGAACGTCAACGTCGCGTACGACCACTTCTGGACACCGGCCTTCAAGACCTCGGTCTACGGCAATTACTTCCGCATGAATTACGATGCGGAAGCCAATCTCGAGATCTGCCGGATGCAGAACAACGTACTGGGGCTGACCGGACCGCTGCCGCAAGGCCTCGTGGGTCAGACCGGGGTTCTGGCGACGACGCATACGGGCGCGCTCACCAACGTTGCAGGCTGCAACAACAACTGGGGCACCTGGAACATCGGTTCGCGTACCCAGTACAACTTCACGCCGGCTTTCTATGTGGGCGTCGACGTGATCTACTCCCAGCTCATGACGGCATCGAAAGGTGGTACGGCCTTCTACACGGCCTTCCCGAACACCGCCAAGCCGAGCACGACCTACGAGATCACGAACCAGAACGACTTCGCGATCCGGTTCCGCGTCCACCGCGACATCCTTCCCTGATGCTCGCATAGACGGAACAACCTCCATTTCCCCCGGCGGGCAACCGCCGGGGGTTCTTCTTTTGGGAATGTACCGAGATGTGGACATGTAGGGGCCGGTTTGAAACCCGCCCCTACATACCATCAGGATCCATGCCAATCAGGGTGGCAGCGCCGGACAGCCGCAACGGGCGACGAATTCGGCGATCCGTGAGATCGTCGGGCGATCGGTCAGCAGGGGAGGGTGGCCTTGGTCAGGCACCTCGAGCACGTCAAGGTCACTGCGCCGTGCCCGCATGGCGTCAACCGTCGCACGAGATAGCAGATCCGAGTTGGCGCCGCGGATCAGGAGGAGCGGGATGCGGGCGAGCGCATCGAATTCCTTCCACATGGGAGCAAGGGGCCGCTCCACATCGATCTCCCGAAGGATGCGCGAGAGCTTCGGATCGTAATCGGGCGCGATTCGCCCTTCGGATTCCTTGAAGGTGCGCCGCGCAAACGCAAGCCATTCGCCTTTCGAGAGGCGCGGAAACTGTTTTTCGAATAATCCACGCAATATGTCGGCCGCTTCCGGCATGCTCCCGGGGACCGGTAGCTTGCCGACGTAACTTTTGATGCGTGCGAGCCCTGCGGGCTCGATCACCGGCCCGATGTCATTGAGCACGCAACCGGCCATCGCCGCCGGCCGAGCGGCCGCAAGGAGCATGCTCAGGATGCCGCCGCGCGAGGTGCCGACAAACACCGCTTTTTCGATTTCGAGCGCAGTGAGAGCCGAGAGCACATCGAGCAGTTCGACCGTGAGGGTGTAATTG
>JBKPOZ010000159.1:0-10552 GCA_046733355.1 Pseudomonadota bacterium | reverse complement strand
CCTGGTTCGAGAAACGGTAGCCCTTGGCGCCACTGCCATTCAAGAGATGAGCAAGCGGCGGGGTTAATCAAAGCGGGATTGGTGCAGTGCACAATGAAAACAGGCTTCGAAAGCCCCCCGCAAAGGTGTAACATTGCGTCGTCAGTGCAACTGGCTGAGGAGAACCCCCGGACATGTCCATAGAAGCCCATCTTGCGGAATTGCAACGACGGCACCGGGCCTTGGAAGCTGAGATCAACGAAGCCCGCGCCCATCCATCGGTCGACAATCTCCAGATCGTGGCGTTGAAGCGTCGCAAGTTGCTGGTGAAGGACGAAATCGCACGGCTGCAGCACGACACTGCCGTCCATTAAGCTGTGTGGCTGATTGTTTGTAAGGTCACCGCTCGCTCGCCTCCGGGCGAGACGAGAAGGTGGTTTTACGCGCCCCAAGCGAGCTGATGTAAAACTCGCAGGGCTGTCGACAGATCCTTCCCACTTGCAAGCGGCGCGATTGCGCCGCTTCGCATTTGTGCAGCTGTGCTGCGCCCCGCCTCATCAATTCTTCTCCCCGATCTCTACGTGGAAGCGATGCAGGACGCGATGAAAGATGGGCGCCAGGACAAAGCCTGTGGCAATGACAATCACGAGACCCGAGAAGATCGCGTATGAGCCTGCAAATATCTTGCCGGCCGTTGTTTTAAGCTCGCCGAGAGGGCCCATGCCGGAGAGGATCATGGCCGCATTCACATAGGCATCGACGACCGACATCCCCTCGAACGTGGCATATCCCGCCATGCCGATGCTCAATCCAACGACCGTCAGGCCCACCCACAATCCAATGGCATTGAGCATGCGGCGGGCAAACCGCCGGCGCGGGATTACCTTCTGGTGCCGCTGCTCATAGGCGCTAAATCCGCGAAAGGGCATGTCTTCACTCAAGCTGGCTGATGGCGGAGCGCCATGAGATCGGTGATCATACTTGCCGTAACTGCGGTTCTCTTTATGGCGCATGATCCAGCTGCCGGGGAGGTCAGTGTCCTCGCTTCTCCGGGCACGAGGGAAGCGCTGCTCGATCTGATCCCTGCCTTCGAAACCACCGCCGGCCACAAGATGGTTGTGACCTGGAGCGGAACGCAGAACGTCAGAAAGCAGATCGCGGCCGGTGAAGTGTATGACCTCGTCGTTGTCGAAACGTCCGTGCTCGAGGAATTGATCAATCAGAGCCACATCGTTCGGGCGAACCGCGTCGATATCATGAAATCAGCCGTTGGCGCGGCAGTGCGCGCCGGCGCGCCAAAGCCCGATATCGCCTCGGCCGAGGCGTTGAAGAATACGCTGCTCGCTGCCGGCTCGATCGGCTATTCCAGCGGGCCGAGCGGCGTTCACATGGTGGAGCTGTTTCAACGCATGGGCATCGCGCAACAGATCGAGGCAAAGCTGAAACAGACGGCGCCCGGCCTGCGGGTCGCGAGCGCAATTGCGAGCGGCGAGATCGAGATCGGATTTCAGCAGGTGAGCGAGCTCATCCACGAGGCGGGCATCGATTACATCGGCCCTCTCCCGGAGGACCTGCAGAAGATCACGATTTTCTCGGCGGGCATCCACAGCAAGGCGCGCGAGCCCGAGCGTGCACAGGAGCTTGTGAAACACCTCACCTCGCCCGCCGCCGCTACGATCATCAGAAAACATGGTCTCGAGCCGGCGTAACCCACGCACCGTCATTGCGGGGGTAAATCACAAATCGAGTACCAGGCGCTCGCTCTTGCAGCCGGCGCAGCAGATCATGACCTTCGTATTGGTTGCCTGTTCTTCCTCGCTGAGGATGGCATCGTGATGCTCGGGAGTGCCCGCCAGCACGCGCTGCTCGCATGCCCCGCAGATGCCCAGCTCGCAGGAATAGTCGACGTCAACGCCCGCAGCGAGCAGGACCTGCAGGATGGTCTCGCCTTCCGGGATGACGAATTCCTGGCCTGAGCGCGCCAGCTCGACGACAAAACCGCCCTTTTTCGCCGCCTCCGCCTTCGGCGTGAAATATTCGACATGGATTTGCGCGCGTGGCCAGCTGGCGGTCGCCTGCTCGAAGGCCTGCAGCATGGGCGTGGGGCCGCAGCAGTAAAGATGCGCGTCACGCGGTGCCGCTGCGACGAGCGTCGCCACGTCGAGCACCCTGCCCTCGCTCTCATCATCGAAGTGGAAGCGCACCGGCCCCATGTCATTGAGCGATTGCAGAAACGCCATGTCGGCACGCGAGCGGCAGGCATAATGCAGCTCCCAGGAGCACCCCAGCTTGTGCAGGCGCTGTACCATGCACCAGATCGGGGTTATGCCGATCCCGCCAGCAAGCAGGATCACGTGGCTGGCGTTTTCAACCAGTGGGAAGTTGTTGCGCGGCGCGCTGATCGTAAGCGTCTGGCCGACGCGCAGCTCCTCATGCACGCAGCGGGATCCGCCGCGGCTCGCGGGATCGCGCTTCACCGCGATGGTGTAGCTCTCGGGGCGTGGTTCGGGCTCAAGCAAAGAGTATTGGCGCACGATCCCGTTCGGCAGATGCAAATCGATGTGCGCCCCCGGCGCATAGGCGGGCAGCGCTGCGCCGGCCACATTTGTGAGCTCGTATATATTCGTATCCCGCGCCGCGTACCGGATGGCCGTGAGCCGCACCGAAAGCACAGTATTTTTCCCTTGATCGGTCACACAGCTCTCTCGGTCTTATCCTCCGCCGCTGCGCGCTTCGCGTTCCGCGGGGGAGGATAGCGCCGCCTCAGTGTTTTGACCGGGTGAGCTCGTCCTGCAGCTGGTAGGAGGCGAGAAGGTCGTCGACGAGACCGGTGGCCGATTTCCAGTCGAAGGTACGAAAGCTGTGCCCGGCCGTGACGAACCGTGCCCCGGCATAGAACATCTCATATTGGGTATGGCGCGAGCCGAATTCGGAGCCGATCGCATCCCATACTGCCTTGAGGAATTTGACCTTCTGCTCCGGCTCCATCGTTGCCGAGCGCTGCGTTTTTGCGATGATCTCGTGGAGCTGCGCATCGGCGAAATCGCGGAACGAGGAAGGCAGCATGATCAGCGCGCCACCGGCTAGCTCGCGCACAATGTTTATCAACCTGGGATAGAGGTCCTGCGTGAGCACCTGCGCGGAATACATGAAATGCCTGTTGGGCACGTACCATTCACCCACCTGGCTGCCGCTCGCCTCCATGCCCGAGAGCATCGCTTCCACCATGCTGGCCTGCGCCGCGAGCGTGCCCAGCTGCTCGCGCACCGACGGTATGTCCGTGGTGCCGATTGCCTCGGTGATGCGCCGGGCGAGACCGACCAAAAATTTGATCTTCACCGAGAGACGGATCTGCGCCTGATAGTTCTGATAGGCGTGACCCTGGGTGTCGTGAAACTGGGCGCGGCAGAGATCCGGGTCGCGATAAACGAAAACACGCTCCCAGGGGACCTTCACCTCGTCGAAATACATGAGCGCGTCGTTCTCGTCGAAACGCGAGGCCAGCGGATTGTCGAATACCGACACCGCGCTCGCCTCGTACGACTTGCGCGAAAGCACGCGCAACCCCTTTGCATTCATGGGCAGCGCGCACGAGAAGGCCAGATCCTCCTCGCCGGGTTTGAGCGGCTGCAGATTCGCCACCAGCACCTCGTTGGCCATGATCGAGCTCGTGCCCAGCATCTTCGCGCCGCGAATGGTCATGCCGCCCGAATCCTCATCGACGACCCGCGCCACGAGATCTTCTTTCTGCTCGCCCCAATCCTTGGCGCGTTCCGATTGCGGGTTGATGATCACATAGGTGAGAAACAGATCGTGCTTGCTCGCGTAATCGAAATAGTCGGCCAGCGCCTTGGCGCGTTCCGGGCTACGGCGGCGAAACACCTCGACGCCCATGCGCTGGCCGACGAGCGCCGAGGCAACGTGGTCGGGCGAGCGGCCCAGGAAGCCGTATGACACTGCGGCCCAGGCCTGTAGCGCCTTCCGCCGTACCACCATCTCCTCATAGCTGCGCGGCAACTGCCAGGCGCGATTCACGCGAAGATTGGAGCCCTCGGGCAGGAAGGTCATTAATTCCAGGTTCTCGGGTCGCGCCTGGAAGTCATAGAGAGCCGCAGCCGAGCGCACCGCATTGCGGAATGCGGGATGCTCGGTGACGTCCCCCGCAAGTTTGCCATCGATGTAGACGGTGCGCCCATCGCGCAGCGACGCAATATGCTCGGCTCCGGTCTTGCACACGCTCATGACGGATTCCTTCTGGCCTTCCGTATTGCGTAGGATGGGTTGAACGAAGTGAAACCCATCGACACTGGTGATGGGTTTCGCTGCGCTCAACCCATCCTACTCGCTGGTCAGATAGAGCAAAGGTGCGCAGCTTTTCAATGCCGGAAGCCGATGCTACAGCGGCATGTCACGCCTTTACCGGAGATGAGCTGATGAAACTCCTAAAGCAAGGCACGGCCGCGGTGCTCATCGGCCTCGTGCTCGGCCTGACCCTCGTGTTGGCAGGTCCCGCTTCGGCGCAGAATCTTGCCGGACGCGAGCTCCTCCTCGGCGCCATCGTTCCCAGCAGCGGGCCGTTCGCCGAATGGGGCCGCACCAATACGGTAACCCTGAAAATGCTGGAGAAGCAGGTGAACGATGCCGGAGGCGTCGAAGGCGCCAGGCTGCGCATTGTCATCTATGACGATGCCGCGCGGCCGGCGCAGGCCACCAATGCACTGCGCAAGCTCGCGGGCGACGACAAGGTGCTGGCGATTGCGGGCCCGCTGACCAGCAGCACCTGCGAAGTCGCTTTTCCGGTGGCCAACGAGATGCAGGTCACGGCCACTTCGCAGGCATCGTCCAAGCCCGGAGTGGCCAAGGCCAATCGTCCCTGGGCGTTTCGCAACACTATTGACGAAGGCATTTTGGCGAAAACTACGGTCCCGTTCTTCAAGAACACTTTCAACGTCCGCTCCGTGGCCATCGTCTACGATGCCAAGGACGCCACCGCCTCCGTCGTCGGCACACGCATCATGCCGGCCGTGTTCAAGGAAAACGCCATCACTATCGTGAACGAGGGCGATCTCCTTTCCTTCAATACCGGCGACCTCGATGTGAGCGCTCAGGTCACCAAGATGAAATCGCTCAATCCGGACGGCGTGCTGGTCAGCGCCGATTACAGCCAGGGCGTTACCGTGATCCGGGAGATGAAACGGCAGGGCCTCACGAAGCCCGTCGTCGGCGCAACGCAGCTCATTTCCTCGGCGATTCTTAAGGCGGCGCCGGAAATTCCCATTGTCTCCCCGGCCACCTTTTACGCCAGCATGAAAGGTGAGAAGGCGGCAGCATTCGTTGCTGCGCTGCAGCCGGTGCTGCGCAAGGAATCCGGACTTCCCGCCGAGATCGAGCCGAGCATGTATGATGCGAACATCTATGAAATCATGAACATGTACATCGATGCGGTGAAGAGCACCGGTGTGACGCTCAAGGGGGAGGATCTTCCATCAGATCGCAAAAAAATCCGCGAGCACATGGAGCAGCTCAAGGGATTTCAGGGCCTGGGCGGCCCGATCAGCTTCAATGCCGACGGCGATGCCATCAAGGCCTTCTACATCGTGCAGGGGCAGAACGGCGTATGGGAGACGAAGGCGCGCGGTTGCAGCGGCGCGAGCGGCTGCTGATTTTCATACCTCCCCCTGAAAGGGGGAGGTCCACTGCTCTGGCGAGCGCAGCGAGCCAGAGCAGTCGGATGGGGGTCTTCAAATAATCTTAAACAAAGCATGGACCCCCCCCCCGGCTCGTTTCGCTCGCCGACCTCCCCCTTTCAGGGGGAGGTATGAGCCTCCTGGCCGGGAATAAGCTCTGTGCTGCTGCAGCAACTCGTCAACGGCCTCACGCTCGGCGCGGTCTATACCCTCGTTGCGCTCTCCTTCTCGCTGGTGATGGGCATCTTCGGCATCCTCAATCTGGCCATCGCCGAGCTGTTCATGATTGGCGGGTATGTGGGGCTTTCCGCCATTGCGGCGCAGCTGCCCGTGCCGCTTGCGGTGGGAATGGGCATGTGCGGCGGAGCAGCATTCGCGGTCCTGGTCGAAAAAATTGCCTACGAGCCGCTGCGCGATGCACCGGTTGTCACACCGCTGCTGAGTACGCTCGGTTTCTCGCTCATCCTGCAGAACGTCGCTACGAATGTTTGGGGCTCGGACCCGCTGCAGCTGCCCGACGAGCTCCTCGGCGCGCAACTACATTTGGGACCGGTGACCATCGGCTCCATGCAGGTCGTGGTGCTTGCGGCCTCCGTGCTGCTCGTCGCCATTCTCGCCTTCCTGATCCAACGCACCGCAATGGGCAGAGCGGTGCGCGCGGTGGCGGAAAACCGCGACGTGGCGCGCCTGCTTGGCGTCTCCGCCGGCCGCATCACGCTGGCCGTGTTCATCCTGTCCGGCGCGCTCGCCGGCGCGGCGGGTGTTCTCATCGGCCTGCATTACGCGGCGATCACGCCCTACGTGGGCGTCGAGACCGGGCTGAAGGCGATTGCCGTCATGGTGGTCGGCGGCGTTAACCGCATTTGGGGCGCGCTCGTTGCCGGGCCGCTGATCGGGCTCATCGAGGTGCTCACCGTCGCCTACGGCGGCTCGCAGATTCGCGACCTCGTCGTCTATGGTTTCATGATCCTGATTCTGCTCGTTCGACCACAAGGCTTGCTGGGTGGGCGAGCGGCGGATGCCGGACGCGTGTGATGTCGACGTATTATGCGGGGCTCCTCGCCGACATCGGCATCCTCCTCCTTGGCGCCTTAAGCGTCTACATCATGCTCGCCACCGGGCAGCTCTCGCTCGGCAATGCCGCTTTCATGGCCATTGGCGCCTACGTGGCCTCGTATCTTTCCGTCAATGCTGCGCTTCCGGTGACGCTTGCGTTTTTCGCCGCGGCGATCATCTCGGGCGCGATCGGCATCGTTGTGGGATTTCCTGCGCTGCGCCTCAAAGGCATTTATCTCGCGATGGCGACGCTTGGCTTCGGCGAGATGGTGCGCAGCTTCTTTCTGAATTTCGAGTCGATGGGAGGCTCGGTGGGATTTCATGGCATGCGGCATATTTCCGCGGCCTATATCTGGGCTTGGGCTGTTGCCGTGTTGGTACTGGTCATGATCATTGAGCGCTCGCGCATCTGGCTCGAGATGCGCGCAATAGATGACGATGAGACGGTTGCGGAGTTGATCGGGCTCGGCACCACGGCCATCAAGGTCGGCGCTTTCGGACTGAGCGCGGCGGTGGCCGGCATCGCCGGCGGATTGTTTGCGCATCATCACGTTTACATCGAGCCCGGGAATTTCGGCTTCGATCGGTCGATCGATTTCGTGCTGGCGGTGATCCTCGGTGGCTCGAGGTTCGCTCCCGGCGCACTCCTCGGGGCGGTGCTGCTGGTGTTGCTGCCGGAAGTGCTGCGCTTCATGGCGGATTGGCGGCTGGCCGCCTTCGGCGCGCTGCTCATCGCGGTGCTGCTCGTGCGCCACCAAGGTCTTCTCGATCGCGCGCTGCTGCCGTGGCGCCTGCGCGCGAATGCCGGATAATGGCCGCCGGCGCGCCGCTGCTGCGGCTTGATTCGGTAAGCAAGTCGTTCGGCGGCGTGCGCACGCTTGCGGGCATCAGCTGTATCGTCGGTGAGCGCCAGATCGTCGGCATCATCGGACCGAACGGCGCCGGCAAGACGACGCTGTTCAATGTGATCACCGGCGCCTATCACGCGGACAGCGGCGGGGTGCATTTTGCGGGACGTTCCATCACGTCCTGGAAGCCGCACCAGATTGCGCGTGCGGGCGTGGCGCGCACGTTTCAGAACATCCGGCTGTTTGCGAGCATGACGGTGTGGGAGCATCTGCTGGTGGCGCAGCCCCACCGCGAGTTTTGGGCGCGGCGCCTTCTACCCACCCGCTGGGCGGATCCTGCAGCGCAAGCTCGTGCAGACGAAACGCTCGCGCTTCTGGACCTGGGATCGGCGCGCGAGCGGAGCGCGCGTGCGCTGCCTTATGGCATGCAGCGCCGCGTCGAGATGGCGCGCGCGCTCACGGCCGGCCCGAGGCTGCTGCTGCTCGACGAGCCCGTGGCGGGCATGAACGCCGAAGAGGCGGCCGAGGTGCGCGCGCTCTTGCTCAAGTTGCGCGAACGGGGCCTCACCATCCTGCTCATCGAGCATGACATGAGTTTTGTCATGAAACTTTGCGACTACCTTTACGTTCTCGATTTTGGCGCGCTCATCGCGCAAGGCACGCCAGATGAAATTCGCACAAATCCAACAGTCCTCGATGCCTATTTGGGCACGGAAGACTGACTCGCCAATCTCCCAAAAAAGGAGCATGCTTCTGCCGCTAGCGGCAAACTCACTGCTCCAGCGCCTGGCTCTTGGAGAGCGGCCGCTATTCTGGGAGTGGCCTGCAATGCTCCCGACCGCTAACCCTGAAATTCGCAAACACGGTGCAGAGCCCAGTTGCTGTGCGACCCAGCTTGCCCATACGTGCGAACTGAGCGGCCATTGACTGCTCGAGAAGGAGTACGCGTCATGGCCAACCTGTACGAGCTTCTCGACAATGCACATGACGGCGAAGGAATCAGTGCTCTCGGCCGCGAGTTCGGGCTGACCCCGGAGCAAACCCAAAGGGCGATAAACGCGTTGCTTCCCGCGATATCCATTGCTCTGAAGCAGTCGACTGCGACAGTCGATGGTCTCGGACGACTGCTCGCCACGATGGGGGAGCAGCAGGACCTGCACGCAATGTATGATGATGCCGAGACCGCCTTTGGCGACGGCGGCGTTAGGGCCGGAAACGAGGCCCTCTCCGTGATCTTCGGCGCGCCCGAGGTGAGTCGCGCGGTGGCAAATCAGGCGCAGCAGTTCTCGGGAGTGAGCTCAGCCATCCTTCAGAAGCTGCTGCCGGTGGTCGTCGGGATGATACTGTCCGGGCTGATGCGCCGCGGATCGTCCGGAAGCTCCGCAACGCCGCAACACCCTTCAGGCGGCACGCTTGGCGATATTCTGGGGCAGATATTCGGACGCGAGATGCCGGGAACGCCCGGTATGCCTCCTGGCCGCCCACAGCAATTTCCTGCTCCGGGACGACAATCCTCCCCTCCCCCTTCCCCTCCGGCAGACAGCGGCGAGGACTCTGGCGGCGACCTCCTCGGCACGATCTTGCGAGAGCTGCAGAAGGGCATCCAAGAGGGCCGCATCAAGCCTGTCATCATAGAAGGTGGTCCGCGGCAAATGCCTGCGCCGGGAGGACCGCAGGCTCCCATGCCTTCCGAACCTGAGACCCCACAGATGCCGGGCGGCGACGTCTTTGGTCAGATACTTCGCGATATTTTCCACGGTGACGAAGGCGGCTCCGCTCGAATGCCGCAAAACGGACAGAGGCAGTCGCCCCAGATCAAAGAGCTGTCCGAGCGAACGAAGCAGCTCGGCCGCATGGGCGGTGCCGGCGCAGCAGTTTTCGGCGACCACTTCGAAGTCGGACAGGATGTCGACGAGAATCACGTCGAAAACATTCAGAATGTGTTGCAACGCTTCCAGGCACCACGTTGATCCGCTGGTGCGTGCAGGATTGAAGGAGAAGACGAGAAATGCGCATCGATGAATTGCCGCGCAGCGATAACGTAGAAGATCGACGTGGAGGTGGATGGGGCGGCTCTCCCGCCGGGCGTGCCGGCGGCCTCGGTCTGGGCACCATCATAATCCTCGTCATCGTCGGATGGGCGTTGGGGATCAATCCGCTTTATCTGATCGGCGGCGCGGAGATCCTGTCCGGCTTACGCGGCTCACAGCAGCAGCAGACGCAACCCGCGCCGGGCAATGGCGGAACGCAGGCTCCTTCGGACCAAATGGGAGAATTCGTCTCCGCCGTGCTTGGCAGCACGGAGGCCGTGTGGAAAGCGATCTTTGCACAGGCCGGCAAGACGTATGAGCCGCCGACGCTTGTGATGTTCGCAGGCGGTACCCGCTCCGGATGCGGCATCGCCCAGGCCGCCATGGGTCCGTTCTACTGTCCACTGGACCAGAAGGTCTATCTCGACACCTCGTTCTTTGACGATCTGCAACGGCGTTTCCACGGCTGCGAGGTGGGAAGCAAGGCCTGCGAATTCTCCGAGGCCTATGTGATTACCCACGAGGTCGGTCACCATGTGCAGAACCTGCTGGGCATCCTGCCTCGCGTGCAGGAGTTGCAGCGAGGCATGGACCAGGCCGATGCCAATCAGCTGCAGGTGCGCGTTGAGCTGCAGGCCGACTGTTTTGCCGGCATATGGGCGCATCACGCAGAGGAGAAGTGGCGGTTCATGGATCCGGGCGACGTCGAAGCGGCGATCCAAACGGCGTCTGCGATAGGCGACGATCGGTTGCAGCGCCGGACCCAGGGCTATGTCGTGCCCGACGCCTTCACGCACGGCTCCTCGGAACAGCGCAAGCGCTGGCTCACGACCGGACTTAAGTCGGGCGATGTCGCAAGCTGCGATACATTTCAGTCGGCACGGTTCTGAGAACGCCTGCGCGATCTGGAGAATTTGGTCCACCTGTGAACGGAGTTGGAGGACAATATGGG
>JBKPOZ010000158.1:0-18092 GCA_046733355.1 Pseudomonadota bacterium | reverse complement strand
ACTCTATGAAGCTGAGCTCGAACCCCAGCCCGAGCTCGCCGATAATGTGATTCCGCTGGGCCAGCGTCGCACTCTGCTGGAGCTCAACGATGAGACCTGTCGCTGGCCGATTGGAGACCCGGGCACTCCAGAGTTCTTCTTCTGCGGCGGCCAGACAATCACCAGCCTGCCGTATTGCGCCCATCATTCGAGAATTGCCTATCAACCCGCCAATTTGCGTCGCCGCGGCTAAGCACATACATCTCGCTTTCGATTGAAAGTTGCGAGAACAGCTCTTCAATCGCGACAAGCAACACCGTGCGAGCGGCCATGCCGTTTGCTCCCGCGGCGCGGCGCCATCGTTGCTCTGGATGTGTTGTGACTGTCGCGGATGCTGCAGTTAGGTAGAGCGCAATGGATAAAGTCATAAAGCTCCGGCGCAATTCTGCGCACCGCAACCAGCCCACAACCAGACCCTCGCGCGAAGAGACCGAAGAAGCGGTTCGCACCCTGATCCGCTGGGCGGGAGACAATCCTGGGCGCGAGGGCCTGCTCGGCACTCCCGCGCGCGTGGTGCGCGCATACGAAGAGTGGTTCGCCGGGAATTTCGAAGATCCTCGCGAGTACCTGAAACGAACGTTCGAGGAAGTGGCTGGATATGACGAGATCGTGCTGCTGCGCGATATCCGATTCGTATCGCACTGTGAGCATCACATCGCGCCGATCATTGGCCGCGTTCATATCGGATACCTTCCAAGGGATCGGGTGGTCGGGATTTCCAAGCTCGCGCGCCTTGTCGAGGTTTACGCGAAGCGGCTGCAGGTACAGGAAAAGATGACGGCCGAAATCGCGAAATGCCTCAACAGCGTGCTGCGACCGTTCGGTGTCGGCGTCGTCGTCGAGGCGGCGCATCAATGCATGACGACGCGCGGTGTGCACAAGCCGGATGTCACAATGGTCACCAGCTGCATGCTTGGCTCGTTCCGCACGCGGGCTGAAACGCGCCACGAGTTTTTGTCGGCAATCAACCTGAGGGGGGGCCTGCACGGCGGCAATGTCGGACCATAGGCGCGCAGTCCGTCCTCCTTGTGTAGTGAACGCCATTGTGCTCAGCCTGCGCGCGTCAAAGCAGCTGACGCATAACCATGCAGTTTGTCTCGGCGGTCAAAGCGGAACGATTAACCAAGCGGCCATTGAATCAATTGACCGCGGTCGAGCTCGGGCAAGCCATTGCTTGCGGCACAACGTGCGAACAAATCGTCCGCGCCTGTCTTGACCGCGTCGACGCGCGGGAAAAGGATATCCGCGCCTGGGCCTGCCTGGATCGCGAGCATGCGCTAAGCCAGGCCCGCGCGCTCGATCGCAGCGGCGCCCGCAACAGGCCGCTGTTCGGCATTCCCATTGCCGTCAAGGACGTGATCGACACGGCCGATCTGCCGACGCAGATGGGCTCTCCCCTTTACGAGGCCTACAGGCCGGCAAGCGATGCTGCCACTGTCGGCCTCGCGCGGGAGGCCGGCGCGGTCATTCTCGGAAAGACAGTGACATGTGAATTCGCCGGCATGACGCCTGGCATCACCACCAATCCGCACAACGTGGCGCATACGCCGGGAGGATCATCGAGCGGATCAGCTGCTGCGGTCGCCGACTTCATGGTTCCATTGGCATTGGGCACCCAGACCGGAGGCTCGGTGTTGCGACCCGCCTCGTTCTGCGGCGTTTTCGGATTCAAACCCACCTTTGGAGCATTCAACCGCAGAGGCCTTTTTCCGGCGGCCGAAAGTCTCGACACGATAGGTATTTTTGCCCGTTCGATTGCCGACATCGAGCTACTGAATACGGTGCTGGAATTAGGTGCAGCGAAGCCGGCATCGCCACTCAATTCTCCGCCGCGCATCGGGCTTTGCCGCACGCCCATGTGGCAGAAGGCAGAGCCCGAAACTGTTGCGGCTCTAGAGGGTGCCGCCGAAGGCGTTGAGCGCGCGGGCGCGCTAATCAAACAAGTCACTCTGCCGGCCAGTTTCTCCGGCCTTCGCCATGCAGCACGGGAAACGATCAACAACTATGAGCGGGCCGCAGCCATGGCGCATGAGTGGAATGCGAATCCGCAGGCCATCAGCCCCCGCCTTCGTGAGCGCATCGAGCTTGGACGCAGCATGCCGCGCTCCGAGTATCTCGAGGCGTTACGACTGGGCGAGGAATGCCGCGCAGAATTGAGCGCTGTATTCGCGGATGTGGATGTGCTGCTTGCGCCCTGCGTGAATGGAGAAGCCCCGCACGGGCTTGCAAGTACCGGCGATCCTTCCTTTCAGACAATCTGGACCATTCTGCACACGCCCGCGCTCTCGCTGCCCACCCATCGCGGGCCGAACGGCTTGCCTGTCGGCATTCAGCTCGTGGCTCCGCGTGATGCAGATCGGCAGCTCCTCGCCTGTGCGCATTGGGTGTGGGGGAAGATCGGCCCGAGTCTCTGAGAGCCGCCCGTTTTTGCCGCGGGGAGCGTTTGACCGCACCCCTTGGATCGCCGTAGGTTGCGCCGCCCTGTGGGTGGGCACGAACTTATGACGCTGATTTCACGTCAAATTTCAGCATGCCTTGGCATCCTGCTGTTGAGCTTGTGCCCCGGCGCAAGCGCGCGCGAATTCCGCGTGGCCGACAACCAGGTGCCGGACTATCCAACCGTGCAGGCCCTGGAGTTCATGGCCCGCAGGGTCGAGGAGCGATCCGGCGGACGACACTGGCTGCGTGTGTTCCATTCCCGCCGTCTGGGCGAGGAACAAGAGACAATCGAGCAGACGCGAATAGGTGCCATCGACTTGGTGCGCACGAACGTGGCGCCGCTTGGCCGCTTCATATCCGCTGCAAGCGTGCTCGCCTTGCCGTTCCTCTTTCGCTCGGCCGATCACCTGCACAGCGTAATTGATCAGAGCCTTGGCGACGAGATCCTGGCTTCGTTCGAACGCCACGGTTTTGTCGGCTTGGCTTTCTATGATTCAGGCGCGCGATCCATTTACAACAGCGTCAGGCCGATTCGCTCGCTGGCCGACCTGAACGGCATGCGCATCCGAGTGCAGCAGTCGGAAGTGATGGTGGACATGGTCCGCGCACTGGGCGCCGAGCCGGTCGAGCTTGCCTACGGGCAGGTATTGACCGGCCTCTCGACCAGAGTCATCGACGGAGCGGAGAATAATTGGCCCTCATATGTCACCACCCAGCATTACAAGGTCGCGCCGTATTATTCGCTGACCGAGCATTCCATGGCACCCGAGGTGCTGGTCATGTCCCTGCGCGCCTGGGAGAGCCTGTCCGACAATGACCGAAGCATGTTTCGAGAGGCTGCGCGCGCATCGAGCCGATACATGCGCCAGCTGTGGAGTGGACTTGAGGAGCACTCGCGCCAACAGGCGCGCGCGGCAGGAAACGTAATTATTGAGCTGGACCGCAAGCCGTTTGCCGAGGCGATGAACTCCGTCTATGCCAAAGCCGCGAGCGGAGCCGGTGACCAGCAAGGGCTGATCCAACGCATTCGTCAGACGCAATGAGCCTCGACCTGGTAGCGCTGCGCGACGAGCCGTCCTCCCTGCCGCGGACCCGCGCCGGGCGAAGTCTCGATCTCGGAACGCAGAGTTTCGTCCGCGTACTTCCCATCGGCTGGCGCCTGCTCGCCATTGCGGCGCTCAATGCCGCGGTCGCTGTCATCCTTGCATTGATCATCTGGAAGGGCGCCGACGTGCTCAGCGGCGCATGGGATGACGTGCGCAGAGTGCGGGAATCGGACAAGCTTTTGGTGCAGCTGGGCAGCGAGGCAAGCCGCCTGCAGAACCTCATTCACCGCTACATCAATCAGCCGAGCCAGGAGTTGCTGACGGAGGTCCTCGGACTGCATGGGCAGGTGCTGAGCACCCTGCGCAATCGCGGCGCGGTAGATCCGGTCGTCTCCGCCTATGCCGAGGAGCTGCGGATGGTCACGGAGCGTTTCCTGCAGGGCTTCGGCGAAGTGCGCGAGCTGCAGAGCACGATTTCGCAGACATACGAAAACGAGGTGCTCAAATCGGCAAAAGACATGGCCGGTCTCTACGCCATCATCGAAGGCGCGATCGGCAGCCGCGAGGCGCTGCTGCTGCCGTCGCTCGGAAAGTCGCGAGAAGCATTCACCGCAAGCCTGCTCGCGGCCAATGCCTACTATCTCTCGCTGTCGCCCGACGCCGCCGATGATGCCCGGGGCAATATCATGGCAGTTGAGCAGGCGATCCCGGTGATGATCGACCTAGCCGATAACAGCCTGCAGCGCACGGCACTGGCGGCGCTTGCGCAACGTGCTGCGACTTTCCGGGAAGGATTGAAGAACCTCAGCGATCAGTTCAGCGCGCGAAACAATTTGCTGAAAACCGCCATCGACGACAATCAGGCGAGAATGATCGAGCTGATCAACCGGCTGTCGGCGCAGATGACGCTGCGGGAGCTGAAAGCCCAGGGCAGCTTCGATCGCACGTTGGCCAACCTGTATCAGAACGTTGCGCTTGCCGCGATCGTGTTCCTCACATTGATCGTGCTGGTTGCCTTCATCATTGCACGCAGCATCATTTCGCCGCTCAAGGAGGTGATCGGGGCGATGCAGGCGGTAATATCGGAAAAATACAACGTGCCGATCCGGGGCACGCGGGCGCGGGACGAGATTGGCGCCATGGCTCGCGCGCTCGCCGTGTTTCGCCAGAACGCGCTCGCCAAACGCAAGGCGGAGAACGAGCTGCGCGCATCGAAGGAGCACGCCGAGAAGGCGCTCGAGGACCTGCGCGAGGCGCAGCAAAATCTCATCGCTGCCGAGAAGCTGGCGGCGCTCGGCGGGCTCGTCGCCGGCGTCGCGCACGAGGTCAACAACCCCATCGGCATCAGCCTGACGGTTGCGTCCAGCTTCGCCCGCCGATGCGAGGACTTCGAAAAGGAAATGCAAGGTGGGACCTTGCGCCGCTCGCGACTGGAAGAATTTCTCACGGTCAACCGCGATGCCGCGAATCAGCTCGTATCCAATCTGCACAGAGCGGGCGAGCTCGTGCAGTCATTCAAACAGGTCGCCGTCGACCGCAGCCTTGCCGACCGGAGGCAGTTCGACTTGCAGGAATCCACTGATCAGATCGTCGCGAGTCTCCGCCCCGTGCTGAAGAAATCGCAGGTTTCGCTGCGGGTCGATGTCCCCGCGGGCATCATCATGGACAGCTATCCCGGCTCATATGGACAGGTGCTCACCAATCTGTTTCTCAACAGCGTGGTGCATGCGTTCCCGCAAGGACATACAGGAAGCATCACGGTCGAAGCGCGGCAGACCGGCGAAGACGTGGACATCTACGTTTCGGACGACGGTATCGGCATGACGGAAGAAATCCAGCGCCGCGCCTTCGATCCTTTCTTCACGACGCGTCGCCACCAGGGTGGGACCGGACTTGGCCTCCATATCATCTTCAATCTCGTCACTCAGCAGCTGGGGGGGCGCTTGACGTTCGAATCCAGGCTCGGCTGGGGCACCCGCTTCCGCATATCCATTCCGCGCATCGCGCCGGGCGAATCGCCGCCGGTGCGGACGGCAGCAGTGATGGACAAGGCAAATGGCTGACGACGACCTGATTGAACTGATTGAGGATCGGGGCGCCACCCCAGCCCCGCAGCCCGAGCGATGCTGGAAAATCGCTGTGATCGACGATGAGCCGGCGGTGCACGAGGGCACGCGCTTTGCGCTGCACGATTACCGCCTGAACGGCCACGGTCTGGAGATTCTCTCCGCCTACTCGGCCGCCGAAGGCCGGCAGCTGATGCGCAGTCATCCCGATATCGCGGTGGTGCTGCTCGATGTTATCATGGAAACGGATATCGCCGGCCTGCAGCTTGTGGAGTTCATCCGCAAGGACCTCAGGAACGAGACCGTGCGCATTATCCTGCGCACCGGCCAACCTGGCCAGGCGCCGGAGCGGCGGGTCATCATCGATTACGACATCAACGACTACAAGGCCAAGACCGAGCTCACCGCCGACAAGCTGTTCACCGCCTTGACGGCCGCGCTGCGCAGCTATCAGCAGCTGCAGCGCATGGTGGAAACCCGCCGCGGCCTCGAGATCATTATTGATGCCGCGTCCACACTATTCGATCTCAAGTCGATGCAGCGTTTGGCCGAAGGGGTGCTCACGCAAATCGCGTGTCTGCTTAATGCCGACTGCGCAGGAATTCTCGTGCTGCGCGAGACGCGCCACGCTGACACGTTCTCGGTACTCGCAGGATCCGGCTGCTACAGCCGTTTCGCCGGTACCGATGCATCCGAGATCATGGACGAGGAGCTCCGGCAGCTCGTGCACGAGGCGTTCACCCGCCGACACCATGAATTCTCCCCGCGTCGCTCGGTGCTTTACATCAAGACGCTGAGCGGCCGCGAGGTCGTCGTGGTGCTGGAGGCGGCGCGCCAGCTGTCCGATACTGACCGGGCGCTGGTCGAGATTTTTTGCAGCCGGTTCTCAATCGCGTTCGATAACATGATGCTCTACGAGCAGCTCCAGCGCGCCAATCTTCGCCTCGAGGAGCGCGTGGCGGAACGCACCCACGATCTCACCACCGCGAACCGACGGCTCGCGGCGCAGTGGGCGCGCCTGCGCCAGGCGAACACGTTCAAGAGCGAGATTCTCGGAACCGTGGCGCACGACTTGAAGAACCCCCTGGGCGTGATCCTCGGCCGCACCGAGATCCTCAAGGAGATGATCGGGGGGGCGGGCGCGCTCAACGACAAGATCGAGGCACAGCTGGCGCATATTCGTGATGCGGCCAATCGGTTGACCGAAATGGTTGACGACCTCGTTGCTGATGCCATGGCTGATGCCCTCGATATCACGGTTCGCCGCGAGTCCATCAACCTTGCGACTCTCGTGCAGGAAGTGGCGGAGGCAAACCGGCCGCTGGCGGCCCGAAAGGAACAAAGCATTTCGGTCCGCGCTGCCGGAAATCACAGCGCCGTGTGCGACGCCGACCGCATCCGCGAAGCAATCGACAATCTTGTCAGCAACGCAATCAAGTACAGCCCTATCGGCGGGCCAATCGACATATTGGTGACACAAGAGGGCCAGAACATTGTCGTCCAGGTTGCAGACAGGGGCGCCGGCCTTTCCCCGGAGGACATTTCTCGCCTGTTCGGACGCTTTCAGCGGCTCTCCGCAAAGCCTACGGCCGGGGAGACCTCCACAGGTCTGGGGCTTTCCATCGTCAAACGCATTGTCGATTTGCATGCTGGGCAGATCACGGTGGACAGTGCTGGTCCGGGCAAAGGCGCCACATTCAGAATGATGTTGCCGGTCACATGAGCCAAGCTGCACATATCGCGGTTGTCGACGACGAGCAGCCGGCCCGGGAGATGGTCGGTGATTACCTGCGCATGCACGGTTTCGAGGTTACGCTGTGCGACGGCGGCAGAAGCCTGCGCCAGTGCATCGCCAGGCAACGGCTGGACCTGATCGTTCTCGATCTGAACATGCCGGAGGAGGATGGGCTTTCGGTCATTCGCGATCTCAAGCAGAGGATCAGCGTGCCGATCATCATGCTGACGGCAACCGCAAGTGCGATCGACCGCGTCGTCGGTCTCGAGCTCGGCGCGGACGACTATATTGCCAAGCCCTGCGAGTTGCGCGAGCTGTTGGCGCGCATACGGTCCGTGCTGCGCCGGAGCAGCGGCCAGCCTGCCAATGTCGGGACCGCTCCCGTTGCGGTCGCCGCGCCAGCGCCGGCCCGGGTGCGCTTCGGCACCAAGTGGCTCGACCACGAGGCTCAGGCTCTGCGTGATGACGAGGGCAATGAGCATCCCCTCACCGCGTCCGAATACGGCCTGCTCAAGGTATTCGCCGCCAATCCGAAGCGGGTGCTCTCGCGGGACCGCCTGCTCGAGCTTGCCAACGCGCGCGATGCGGAGGCATTCGATCGCGCCATTGACCTGCGGATCATGCGCATTCGCCGCAAGATCGAGCCCGATCCGGCGCGCCCCTCCGTCATCCGCACTGTGCGCGGCGGCGGCTATCTATTCTCCCCGACAAGCGCGGCATCTTTGATGGACTGAGACATAAAAGGCCCTTTCGACGAAACATTTATCCATATTATAGTACCTTTTGTGTCATATGCGCATCAGGCAAGAAACAATTTAGTGTCCCGACGAAATCATTTTCCGTGCCCGACGTAACATGCGTGCAACAGCGGTTTGCTACCGGTGACGCCCAAGGGCGTCTAAGGGCCTGTTAAACAGGGGATCGTCATGCAAACCGGATACGCGTTGCGCGAAGCCGCGCAGCGGTCGCTGCGGCCAGCTGTCCAGGACAGCTCGGACGAGGCACTGATCGCGCTGATTGCCAAGGGCGACAAGCGAGCGATGCAGGTGCTCTACGCACGTCATAACGTGCGCGTGTACCGCTTCATCCTGCGCCTGACCGGCAATCCGTCGCTCGCCGAAGACCTGGTGAGCGAAGTCTTCCTGGACGCTTGGCGGCAGGCCGGCACCTTTGAATCCAAGTCCCAGGTTTCTACGTGGCTCCTGGCCATTGCTCGCTACAAGGCGCTGTCCGCGCTAAGGCGGCGCACCGACGAGCATCTGGACGAGCAGATGGCGGCCTCCATCGAGGATACCGCCGATAATCCGGAGACGGTGGTCGGAACCAGGAATCGCAACACCATCATTCAGAAATGTCTCACCCAGCTCTCAGCTGCCCATCGCGAGGTGATCGACCTCGTCTACTATCACGAGAAGTCGGTTGAAGAAGTTGCGCAAATCGTCGGCGTTCCCGCCGCCACTGTGAAGACGCGGATGTTCTATGCGCGCAGCAAGATGGCCGATCTCCTCAAGCACGCTGGCGTGAGCTCGCTCTAAGGCGCCATTCAACCCGGTTAAATGTCCATGACCAGGCTGGCGGGCCGGCACTCAAATGCCGGCCCGCAATAATTTTGACTCGGGGCTGCCAAGCATAAAAACAGTGCCGCGCAGATCTTCGTCTGCGCATACGGAGCGTAATGTGTCCTCTACAACCTTGCCCCACACTGAACGCTTCCTGCTGGCCGGAGTGATGGGGTGGCCCATCATGCATTCGCGCTCGCCCAAATTGCACAACTACTGGCTGGCGCAGTACGGGCTCGCCGGAGCCTACGTGCCGCTTGCCATTCCGGCAGTCCGCCTGCGCGCGGCGCTGCGCGCGCTTCCTCCGCTCGGCTTTTCCGGCTGCAATTTAACTATTCCGCACAAGCAGGCGGCGCTCGCAATCATCGACAAGCTCGACCCGCTGGCGCAACGCATCGGCGCCGTGAACTGCGTGGTTGTGGCCGATGATGGATCGCTTGATGGCTACAACTTTGATGCATTCGGCTTCATCGAAAGCATCCGCGAAACGCGGCCGGATTGGCGCGCAGACGTTGGCCCGGCCGTGGTGATCGGGGCGGGAGGAGCTGCGCGCGCCGTGCTGGTCGGCTTACTCGATCAAGGCGCACGCGAGATCAGGCTCATCAATCGCACGCGGGCGCGCGCCGCCGAGCTAGCGAAAGAAATGGCGGGCGCCGTAAAGGTGACTGATTGGAACGAGCGAGATGCGGCGCTCGCTGGCGCCGCCATTCTGGTCAACGCCACAAGCCTTGGAATGACCGGTGAACCAAGTCTGGACATCTCCCTTGCGGAGCTGCCGCAAACTGCCTTGGTTTGCGATATCGTCTATGTGCCGCGCGAGACTGCGCTTCTGAAAGGGGCGCGGCTGCGCGGCAATCCGATGGTGAACGGCCTTGGCATGCTGCTGCATCAGGCGCGCCCCGCCTTCCATGCGTGGTTTGGCGTAATGCCGTCAGTGACTGCGGAGCTGCGCGCGCTGATCGAGGCGACGCTCTGAGACGGCGGCAATACCGGATTATTCCGTGGTCGCTTCGAAGTCCGCGAGATCGGCACCTTCCTGGACAAAATCGCCGACGGCACAGTTAAAAGAGACAAGGCGCCCCGAAGCGGGAGCGCGCAATGTGTGCTCCATTTTCATGGCCTCAAGCACCAGGACAGGCGCTCCGGCGGCGAGTTCCACGCCCGCCTCGGCAACAATCCGGATCACCGTGCCGGGCATCGGAGCAGTGATGCGGTCTGCCGCGACGCTTTCGCCAAGCTCGGCAGCGAATGGATCGATCCAATGCAGCTTCAGCCGACCGCGTGGGGTCATCAGCTCCAGATCGCGCCCTGACCACGATGCGCGATGCGTCTCGCTTACATGTCCCAGCGTCACGTCGAACTGTCCGCCCTGCCGCGCGGTGAAGTGCAGCGCGTCGCACACACCAGCAAATTCCATATGCATTCCATCCCGTTCATATCGCAACGTGGCAGTGAGGCGTCCCCCGTCATAGCGAAAAGCCAATCTCCTTTTTCGCGCACCTGCCAGCATCCAGCCGTCGCTTCGGTGCCACGGTGAACAAGGCTTCGCCGCGGTCAGCTCCTCCGAATCGCGCAACAGCACCGCTGTCGCTGCCGCTGCCATGTCGAGTGCAGTCGGGTGCGCAGGCGCAGCCACAAGCTGGGCGAGCTCGCGTTCAATGAAGCCGGTATCAATGTCACCGCGAACAACCTGCGGATGCTTCAGCAACGCGTTCAGGAATGTGAGATTGGTCGCTACCCCGTCGATTTCGAATTGGCCGAGCGCGCCAACCATGCGCGCGAGCGCGCGCCCGCGGTCCTCCCCAAGCACGACGAGCTTGGCCAGGAGTGCATCATAGTAGGGCAGCACAGGATCACCGGCGCGAAAGCCGCTGTCGACGCGAATGCCGGGACCGCTCGGTTCGCGCCAGGTGCGGATTGCACCGGTAGACGGGAGGAATCCCTTGCCCGGGTCCTCGGCATAGACGCGCGCCTCAATCGCGTATCCTCTGGGTTCGACCTCTTCCTGTAAGAACGGCAGCTTCTCCCCTGCCGCAACGCGCAACTGCAATTCGACGAGATCGAGTCCAAGGATCATCTCGGTCACCGGGTGCTCGACCTGCAGGCGCGTGTTCATCTCGATGAAGTAGAACTGTGAAGCGTCGGCAATGAACTCGACCGTGCCCGCGTTGCGGTAGCCCACTGCTTGCGCGGCGGCCTTTGCGGCAGCCAAAATTTCGGCGCGCCGAGCGGGCGTAAGCGCGACGGATGGCGCCTCCTCCACGACCTTCTGATGACGGCGCTGCAGGGTGCATTCGCGCTCGAACAGTGAGACAATGTTGCCGTGATTGTCTCCTAATATTTGCACTTCGATGTGTCGCGGCTGCTCGATGAATTTCTCGAGCAGCACCTCGTCAATGCCGAAGGCGGCGCGAGCCTCACGTTTGGCGCTCGCAAGCGCGTCGATAAATTCACTGGCTCCGGAGACGACGCGCATGCCCCGGCCGCCTCCTCCGGCAGAAGCTTTGATGAGCACGGGGTAGCCGATGCGCGCGGCCGCTTCTGCGAGCGTAACCTCGTCCTGCGCCTGCCCATGATAGCCGGGCACCACTGCAACGCAGGCTTTTTCCATCAGCGCCTTGGCTTCTGTCTTCAAGCCCATACGCCGAATGATTTCTGCGGGAGGCCCGACGAATACCAATCCCGCGTCCATGCAGGCAGTGGCGAAGTCCGCGTTCTCAGAAAGAAACCCATAACCCGGATGCACCGCCTCGGCGCGCGCAGCCCGCGCCGCCTCGATGATCGCGTCGATACGCAAATAGCTGTCCTTCGGCGGTGGAGGCCCTATTCGGATGGCTTCGTCCGCAAGTGCCACATGCTGCGCATTGCGATCGGCGTCGGAAAATACCGCTATCGTGCGCATTTCCATGCGCCTGGCCGTGCGCGCAATGCGGCAGGCGATCTCCCCACGATTGGCAATGAGCAGCCGCCTGAAGGCCAAGGCGGACATCACATCCGGAATATGCCGAAGCGGGGCGGCGGAGGCGCGGGTCCATTCGCGCCAATCGCAAGTGCGAGTGCGAGCACCACGCGGGTGTCGGCGGGATCGATGATACCATCGTCCCAGATACGAGCCGTGGCATAATAGGGATGGCCCTGGTCCTCGTATTGTTCACGAATGGGAGCTTTAAAGGCCTCATCCTCGGCATCGGTCCAGGTGCGGCCCTTCGCTTCGACCGCCTCCCGCCGCAGCAAGCCGAGCACGGTTGCGGCCTGCTCGCCGCCCATTACCGAAATCCGCGCATTCGGCCACATCCAGAGAAAGCGGGGCCCGTAAGCGCGCCCGCACATGCCGTAATTGCCAGCTCCATAGCTGCCGCCGACGATCACCGTGTATTTCGGCACGTTCGCTGTGGCCACTGCGGTCACCATTTTGGCCCCGTCCTTCGCGATCCCCCCTGCCTCGTATTTGCGGCCCACCATGAACCCGGTGATGTTCTGCAGAAACAGGAGCGGAATATTGCGCTGAGCCGCAAGCTCGATGAAATGCGCCCCCTTGAGCGCGCTCTCGCTGAACAGGATGCCGTTATTCGCAAGAATGCCGATCGGAAAACCGGCAATATGGGCGAATCCGCAGATCAGCGTCCGCCCATAGAGTGCCTTGAACTCGTCAAACTCGGAGCCATCGACCAGGCGCGCAATTACCTCGCGCACGTCATAGGGGATGCGCACATCGGCGGGCACGATGCCGTATATGTCCTGCGCCGCAAAGAGAGGCTCACGCGGCGTGCGTTGCTCGACCCAAGGGTTGTTTGTGCGGTTCAGGTTCGCAACGATGCAGCGGGCAATTCCGATCGCGTGATAATCGTCATTGGCGTAATAGTCGGTCACGCCCGATTGGCGGCTATGCACGTCGGCTCCCCCGAGCTCTTCCGCGCTGACTTCCTCGCCGGTTGCGGCTTTGACCAAAGGCGGGCCGCCCAAAAAGATTGTGCCCTGCTTGCGCACGATGATGCTCTCGTCCGACATGGCCGGCACGTAGGCGCCGCCCGCGGTGCATGAGCCCATTACGACGGCAATCTGCGGGATGCCCAACGCAGACATGCGTGCCTGGTTGTAGAAAATACGCCCGAAATGGCGCTCGTCGGGAAAAATCTCGTCCTGCAGCGGCAGGAAGGCGCCTCCGGAATCGACGAGATAGATGCACGGCAAGTGATGCTCTCGCGCAATCTCCTGGGCACGCACATGTTTCTTCACCGTCATTGGATAATAGGTGCCTCCTTTGATCGTCGCATCGTTGGCGATGATCATGCATTCGCGGCCACTGACGCGTCCGATGCCGGTAACGAGACTCGCCGAGTGCACGTCCCCCCCATAGAGGCCGTAGGCGGCGAGCGCAGAGAGCTCGAGGAAGGGAGCGCCCGGGTCGATCAGGAGATCGACGCGGTCCCGCGCCAGGAGCTTGCCCCGCGCGGTGTGTTTTGCGCGTGCGTCCTCGCTGCCTCCCTGCATGGCGGCATCGAGCTTTTCGCGCAGGTCCTGCACCAGCGCTTTCATCGCCTGCGCATTGCGGGCAAAGTCGGGTGAATGGGAATCGATCGCGGAGCGAAGGACCGTCATTCTCTGGCTGCTTGCGCTATCGCGTCTTTTCGAACAGCTCGCGCCCGATCAGCATCCGCCTGATCTCGCTCGTCCCGGCGCCGATCTCGTAGAGCTTGGCATCGCGCAGGTAGCGGCCAGTGGGATAGTCATTGATATAGCCGTTGCCACCCAGAAGCTGAATCGCGTCGAGCGCAATCCTCGTTGCATTCTCTGCGGCGTACAGAATGGCGCCCGCAGCATCCTCGCGTGTCGTCTCGCCGCGATCGCAAGCCCTGGCGACCGAATACACATAGGCCTTCGAGGCGTTCATCGTTACGTACATGTCCGCGAGCTTCGCCTGCACGAGTTGAAATTCGCCGATCGATTTCCCGAACTGCTTGCGCTCATGCACGTAGGGCATCACCGTATCCATGCACGCCTGCATGATGCCCAGCGGCCCCGCCGAGAGCACGATTCGCTCGTAATCGAGTCCAGACATCAGGATGGCCACGCCCTCTCCCTCGCGGCCGAGGACATTTTCGCCGGGCACTTCGCAATCGACAAAGACAAGCTCGCAGGTATCGGAGCCGCGCATGCCGAGCTTGTCGAGCTTCTGCGCCGTGGAAAATCCTTTCAGCCCCTTCTCGATGATGAACGCCGTGATCCCGCGCGGACCGGCATCCGGCGCCGTCTTGGCATAGACGATCAGCACTTCTGCCTCGGGCCCATTGGTGATCCACATCTTGTTGCCGTTGAGCACGTAATGATCGCCACGCTTGTCCGCGCGCGTTTTCATCGACACGACGTCCGAGCCTGATCCTGGTTCCGACATGGCAAGTCCGCCTACGTGCTCGCCCGAGATCAGCTTCGGCAAAAACTTGCGCTTTTGCGCGTCGGTGCCGTTGCGGCGGATCTGGTTGACCGCAAGATTGGAATGGGCGCCGTATGAGAGGCCGACCGCCGCGGAGGCGCGCGAAATCTCCTCCATCGCGACGCAATGCTCGAGATAGCCGAAGCCTGCGCCTCCCCATTCCTCTTCCACGGTAATGCCGTGCAGACCCAGCTTGCCCAGCTCGGGCCACAGATCGCGGGGAAAGACATTGCTGCGGTCGATCTCCTCGGCGCGTGGCGCGATGCGGTCCGACGCAAAGGCACGCACATTGTCGCGCAGGATGTCGGCGGTCTCACCGAGGCCGAAATCGAAACCGCGCAGCTCGTTCAGGCGCATTGCGTCAACCCCGAAAAACGAACGATCTGAAGGCGCGAGCACGCCCGCGCCATTAATGCACGGGCTCAGAAGCAGGCACAATACGGCATTTGCAATCCAGCGAACGCTGCTTGAAAATCAGTGCAGTAACCACTCTGTGGGGGCAACGCGTTGGCGCGTCTTCGAGACAGCCAGCAGAAAGGAAAGGCCATGGCTTCGACCGTCAAAGAAATGCTGAGCGCCGCGAATGCGGCCGTACCGCGCATTGCGCCAGCAGAGCTTCGGGAAAAGATGCAGAAAGGGGAGGTTCTCGTCATCGATGTACGCGATGCTCCCGAGCTCGCGAGTGCCGGCAAGATCAAAGGGGCAGTGAACGTCTCGCGCGGCATGCTCGAATTCCGCGCCGATCCCGAGAGCCCCTACCATAACCCGGCGTTTCGTAAGGAGGGACCGGTTGCTCTCTACTGCGCCTCGGGTGGCCGTTCGGCGCTCGCGGGCAAAACCCTGCAGGAGCTCGGCTACACAACCGTCCACAACGCCGGTGCGTTCAAGGACTTGGCTGAGGCGGGCCTGCCTACCGAGTCCGGGTAGCGCTCCTGTAAAGAATAGGAAAACCATGGCCCGCTTGGCACAGGCGCACTCTTCGACTCTGCGCAATGGCTGGGGGCGCTGAGGACTGCCGGCTGTTTGTCGGCGTCAGGCCGGCACACGCAGGACCGATCCGGGCATATCCGACCGCGAATCGCGGAAGTGAGGAAAACCCATTCCTGCGCCGAGCATCTCCCGGCCTCGGCGCAGCGCTGCGCGGGCGATCCAGGCATCCACTGCGGTGCGCATAAGGGCGGGTAACTGCCGTGGCTGTTGCAAGACACATCGGCATACTGCGAGCACGTCAGCGGTCCCGTCAGGACGCAGGCCCACCAATGCAGCGGGTGGCAGGGGCGTCTCTGCGGCGTCGATTATCGCACGACAAACAACGAACGGAACGCGATGGGCAGCGGCGACCCTGGCGGCAATGTGCGACTCCATGTCGACCGCCGCGGCGCCGGTTTCGGCGTGCAGCTGTTGCTTCTGCCAGGGCTCGGCGAGCGGGGTATCGACTCCGACGATGTCCGCGTGCACGGCGTGCGGAAGCCTCGCAAGAAGGGACCTGGTCCAGCCCTGGTCAGTCGCAAAAACCTGTTGCCCGGTTCGCACTGCCGCCGCGGCGATCCAATCGCCTGCCGCCAGACCGGGCGCCAGCCCTCCTGCCACCCCAAAGCTGATGATGCCCGAGGCGCCGCGCCTGAGCGCCGAATCGAGATCGGCGGCGAGGTGCGCGCCTTGACTGCAAATGACGGAAACGCCCGCACCGAGCGCAATGCGAGCCTCTAAAGCAAGCGAGGTAACGGCGACAATGCCCCCGGACATCCCGTGCGCTCTTGCAAATGGCAACTTGTCCCGCACGAAGGCGGCAAAGTCAACCACCGCCTGCCTTTTCACGGCTTTTTGCTTCGACTGTTCTATTTCGGAACGGCGCGAGCGCAGCTGATGCGCAACGATCAAACCAAGGGCGGCCGAACAAATCAAAGGGGCTCGATTTGCCTTGCTTTCACCCCCGATGTTCTCTTCAAATGCGAAAATTAAAAGGGGGCGCCATGCCTGCACAAAAAACCATCAAAGTAGCCATTGCGGGCGTCGGCAATTGCGCCAGCGCCTTGGTGCAGGGTGTCGAATATTACCGCGGTCGCCATGTTAGTACGCTCGAGGGCATCATGCGTCCCTCGATTGGCGGCTATGGCTGCGGCGATATCGAATTTGTCGCCGCTTTTGACGTAGACCGTCGTAAGGTCGGCCGTCCGCTCGAGGAAGCGATCTTCGCAAAGCCGAACTGCACGCGCATCTTTCAGAGCGCATTGCCGGTCTCGAATGTCATCGTCCAGATGGGTCCGATACTCGACGGCGTCGCGGCGCATATGGCCGATTATCCCGAAGATGCCGCCTTCCGGCCGGTCGATCTCGAGCCAACGGACATAGCGGCCGCACTGCGCGCCTGCGGCGCGCAGGTTTTGCTCTGCTATCTACCGGTGGGATCCGAGCATGCGGTCAAGCATTACGCGCGCGCGTGCCTGGATGCGCGAGTGGCGCTGATCAATTGCGTACCCGTGTTCCTCGCCTCAGACCCGCACTGGGCGCAGCAATTCCACGTGGCCGGCGTCCCGATTATTGGCGACGACATCAAGAGCCAGGTCGGCGCCACCATCGTACACCGGGCATTGGCCCGGCTTTTCTCCGACCGCGGGGTCGGGATCAATCGGACCTATCAACTCAATACCGGAGGCAACAGCGACTTTCTCAACATGCTGGAGCGAAGCCGGCTAAACAAGAAAAAGATTTCAAAGACTGACTCCGTGCAATCGCAACTTGAGGTGCCGCTCGACCCGCTGGACATCCACATTGGACCGTCCGATTACGTGCCTTGGCAGCGAGACAACAAGATTTGCTTCATCCGCATCGAGGGCCGCGGCTTCGGGGGCGCGCCCATCGAGCTGGAAATGCGATTATCCGTTGAGGATTCCCCAAACAGTGCAGGCGTCGTCATCGATGCGATCCGTTGCGTCAGACTGGCCCTGGACCGCGGCGAGGCCGGCCCGCTGCTGGGACCCTCCGCGTACTATATGAAAAGGCCGCCCCGGCAGTTACGGGATAGTATTGCGCTCGAAGCCTGCAATGCCTTTATCGATGGGCGCAGTGTTGCTTTTTCCGCGCCTGCCGGAGAGCAGATGCCGGGGATCAGATCTCTAGCGTCTGATATCTGAACTCTGTCGGGCGCACGGATGGCCGATGAAAGAGCACGTCGAAACTTTGCTGTTCGACTTCGGCGGCACGCTCGACGCTAATGGCGTGGCCTGGAAGGAACGATTCCACGCTTATTACCGCGCAGAAGGACTGGACATCACTACCGACGCTTTCCAGCCCTGCTTCTTCACCGCTGATTCCTCTCTCGTGGGGAACCTGGACTGCACAACCGACCTTGCCGGGACGGTGCATGCCTTGGCAGCCAAGCTCGAAATCGAACTGGCGCGTGCTGTCCAGCAGACCGGTCATGAGAATCGCTCTGGGCGCGTGGCATCCCGCTTTCTTTCGGACGCATCAGCCGCTTTTGCGCGCAACCGGCCCGTACTGGAGGCATTGCGGCAACGCTATCGACTCGGCATCGTCTCCAATTTTTACGGCAATCTCGAAGCGGTATGTCATGGCGCCGATCTGATTTCACCGTTTTCCGTTCTGATAGACAGCTACAGGGTTGGCGCCGAAAAACCGGATCCGGCGATTTTTCACGCGGCGCTCGACGTCCTGCGCGCCTCGCCCGAGAGGACGGTATTGGTGGGTGATTCGCTCTACCGGGACCGCGAGGGAGCTCGCCGCACAGGCATGCGCTTCATTTGGATGATGCCAGAG
>JBKPOZ010000157.1:0-14769 GCA_046733355.1 Pseudomonadota bacterium | reverse complement strand
GCAACAGTAATGGAGATTTCTGGGGAGATCGGCTACGTGGGTTGACGGCTGTGCCCACAAACCGAGCGGAAGGGGTGGGATTCGAACCCACGAGGGAGCGTGAACCCCCTGGCGGTTTTCAAGACCGCTGCCTTAAACCACTCGGCCACCCTTCCCTGCGCGCGCACTGCGCACTGGCGCGCGCGGCCGGTATCTAAGCCGCAGGTCGGCCGCAAGAAAGAGATCGGCCGGCACAAAGCCGGCCGAGGCGTAACGAATGTGCGCGGAATGAGCTTATTTGTCGGCTGAGCCGAGCCCCTCCCACACGCGCAACATGCGATATCCCGGCACGAGCGCATAGGCGCTCAGGGCATCGACATCGCGCAGCACACCGTCCGCAAGCACCGCAAGCGTTGCGTTATAGGCGTCGAGATCGGTCAGTCGGGGCGTGAACTGCACATTGCCGGCGACCGGGTCCACCACGGGAAAGGCGATGGCGCCGAGTTTGGGCATCGTCTGATCCAGGAGCTCGTTATAGGGGTCGACAAAGACTGCCTCCCCGGTGAATACCGGCACGGGCTCGATCTGCGCCCACGCTGGAGCCGCAAGCGTCGCCGCAAGCGCTCCACTCAGGATTGTCTTTCCAAGAATATTCGCCACGGTGGCCTCCATTTACGCTCGATACAGGGGAGACTCGGCCTCGACGCTCCCAGCCCTTGACGCGGGCAGCGGCGGGTCAAACGCACTGACTCGCTATTGGTCGCGCGGCTCTCCGGTTCGGTTCAACAGGATTAACAGCGCATGGGCTGTGCCGAGGGCTCGCCTGCTTGCTACCGACCTTCGACGGTTTGTGAGGGAGAGCCGCGAAGCCTTTGAATTTCCATATCTACCTGGCGTGCTGGCCCATCTGAGTTGACGATCGCGGCTTTCATAGGCACCTACGCCGAAACCGCATGACCACCGCCGCGCCTCTCGCCTCCTCCCCTCCCAAGGTGAGCTTCGTCTCGCTCGGCTGCCCCAAGGCCCTCGTCGACAGCGAGCGCATCATCACGCGCCTGCGCGCGGAAGGCTACGAGCTCGCACGCGAGCATCGCGGCGCCGACGTGGTGATCGTCAACACTTGCGGCTTTCTCGAAAGCGCACAGGCGGAATCGCTGGCCGCCATCGGCAAGGCGCTCAATGAGAACGGCAAGGTGATCGTCACCGGCTGCATGGGCGCCGACAGTGAGGCCAGGAAACGCATCCCGGAAAACGTGCTCGCCGTCACGGGCCCGCAGCAGTACGAGAGCGTGCTCGATGCCGTGCACCGCGCCGTGCCGCCGCGTCACAATGCATTTGTCGATTTGCTTCCCCCGCAGGGGATCAAGCTCACCCCGCGGCATTTCGCGTATGTGAAGATTTCAGAAGGCTGCAAGAACCGCTGCTCCTTCTGCATCATTCCGAAGCTGCGCGGGGATCTCATCTCACGGCAGTCCTCCGACGTCATGCGCGAATGCGAGCGGCTGGTCGAGGCCGGCGTGAAAGAGCTGCTCGTTATTTCCCAGGATACTTCCGCGTACGGCAGTGACCTCAAATATGCGGCAAGCGACTGGAAGGGCCGGCCGCTGCGCGCGAAATTCTTCGATCTCGCGCAAGCGCTCGGCAGCCTGGGCGTGTGGGTGCGCCTGCATTACGTCTATCCCTATCCGCATGTCGATGCGGTGATCCCGCTCATGGCCGAGGGCAAGGTGCTGCCCTATCTGGACGTACCCTTCCAGCATGCGGCCCCGGCTGTGCTCAAAGCAATGCGGCGGCCGGCAGTGAAGGAGAAGACCCTCGAACGCATCGGCCGATGGCGCAAGGTCTGCCCCGAGCTGACCATTCGCTCGACGTTCATCGTCGGCTTTCCGGGCGAGACGGAGAGCGATTTCGAAACGCTGCTGCAGTGGCTCGACGCGGCCGAGCTCGACCGCGTCGGCTGCTTCCGTTACGAGCCGGTGAAAGGCGCGGCGGCGAACGACCTCGCGCCTCCTGTGCCCGATGCGCTGAAAGAAGAGCGCTGGCATCGCTTCATGCAGTGCCAGCAAAAAATTTCGGCAAGGCGGCTCAAACGACGCATCGGCAGCCGCGAGCCGGTCATCATCGACGAGGTGAGCGGCCAACCGGGTGCCATTGTCGCCAAAGGGCGCAGCCGCGGCGATGCCCCGGAAATCGACGGCGCTGTGCATGTGACGAGCCGCCGGCAGCTGCGCGTGGGCGATATCGCCACCGTGAAGGTCGACCGCGCCGACCCCTACGACCTCCACGGCACTGTCGTGTCATTCGGCAGGCACAGGCCTGCTCCCTCTCCCTTTGGGAGAGGGGTGGGGTGAGGGATTAAACCGTATCGAACCGAACTCGGGTTCACCCGAGTTCGGCACTTTTGAGTCGGCCGAAGTCGGATAAATCCGACTTCGGCTGGGGAGAGGGAGCGCGGCGGAGTTTGCCGCAGACGACGAGGTTCACTCCTACTTGCTCCAATCGCGTTCGCTGAGCACCTTCACCACTGCGCTCGTGAGCATCGCCAGGTCGGCTTCGCCGATGGTGAAAGCGGGCGTGAGATAGACAATCGAGCCGAACGGGCGAATGAAGACGCCCTCGTCGATGAAGCGCGCGCGCAAGCCCTCAAGATCGGCGATGCGCAGAAGCTCGACCGCGCCGATTGCGCCTTTCACCCGCACGTCTTTCACGGAAGGCAACAGGCGGCAGGGCGAAAGCCAGCGCTCGAGCGCATGCGCGATCTGCGCGACTTGCGCGAGCCGCGGCTCCCGCTCGAAGAGATCGAGCGACGCATTGGCTGCCGCGCAGGCAAGCGCATTGGCCATGTAGGTCGGGCCGTGCATCAGCGCCTGCATGGGCTCGTCGGACCAGAACGCCTGGAATATCTCCTCGTGCGCGACGGTCGCAGCGAGCGGCAAGGTGCCGCCGGTCAGCGCCTTTGACAGCGCTATGATGTCCGGGACGACGCCGGCAGCCGCACAGGCAAACATCGTCCCCGTGCGGCCGAAGCCGGTAAAGATTTCATCGAAAATCAACAGGACCTGGTGGTGGCTGGCAGCGTCACCCAGGCGCTGCAGCACCTCGGGGGCATGGAAGCGCATGCCCCCTGCCCCTTGCACCAACGGCTCTACGATGATCCCCGCGAGCTCGTGCGCGTGGCGCGCCAGAAATTCCGCGAACGCTTTCTCGCCTGCCTCATCCTGCGGCAGATCGAGCATGTGATGCTGCGGCAAAAGCGGCGCAAACAGCCAGTGCATGCCGCTTTGCAGGTCGGAGACCGCCATCGCTCCGGTGGTGTCGCCGTGATAGGCACCCTTGAATGCGATGAACCTGGTTTTGTCTCCCCGGCCGCGGTTGCGCCAATACTGCAGCGCCATCTTGAGCGCGATCTCCACGGCGACCGAGCCGGAATCGGAAAAGAACACGCGATTGAGGCCGGCGGGCAGCAGAGCCGCGAGCCTGCGCGCGAGCACGCTCGCCTGCTCGTGGATCATGCCGCCGAACATGACATGCGGCATGCTGGCGAGCTGGCGCTCTACCGCGGTGCGGATATGCGGGTGGTTGTATCCGTGACAGGCGGTCCACCATGAGGCGATGCCATCGACCAGCTCGCGGCCGTCAGCGAGGCCGATGCGGCTTCCTTGTGTGCGCGTCACCGCAAGCGGCGGCCGCGCTGTCTTCATCTGCGCATAGGGCAGCCACAGATGGTCAAGCTCGTACCAGTCGGGCAACTTGTCTGATCCGGCCTTGCGCGCCATTGCGCCGCTTCCATTCCCTGTCCAATGCCGCCATTCTGCGGCCAACACCGCTCAGAATACCAACACAATGCGCCGCTGTGATTTACCCGCTCTCTTAACCGCTCGTCCCCGCGAAGGGGGAATCCAGTTCCTTTCTGGATCCCCGCTTGCGCGGGAATGACCGGAGAGAGGGGTTGGCCATGCAGTCACTCGATGCATTCGCGACCGGCAAGCTCGCCGAGCTAGAGGCGAAAAGCCTGCGGCGCACGCTCGTCGATACCGTGCGGGTCACGGGCATCTGGACGCTGCGCAATCGGCGCCGCCTTCTGTCCTTCTGCTGCAACGATTACCTCAATCTCACGCACTACCCTGCTGTCGTCGAAGCAGCGAGCCAGGCGCTGCGCCTTTATGGGGTGGGAGCCGGCGCCTCGCGCCTCATAACCGGCAATCATCCGTTGTTCGCCGAGCTCGAGCGCCGCCTCGCACGGCTTAAGGAGACGCAGGACGCCTGCGTGTTCGGCTCCGGCTTTTTGGCAAATCTCGGCATCATTCCCGCGCTCGTGGGCCAAAACGATCTGGTACTGATAGATGAGCTCTCTCATGCGTGCCTCTTTGGTGGCGCGCGGCTTGCGCGCGCCACCGTCGTTGCATACCGTCATTGCGACCTGGCGCACGTGGAGGCGCTGCTGGCGGAGCAGCGCCGCCGTTACAACCGCGCGCTCGTCGCGACAGATGGCATTTTTTCCATGGACGGCGATCTGGCGCCGCTGCCGGGCCTTGCGGCGCTCGCGCAGCATCACGACGCGTGGCTTCTATCCGATGACGCGCATGGGCTGGGCGTGGTCGGCGGCGGGCGCGGATCGGCATTCGTGCATGGAAAGGCGGAAATTCCGCTGCAGATGGGAACGCTGTCCAAGGCCATTGGCGCCTATGGCGGCTATCTCTGCGCCTCCGCGCCGGTGATCGACCTTATGCGCAACCGCGCGCGCACGCTCATCTATTCGACGGGACTGCCCCCGGTGATTGCCGCTGCCGCCATTGCCGCGCTCGACCTGATTGAACGCGAGCCGGCCTATGCGGCGCTCCCTGTTGCGAAGGCCAAGGCCTTCGCGCGCAGCGCCGGACTGGCGGAGCCGGAAAGCCCGATCGTGCCGGTGATCGTCGGCGACGCAAAGGCAGCGCTCGCTGCCTCGCACCTGCTCGAAGAAGAAGGATTTCTGGTGACCGCCATCCGGCCCCCGACAGTGCCGTTCGGCACCGCGCGCCTGCGCCTCACTTTCAGTGCGCAGCATCCGGATGACGAGATCGAGCGCCTTGCGCAGATCGTGCGCACGCGCATTCTCGCGCATGAGCCGACGCGCGCAATCGCCGCGCAATGAGCGCAGTCTTCGTCACCGCGACCGGGACCGATATCGGCAAGACTTTCCTGACCTGCGGCCTCATCCGCCAGGCGCGCGCCACCAGGCGGGCGGTGGATGCGATAAAGCCGGTCGTCACCGGGTTCAGTCAGGCCAACCTGCAGGCGAGCGACCCGGGCATGCTGCTCACCGCGCTGGCGCGGCCGGTCACGATGGAAGAGATCGAACGCGTTTCGCGATGGCGTTTCTCGGCACCCATATCACCACATCTCGCCGCCGTTCGCGAGCAGGGTCGGATTGACTTCGCAAAACTCGCCGAACATTGCCGGGCTGCTATTGCGGATTGCCACGGCTTGCTGCTGATCGAGGGAATCGGAGGGATCATGGTTCCGCTTGACGACCGGCACACCGTGCTCGATCTCATTTCGGTGTTGCGCGTTCCCGCGCTGCTGGCGACAGGCAGCTACGTCGGCACGCTCAGCCACACGTTCACGGCGCTGGAAGTCTTGGCACGCCGCAATGTCGACGTGCCCGCCATTGTCGTGGTGGAAACGCCGGGATCCGCAACCCCGCTCGATGATACCGTGAATACGCTCGCGCAGTTCGCGGCTCCCCTCGATATCATAGCGCTGCCGCGCCTGCCGCCGGATGCGACGGAGCATCCGGCCTTCGCACAGATATTGGCGCTGCTCGTGCCGTAATACCTCCCTGCAACGATGGCACGGCGTCGTGATGCTTGTAGGGGCGGGTTTCAAACCCGCCCTTTTTCGGCATTCGTCACTGGCCGATATCTGCCCCACAAACATCAACTCAGCCGATATGACGACAATTCTCTTTGAATGAAGACTGGGGCGCGAGGGCGGGTTTAAAACCCGCCCCTACCAGCGTCCCAGACGGCGATGTACTTGCCGTTGTTATTTTGCGCACGCATTCGCCAAATGCGATCACCGTGCCGTGAAAGGGGAAGGAGGTATCAAATCACGGCAGCAGGATGGTCGAGCCGGTGGTGGCGCGCCCTTCGAGCTCGCGATGCGCCTTCTGCGCCTCTTTCAACGGGAATTTCTGATTGATGGGAATTTTCACCTTGCCGCTTCCCACCACCTCGAAGAGCTCGTTCGCGGCGGCGAGCAGATCCGCACGCGCGGCGACATAGGTGTTCAGCGTCGGGCGCGTGGCAAAAAGCGATCCCTTCGTCTGCAGGATGTTGATGTTGAATGCATCGATCGGGCCCGAAGCGCTGCCAAAGGTGACAAAAAGTCCGAGCGGCTTGATGCAGTCGAGCGAGGCGGGGAACGTCGCTTTGCCGATTCCGTCGTACACCACTTCGCACAGCTTGCCACCGGTGATCTCCTTGACACGCGCGACGAAATCCTCATCGCGGTAGAGGATCACGTGATGGGCGCCGTTCTTCCTCGCGAGCTCGGCCTTGTCCTTGCTGCCGGCGGTGCCGATGACATTGGCGCCCAGGTGATTTGCCCACTGGCAGGCGATGAGACCCACGCCTCCCGCCGCGGCGTGCCAGAGAATATTCTCGCCGCGCTGCACCTTGTGGGTCCGCCGCAGCAGATACCAGGCGGTCATCCCCTTGAGCATCATCCCGGCAGCCTGATCGTAGCTGATATTGGCGGGGAGCTTGACCACCCGCTCGGCCGGCAGCAGCCGCTCCTGCGTATAGGAGCCGAGCCCCACCACGTAAGCCACGCGGTCCCCGACCTTGAAGTCGGCGACCTGCGGTCCGACCTCGATCACCTCGCCCGCGCCCTCGTTGCCGGCGATGAACGGCGTGCCCACGGGCGAGGGATACATGCCCGTCCGGAAATAGGTATCGATATAATTGACGCCGATTGCGTGGTTACGGACCCTGATCTGACCGGGGCCCGGCGCGGGAACCGACACTTCTTCATAGGTCAAAACTTCCGGACCGCCCGGTTTGTGTACGCGCACTGCTGCGACCATGCTTCGCTCCTGTGTCTCTTTTCTCCGCACCGCCTTCTTGCCGGCCCCGCAATGTTCCCCAGTCAAGGCGCGCGATCAAGCCGGGGTGCTCTCTGCCTCCGGTCCAGAAACCCCACCCCAAAAAAGTAGGCCGCCGTGATGAGGAGGCCGATCTTGACCCAGGTGTCCGGCGTGAGACGCGAAACCAGCGAGATGATTGCGAGCACCGACCAGGCAAGCAGCATCGTCAGGTTTAGAGCACGGTGACGGAGCACGCGCACCGGGTGCAGAAATTTCAATGGGGCGAAGGTGAGCACAGCAAGCGCGGCAACGATCGTGAAGCTGAGCCAGGGCTCGGGTCTGAGCACGAACAGGTAGAACGCGACTACGTTCCACAGCGCCGGAAAGCCGCGAAAGTAGTTGTCGAAAAATTTCATCTCGCGGTCGGCGAAGTAGAGCGCCCCGGTGACCACGATGAGCATGCCGGCGACGAATGCCAGCGGCGACGCCATCAAGCTGCCCGCCGCGACCGCATAGGCAGGAACGAAGACATAGGTCACGAAATCAACGACCAGGTCGAGCACGTCGCCCGACCAGCGCGGCAGCACCTCGCGCGCCTGCACATTGCGGGCAAGCGTGCCGTCCACACCATCGACGATGAGCGCTAAGCCGAGGCAGACGAACATGGCGGTCCATTGCGCGGCGGCCGCGTTAATGACCGCAGCCAGCGCCAGCGCGGCTCCCGCCGCGGTGAAAACATGCACCGCGAAGGCGCATACCTGCGTGAGCAGCGGCGGCAACAAGGGACTCCCGTCGGCTTTACGGGCCGACTATACAAGCAATAGAGAGTCGTAGCCCGAATGCGCGACCCGCCTTCGCTTGCGTTGCAAGCTTACGGCGGGTTCCAGTCCGCCGAAGCGCGGAGCGCGAAGGCGGAAGCGAAATCCGGGATCCCGCATCTCGCTGCGCTCATGCGGGCTATAGGAGCACACCGGCATAGCTGAGCACAGCGTGGACGCAATCGTGGTGGGCGGTGGGGCTGTGGGCCTGACCGCCGCGATTGCGCTTGCATCGTGTGGCGCAGAGACCGCGCTTGTGGCGCAGCGTCATTCGGCGCCGGATTATCGCACCACCGCTCTCCTGCACGGCTCTGTTGCTGCGCTTGCAGCTCTGGGTGTGTGGGAGAATTGCCGTGCTGATGCGGCTCCGTTGCGCGCCATTCGCATCGTTGACGCGACGGCGCGGCTTTTGCGCGCGCCGGAAGCATACTTCTCGGCAGAGGAGATCGGTCTCGAAGCGTTCGGGCAAAACGTTGAGAACCGCTATCTGCTCGCTGCCCTCGATGCGCGCGCGAAAACCCTGCCCGGGCTTGTACGACTCGAACATCAGGCAGTGAATCTCAGCCTTGCGCCTGACCGTGCCGTGGTTGTCCTGAAAACGGGCGACCGCGTAACGGGCAAGCTCGTGGTCGGCGCCGATGGGCGCTCCTCGATGTGCCGAGCCGCTGCGGAAATTGCTCTCCCGACCTGGGGGCAGGCGTCACAATACGCGCTTACTCTGAATATCGCGCATGCCCGGCCCCATCAGGATACGTCGACCGAGTTTCACACCGAAATGGGTCCATTCACGCTCGTACCTCTGCCCGAGCAGCGCTCGAGCGTCGTCTATGTGATGAACGAGGCAGAGCACCCGCGCATTGCCGCACTTTCAGATCGGGAGCTCGCCGAAGAAATCGAGCGGCGCTCACATTCAATGCTGGGCAAAATCGAGGTGGAGCCCGGCCGCGGCTTGTTTCCGCTGAGCACCGAAACGGCGGTTGCGTTTTCCGCTCCGCGCCTGGCGCTCGCCGGCGAAGCGGCGCATGTGCTGCCGCCGATCGGTGCGCAGGGCTTAAACCTCGGTCTGCGGGATGCAGCGACGCTTGCGGAGCTGGTCGCCGACGCGCTTCGCGTCGGCAGCGACATCGGAGGGACAGAGCTGACGGATCAGTATGACCGCACTCGTCGGGCCGACATTGTGAGCCGGACAGCTGCGATCGATCTCCTCAATCGCAGCCTGCTTTCGGATTTTCTTCCCTGGCAGGCGACGCGCGGGCTCGGCCTCTTCCTGATGCAGCAAATCGCGCCGCTCCGGCGCGCCGCCATGCGCGAAGGTGTGATGCCGGCAGCTTCCGCGCCGAGGCTCATGCGCGGCGAGCCGCTGTGAGTTCCCTCTCCGAGCGACGCGGTAGAGCAAGGAGAGCGCGACTCGCTTTATTCGGCTAGTCTAGCGACATGAAGCTGCCGCGCGATTTTTTCAAGCCGCTTGCGCTCGGCGCGCCTGCGCCGCTGCGCGAGCTGCCGGTCAAGCTCGAGCGCATGATCCATTTTGTGCCGCCGCACGTCGAGAAGATGCGCGCGAAGGTGCCGGAGCTGATCGGGCAGGTCGACGTCGTCCTCGGCAATCTCGAAGACGCAGTGCCGGCGGAAGCAAAGAAGGCCGCGAGGCAAGGCTTCATCGAAATGGCCAAGGCGAACGAGTTCGCGGCCACCGGTCTGTGGACGCGGGTCAACGCGCTGAACTCGCCCTGGGTTTTTGAGGACATTGTCGAGATCGTGGGGGCTGTGGGACACAAGCTCGACGTGATGATGCTGCCGAAGGTCGAGGGAGCGTGGGACATTCATTATCTCGATCAGCTGCTCGCGCAGCTCGAGGCGCGGCACGGAATTAAAGAACCTATTCTCATTCACGCCATTCTGGAGACGGCGCAGGGCGTCGAGAACGTCGCCGCCATCGCCGGGGCCTCCCCGCGCATGCACGGCATGAGTCTCGGCCCGGCCGATCTTGCGACCTCGCGCGCGATGAAGACGACGCGCGTCGGGGGCGGACATCCCGATTATAAGGTGCTGGCGGACGCGACGAAGGAAGGGATGCCGCGCGCGCATTATCAGCAGGACTTGTGGCATTACACGCTGGCCAGAATGGTCGACGCCTGCGCGGCGTCGGGGATCAATCCGTTCTATGGCCCATTCGGCGATTTCTCGGACCCGGAAGCCTGCGAGGCGCAATTTCGCAATGCCTTTCTGCTGGGATGCGTCGGCGCGTGGACGCTGCATCCCTCGCAGATTCCGATCGCCAAACGGGTCTTTTCGCCCGATCCGAAAGAGGTGGCCTTTGCAAGCAAAATCCTGCACGCCATGCCCGACGGCAGCGGTGCCGCCATGATCGACGGCAAGATGCAGGACGATGCTACCTGGAAGCAGGCCAAGGTGCTCGTCGATCTCGCGCGGCTCGTCGCCGCAAAAGACCCGGAGCTCGCGTCGCGTTACCAGCTGTAGAGCATGATCCCGAAAAGCTTGCGGCATCCTTCATGTGGGATGGGAGCCGGTTTTCGCACACGATTCATGTTCCACCAGGTAGCTAGCGTTTAGCGCAACTTCGCATTATCTCCACGAGCGCCATGACCAAGACCGGTAGCGCAAAATTCAAAATCGGAGAGGTGGTCCGGCACCGCCATTTTCCGTTCCGCGGTGTCGTCTTCGACATCGATCCCGAGTTCAACAACACCGAGGAATGGTACCAGTCCATTCCCGCGGAGGTGCGTCCGCGCAAGGATCAGCCGTTCTATCATTTGCTCGCGGAGAACGCCGAGACGGAATATATCGCCTACGTTTCGGAGCAGAATCTTCTGCCCGACACGTCAGGCGAGCCCGTCCGCCATCCCCAGGTCGCGGGAATATTCGAGCAGGATGACAAGGGCAGCTACCGCCCGCGCGGCCCGTTCATGAATTGAGCGGCGGCGTCCCAACTTTGCCGCTCATTCCCGCGCAAGCGGGAATCCACAAGATAAGAATAATGACGAGCTGGGTCCCCGCTTTCGCGGGGACGAGCGGATGAGCCTACCCTACTGTGAGGGCTTGGCCTGCTGCTGCGTCTCGAGCTTCTTGCGGGCCTCTTCCGCACGCCGCTGCAGCTCATCCTGCAGTTTCTTTTGCTGCTCCTCGAAGACCTTCGGATCGGTTGGCGGACCGTCATAGGCTTTGGCAAAATCGCCGAGCGGCACCACGAGACTGATCGGCTGGCCGGCACCGTTGATCCCCTGGATCACCAGGCCCTGCCCCTTCTTGAGCTTGCCGATGAGCTCTCCGCTCGCTTCGTAATCCGCCATGCACCCATTGTTGAAGCAAATCACGTAAGGGCCCGTCATCGGCTGACCCTGATCGACGATTACGCGCGTGCCGGGCTGAATTGACATGCCAAGCGGCAAGGTCACCCGCAGCACCTTCTTGGTATCGTTTTCCGGCTCGATCAGCACGGCCGCCACAACCGGCATGCCCGATTCCACCCGGCCATCCTTGCCCGTGAAGCAGACCTGCTTCGCGTTGGCCTCCTGCCCTTTCAGGCAGAATTTCGTCCACGGAGAGAAGATGAGTTGTGGCTGCTCGTTGCCCTGCGCCTGCGCCTGTCCCTGCGCGGGAGCTTGTGCCGGCGCGGCCTCCGCCGGCTTGTGCGCCGGCGCTTTTGGGGCGGGCTTGGGCTGGGCCTTGGGCGCTGGAGGCGCAGGCGGCGTCTGGGCTAGCGCCGAACCAGAAAGCAGCGCGGCAGCGAAGCCCGTTGCTGTGGCCACGACCAATGCCCGTGCAACCGGACACGCCGGTGGAAAAACCAACCGATAATGCATCGACAGTTCCTCTTGCTTACCGCTCGGACAGCACCCAGCCGGAACGGTCGCCCCAGGCCGATTGGTGTCGTGACCAAATGCGGCAGGAGCGTGACGAGCACGCCCGCGCGGGACCGCGGAAAGAAGCTTGGATCAGGCCAGAAATACCCCGAGATCGGCCCGCCTGGCGCCCACAGGCGCGACACTGCGGTGTGAAACGGAATGCAAATTCCAGTCCCGCCTGTTAGTGGCACGGACATGGGCACCGTCGAACTCTTGCTGACCCGCAAAGCTTTCCTTGGGACATGCTGGCGCGCTCTGCTTGCAGGCTTTGTTCTTGCCCGCACCGCGCGGCAGGCGAAGGCACAGGCCATGCGCCACGCCCTCGCCATGCATGGCGAACCCGGCTTGCCTGAGGGTTTCGAGCGTCTCCCCTATGTGGAGCCCGGGGCCCGCAAGGGCGGCCAATTCGTGCAAGGAATTCTTGGCACCTTCGACAGTCTAAACCCCCTCATCGTCAAAGGCATCGCGCCGCCCTTCATTCGCGGCTACGTCGTCGAAAGCCTCATGGCGCGCAACTACGACGAGCCTTTCACGCTTTACGGGCTGGTCGCGCAATCGGTCGAGACCGATGCCGAACGCAGTTTCGTGACGTTCAGGGTCAATCCAGCGGCGCGTTTCTCGGACGGGAAACCGATCACGGCTGAGGATGTGCTCTTTTCATGGCAGCTCATGCGCGAGAAGGGGCGGCCCAATCTGCGCAGCTACTACCTCAAGGTGAACGAGGCCGAAATCGTCGCGCCGCGCGACGTGCGCTTCGACCTTGCCGGCAGCAACGACCGCGAGCTTCCACTCATCCTGGCGTTGATGCCGGTGCTTGCGAAGCACGCGACCGCGGCAGAGAGATTCGACGAGACGTCCTTTCATGCACCGCTCGGCAGCGGCCCCTATCTGGTGAGCGCCGTCGATCCAGGCAAAAGCTTCACGTTCAAGCGCGATGCGAATTATTGGGGCCGGGATCTGCCGATCAACCGCGGCTTCTGGAACTTCGACGAGATCCGCTTCGATTATTATCGCGAAACAAACTCCCACATGGAGGCATTCAAGCGTGCCCTTTACGACCTGCGCCACGAGCTTGATCCGGGCCGCTGGCAGACGGCCTATGATTTTTCCGCCGTGCGCCAAGGCCGTGTCGTCAAAGAGGCGCTGCCCACCGGCGTTCCCAAGCCCAGCTCCTACTTTGTCTTCAATACACGCCGCCCCGTGTTCAGCGACATACGCGTGCGCGAGGCGATCGCCTGCTTGTTCGACTTCGAGTGGATCAACCACAGTTATTTCTTCGACCTCTACCGGCGCACGACGGGCTATTTCGACGGATCGGAATTGTCGGCGCATGGACGGCCCGCGGATGCGCGCGAAAAGGATCTCCTGGCGCCCTTTCCCGATGCAGTACGCGTCGACGTGCTCGACGGCACCTGGTCGCCACCAAAGAGTGATGGCTCGGGCCGGGACCGGGGCATGCTCAGGCGCGGTCTCGAGCTCCTGGCTGCCGCCGGATACGAGCTGCGCGGCACCAAGCTCGTCCACCGCCGGTCCGGCGCGCCGTTCGACTTCGAAATCCTCGTGAAAGAAAGGGAGGACGAGCGGCTTGCCCTCCTCTTCTCGCAAGGGCTGCAACGCGCCGGGATTGTCGCGCGCGTCCGCGTTGTCGATCCCGTTCAATACGAGGGCCGCCGCCTGATTTACGATTTCGACATGATCGAAAATCGCTACGACCAGTCGCTCTCCCCGGGCAACGAGCAGGCGTACTACTGGGGCTCGGCGGCTGCCGATCAGCCCGGCACCCGAAATTACATGGGGATTAAAAGTCCTGCCGTGGACGCCATGATTGCAGCGCTGTTGCAAGCGCGCGAGCGGGAGGAGTTCGTAGCGGCGGTGCGGGCGCTCGACCGCGTGCTGATTTCAGGGTTTTACACAATCCCCCTCTTCCACCTTCCCGAGCAGTGGATCGCACGGTGGACTCGCATAGGTCGCCCGGCGACGACTTCGCTTTACGGCTATCTTCCAGAAACATGGTGGAGCGAAGCGAAATAACACTGTGTTCAAGCTTGACCCCATTCCTGCATGGCAGGAAGAGCGCGGGTCCGATCCGGGCCCTGGCGCTCACATCGCAGTGATCACGTGGGATGTCGCAGCCACCGGTCTCGTTCCGGTGGCTCGCAGCCACGCTGAAGTAATCACGGGCGGGCTGACTTCGACGCGCTGTTGTTGCCGGGACCGCTGGCGAGCCAGCTTGCAGAACAGATTCAGCATGCGGGCACTGCGTGCCCGAGCATGATCGGCACGTGGCGCGCACCGGAACGTCTCAGTCGTGCCTTGCCCTGGCGTGTGGCGGGAAAGCGCATGACTGACGTGATGGTGTTCGGCGAAACGGGGTTGGTTGGCGCCTGCCGCGGACCGAGCGGCAAGCCGGAAGCAATCCCTTATGGCATCGTGACGCCGCGCGGCCAGAGCGGCGGCATCGCCGTCGGGGATCAAACCCACAGCCGCAGGGACCATCGCTATCCGGGGGCCCATGGTCCCCAAGGCGGCATTCCCGCTTGGAGCCGAGCGCAGCGGTCTTCCCCATTTCAAAGTTGGAGCAAACGGCTTCGTCGACACAGGCTATGGCTGTCGTTCCGACAGCGCGTCGATCATTGTGACGGCCGCCGCCCGACATGATCAGCGTGGGCGGCTACCGCTTCATGCTCGAGCAGGTGCAAACGCTGGTGCACAATGTGGGCAACGGGGCGGCTACGCTCGCGGCGCTCCCGGACGCGTTGGCTGGGCATCGGCTCGTCGGATCGGCACCGGGCGCCGACGCGATTGCGCATGCGCTTGCAGAGCAGGGCATCAACCCGCTGATCAGCGCGGCTTTTCGCAAAAAGGCGCCAGTTCCGCGAGGCAGGCAGCCCCTACTCTATACGTTGACCGCGCGTTAACAGCGATCGTCTACGGTTGCACGCTTTTGTGCGTGCAAACGGCTGATCGGGATGGCGCTTCTGGGTCCGTTGCTGGTGGTCGCGGAGAGCCCGGCTGTCGATCTGCGCGATGCGCTCAGCGA
>JBKPOZ010000156.1:0-58030 GCA_046733355.1 Pseudomonadota bacterium | reverse complement strand
AAGCATTCCAACCCCACGAAGAATTGTTGGACCATTGCCGCCGTGGCGCCGTCAGTTTCCTTTTCCCGGAGCACCAAATCCTCCCACCGCTCCGTAAGCGTTTCCGCAAGGCGCATGAATTCACCAAAGGCAGCGTAGTCGTGGACTCTCCGTTTCGTCGTTACCGCTTGCGGCACGGGCACGCTGAGGGGTGCGGCGCTGGTCATTGCCGCTCTCCCCAATCCAGGGCGATCTTGGCAAGATCGGGCTTCCCGCCGGCGTAGCGCTTGGCGCCGTTGTGCTGCTTCCTGCGGGGCGGCGGCTTCTTCCAACCTTGCGCGCAAAGCCACTTAGCGAGCTTCGGCAGGAATCGAAGGTTGTCCGCGTTTGCCGCGTGCTGCCTTGCCGCCTCGATGATTTCATCGGGCGGCGCTAGTTGGCAGGCGGCAATGAAGGCGCGGCGATCTTCTTCCGCGTCATCCGGCCACGGCTGCTGCCATACGGATTGAAGCTCCCGGAATCTTTCTTCCCCGGCTACCCCTTCCCTTGAATCCGGCGCGGCGGCGTTTAAGCCGCCCGCGTCCGGATGGGCGAGCGCAAGCTCGCGCGACTCTCTCTCTCCATGTTGCTCCCCTTTAGGGGAGCACATGTTTTTCTTGTTTGGGTGACTCGGGGGACACCCTTCCGGGCTCCGGGAGTCACCCTTATTGGCTCGACGAGTCACCCTTACATCGCGGGGAAGGGTGACTCGGGAGTTACCCTTATCGTCCCTTTTTTGGTCCGGGAACGTGAGCCTGAAATGGTTGGAGTCGCCAGCGCCGTGACCACCGCGTTCGACGGTAATCCAGCCCTCACGTTCAAGCGTCGCGATGGCGCGGATGGTGCCGCGTCTGGTGATACCGACACCCTCAGCGACAGCCGAATAGGATGGATTGCACCGGCCGGTCTTAACGTTCCGGTAGAGCGCTAGTCGGCAAGCGACATTCTTTATTGCCGGGCTCAGCCCGGAGGCGAGGACGCGCTCCTGCCAGAGAAAATGCTCTCGCGCTTTATTTTTAGCTTGACTTTGTGAATTCTTTCTTGTACTTTCCATATTGCACACAGTCCTTTCTTGGGCCGCCCGCTGCACCAACAGTTGGGCGGCCCTTCTCTGTTGAAGGGGGAGGATGGAAGGGGAGGGGGCGCGCGTTTGACACCGCGCCTAAAACGCTTTTGCGATCAATGCCGCGATATAGCGGCCTTTGACACTCTAAGCGCTTGAAACTACGCGAAAGGTATCTTCCTTCGAGGCTCGGCGCGTTGCGCCGAGCGCCTCAGGACGACGGATTAAGATTGGTGATGGCCGGCTTAGCGCCAGGCGCCGAAGCGACCCTCGAAGCCTCCGGCCGGCACGGTCGGCGCGGCGCCGTTGAGGAGCGCGCCGCCTGAGGCAGCTTTTGGTTCCGCGTTCGCCTCCTTGGCTTCCTCATTCGCCGCCGCTGGTTTGGCCGCGCTGCCTGCATTCTTTGCTTCGCCAGTACCCGCATTCTCCGGCTTGACCTTCGCCACGTGCGTTGGCTTGGCGGCCGAAGCGGGCTTAGGCTTTGCTGCGGCGGCATCCGCGGGCTGCTGCTGGGCGCGCGCTTCGGGCTTCTGATTTTCAGGTTTTGCGCCGAACCAGTTGCTGAACAATCCGGCGAGGCCCGACGAGCCTGAAGAAGCGGAGGCCATCTGCACCGAGGCCGGTCGCGATTCGGACGAGGCAAGGCTCATGGTGCTCCCCGTCGGCGCTTCCGAGTGGCCCTCGGCCGGCGGGTTTACGTGGGAGGGAATGGTCCCCGAGGCGGTGCGAATGGTTGCGCCCGGATGTGCCCTGGCCGCCGCGAGGAACGTTGCGTTCATGCCGCCGTCCACGCCCCGCGTGACCGGCACGGTTGCCGTTCCGCGGCTGATCAGCTCGGCAGTCTGCAGGTCGTCCTTGCGCTGCTTGGCTTTCACGGCGGCTACAAGCTCGGGCTGCACCTTGTAGGCGGGGCACTTATCCGCCGGGCTGAATTTGCCCTTGCTCTCGGCGTTGAACACGTAGCGCTTCTCGCAAACATCGACTTTGGGCTCGGCCCGCGTCACCTCGAAATGATCGTAGCCCTCCTTGATCATCTTCCAGAACGGCATGTGCGGCGAGTTGCGGTGCTTGGCCATGTTCACCGGCGTCATCCGAAACGGATAGGCCTGGATCTGAAACGATTTCTGGCCGCCGAAGAACGATTCGCGGGCAAGCGCATAGATCTCGGCGATCTGCTCGTCGGTCATGGCGTAGCAACCGCGCGAGGAGCAATCGCCGTGGATCATCAAAAAGCCTCCGGAGCGGCCGTTCGCGCGATCATAGGCATTCGGAAAGCCGGTATTGATCGCGAGGTAGTACTGCGAATTCGGGTTCATCAGCGCGGGGGTGATCGTGTAATACCCCTCGGGGGCCTGCCGGTCGCCCTCCTTGACCTTGGGTCCAAGCTCGCCGGACCAGCGGCAGATCGGATAGGTGCGCAGCAATGCGAAATGTCCGCCTCTGTCCTCCTTCCAGACTTCGAGCTCCGACTCTTCCTTGAAAATGCGCACAAGAATTGGCGATTCCTTCGCCATGTTCTTGGCTTCGATATCGGCGATCATGCGGTCGGAGAGGGGCTGCATGTGACGGCCGCCGACGCTCGGCGTGCTGTCGGTATCGCAGCCCGCAAGCGCGAGCGCGGTTGCGACCGCAGCGGACGCGAGAAGCGCGCGCAGTAAAGGCCGACGCTGCAACGAAAACTCCCCCCGAACCGAAAGGCTTCCCCTAGCCTTTGTCCCCGCTCAACCTTTATCCCGGAACCGCCGCCCTCGCAAGGCTCAAGTCGGGAGCGCCGGCCGCCCGGGAGTGAAGCTCCAGAGAGCACTCCCTGAGTCCAACGCTAGACGCACAGTTGGGTAAGATCAGGGCAGAAGGGCGCAAACCGGGATTCATGCTAAAGTTTTGGAAAAAAATGATGTTTAGGGCCTCCCCCGGGCGGGCAGATTGCTTTTGGCGAATGCGTCGCGGTCCGGGATGCTGTAGGGGCGGGTTTGAAACCCGCCCTCGCGCCCCAGTTTCGATTCGAGAAATTGTCCTGATCAAGTCGATGTTCGTGTGACAGATCTCGGGCAGTGATGAACGCCGGAAAAGGGCGGGTTTGAAACCCGCCCCTACAAGACCTCAGCGCCGTGCAGCCCTCAACTGAAGCCCCGCCCCATCGCCAAAAACTTCTGCCGGCGCTCCCGCCGCACCGTTTCGGCGTCGAGGCCAGAGATGCCGCCCAGCGCCTCGGCAACGGCTTCGCCCGTGGATGCAATCGCCGTTGCCGGATCGCGATGCGCCCCGCCGGCAGGCTCGGCAATAATGCGGTCGATCACGCCAAACCGGATCATGTCCTGGGCGGTGATTTTCATGCTCGTCGCTGCCTCCTGCGCTTTCGCCGTATCGCGCCACAGGATAGACGCGGCGCCTTCCGGAGAGATGACGCTGTAGATGGAGTGCTCCAGCATGAGCACCCGATTGGCCGTCGCAATGGCGATGGCGCCGCCTGAGCCACCTTCGCCGATGATCACGGCGACGTTGGGCACGCCGAGCTCGAGGCTGGCGCTGGTCGAGCGGGCAATCGCCTCCGCCTGCCCACGCTCCTCGGCACCGATGCCCGGATAAGCGCCCGCGGTATCCACCAGCGAGAGGACCGGAATGGCAAAGCGGTCTGCGAGCTGCATCATGCGCTCGGCCTTGCGGTAGCCTTCGGGCCGCGCCATGCCGAAATTGTGCTTGAGCCGCGCCTCGGTGCTCGAGCCTTTCTCGTGCCCGATAATGCAAATGCTCTCGCCCCGGAAACGGCCGAAGCCGGCGACAATCGCATCGTCCTCCCCGAATTTGCGGTCGCCCGCGAGCGGAACAAAGTCGGTGACCAGCGCAGCCACATAGTCGAGGCAGTGGGGCCGCTCGGGGTGGCGCGCCACCTGCGTCTTTTGCCAGGCATCAAGGCTCTCATAGAGCTCCTTGAGCACCTGCGCGGCTTTCGCTTCCAGGCGCGAGATTTCTTCAGAAATTGCCGGCCCGCTGTCGCCGGCATTGAGCGCGCGCAATTCCTCAATCTTGGCCTCGATCTCCGCGACCGGCTTTTCAAAATCAAGATAGCTGCGCATGCAAACCGTTATGGACGAACACAGTCATTGCCGGGTTTGGCCCGGCAATCCAGCTTCTTAACGAAGAACGGATGGATGCGCGGGTCAAGCCCGCGCAGGGCAGCAAGCGTCAGCGCTCCTGGATACCGTAACGGGCGTATTCCTGGGCAATGTCGGACTGCAGTGCCTTGGCGGCTTTGATATCGGCCTCGCCGCTCGCATCCTCGTTGCGCAGCTTGGCAATACCCCGCCCGTAAAGCGCAAAGGCGAGCTTCGGGTCGAGCCGCAACGCGGCATCGAAATCGGACACCGCGGCATCAAAATTGGTCATCTTCAAAAATACAAAACCGCGGCTGCCAAACGTGCCGGCATTGCCCGGCAACAGGCGCAAGGCCTGATTGCAATCGGTGAGCGCCTGCTTGAGGACGCCGACGGCGGCCCGCGCCCAGCATCGGTTGTCGAATGCGGCTGCGAAACCGGGCTTCAACTTCAGCGCCTGATTGAAATCGTCGATGGCGCGATCGTACTGGCCTTTGGCGAGGTACGCGTTGCCGCGATTGAAATGCGCCTCCGCGGAAGGCTGCAGCGCCAGTCCCTGCTCGTAATCCTGGATGGCGCGGTCGTAATCGCCTTTGCGATCGTATGCGACGCCACGATTGTTGAAGGCTGCTGACAGCTTCGGATTGAGCTTGATCGCCTGGTTATAGTCGGCAATGGCGCGATCGAGGTCGCCGCTGAGGCGGTATGCAATGCCTCGGTTATGAAAGAAGTCGGCAAGCTGCTCACCTTTGTCCTTGCCCGCCTTGATGGCCGCGGAGCATGCCTCAATGCGCTGGGCGACGGTGGCTCCATCCTCGCCTTCGCACAGCCTGCGCTCTTGCGGGCTCTGCGCCGCCGCCGGCAATGCATGCAGCAGGGTTGCCGCGAGCGCCGCGAGGCAGACCATGCGCCGGCAACCATCAACTCGCATCGACTCGGTCCCTGTTGCTCGTCCGCTCACAATTCCTCTCCGAGAGGGTGGAGGTCCCGAACGACCCCTTTGAGCCGCTCGTCCAGGATGTGCGTGTAAATCTGCGTCGTGGAAATGTCCGCATGGCCCAGCAGCGTCTGCACCACGCGCAGATCGGCGCCGTTGTGGAGCAGATGGCTGGCAAAAGCATGGCGGAGCACATGCGGGCTGATGGCGCTTGCGCGCAGCCCCGCGCGTGCAGCGATGCTCTTCAATTCGCGAGCGAAGTGCTGGCGCGTGATATGCCCCTCCTTGCCGAACGAGGGAAAAAGCCATTTTGAGCTCCGCTCTTCACCCTGCGACAGCAGCGCGAGGTACTCCTGCATGGCGGCTTTCGCCTTGTCGTTGAGCGGAACAAGCCGCTCCTTGCGCCCTTTGCCGCGCACCCTGAGCATCGGCGCATTCGATTGCGCAGCAGATCGGGGCAGCTCCACCAGCTCGCTCACGCGCATTCCGGTTGCATAAAGCAGTTCGAGAAGACAGACGAGCCGCGCCGCGCGCAGCCGTGCCGACGTGGACTGATTGGCGGCGTCCATCTGCCGGCGTGCCTGCGCCAACAGGCTGTCGACCTCGCCGATCGAGATCGTCTTGGGCAGGGCACGGGCGCCCCTCGGTCCCTCGATGGTCTGGCTCGGGTCGTCGCGCCGAATCCCCTCGGCGTTGAGGAATCGGAATAGCTGGCGCGTCGCCGAAAGGCGCCGGCGCACGGAAGCGGGCGCGAGCCGCCGCTTTGCAAGACGTCCCAAATACGCGCGCAGATCCTCGCTCGAAGCGTCGAGAATGCTTGTTTTCCGCTCTTTCAGCGCCGCCGAAAGGTCTGCCAGATCGCGGCCATAGGCAGCAATCGTGTTGCGAGCGCCGCCGCGCTCGGCCGCAAGCATGTCGAGAAACAGCCGAACAAGAGTATCGTCGGGGCGCTGCGTCGGCAGAGGCAAGATGTTACGGCTGTTTGGCGAAGCGATCAGGGGGAATCGAAACCGTAATCTCGCGCGGCTTCGGGTCGAACCAGGTGGCGAGCATAAACATCGCGCCGTAGGTCAAGCCGCCAACGACGCCGATCAGGGTCAGAAAACGGAACAGACTAGGCATTGCAACAAATCTTGCACCAAAGAATGGAGAAACTAGGACGCAGCAAAGCGGGCGGGCTGCGGCTCAAGTGTTCTTAATCCCGTGCGAAGTTCTCCAATCGAATTGACGGCAAGATGCCCAATTGTAACACCAAGACGCGCCTGCTGCCGCTTTCGCGAAAAAAGGAGGTTCCGCAGCCGCCATGACGGTGAGCGCGCCGCAGCCCGGGGAAAAGCAGCCCGAAACCACCATTGTGGCCGCCCTCGGCCGCCGCTCGATCGTGCTTGTCGGGATGATGGGCTCGGGAAAATCCTCGATCGGCCGGCGGCTCGCGGCGAGAATTGGCATCCCGTTCGCCGACGCCGATGCGGAGATCGAAAAAGCGGCGGGCATGAGCATTTCCGACATTTTCGCCGAGCGCGGCGAGGCCGAGTTCCGGGGTGGCGAGGTGCGCGTCATCAGGCGCTTGCTGCAAGGCGGGCCGCAGGTCCTCTCGACGGGCGGGGGGGCATTTATGGATGGCGATACCAGGGCGGCAATTGCCGCGAGCGGCATCTCAATCTGGCTCAAAGCCCAGTTTGACGTGCTGATGAAGCGCATCCGGCGCCGCCATGACCGGCCCTTGCTCAGAACGCCGGACCCGGCCGCAACACTGCGCAGGCTTTTAGCCGAACGCGAGCCGACCTACGCCCTGGCCGATCTGATCATCGAATCGCGCGACGAGCCGCACGACAAGATCGTCGACGATATTTTGCGCGCGCTCCACCTTCATATCGCGACACAAAGCGCTGCACCCGAGCCCGGGAGCATTGTGTGATGAGCGCGCCGGTGCGCATTGCTGATCCGATCGTTGTCAATGTCGCGCTTGCAGAGCGCAGCTACGACATCGTGATTGGACGCGGCCAGCTCATGTGTCTCGGCCAGAGGGTCAGCGCGCTGCGCCCGTGCGCCAAGGTCGCGATCGTCACCGATGAAACGGTCTCGCGCCTGCACCTCGAGGCAACCGCGCGTGCATTGGCCGCTGCCGGTATGGCATCAAGCAGCATAACGGTAGCGGCCGGCGAAAGCTCGAAGAGCTTTGAGGTGCTTGAAAGAGTGTGCGAGGCCTTGCTCGCCGCGCGCATTGAGCGCGGAGATCTGGTGCTCGCGCTGGGGGGCGGGGTGATCGGGGATCTGGCCGGCTTTGCCGCGGCAATCGTCCGTCGCGGGCTCGATTATGTGCAGGTTCCGACGACGCTGCTTGCGCAGGTGGATTCCTCAGTCGGTGGCAAGACTGCGATCGACTCCCGGTATGGCAAGAATCTCATCGGAGCATTCCATCAGCCCGCGCTGGTCCTGTCCGACACGGCGCTGTTGGACACGCTTTCCGTACGCGAATTTCGCGCCGGTTATGCCGAGCTTGCCAAGTATGGCCTGATCTCCGATGCAGATTTTTTTTCTTGGCTCGAGACGAAATGGCGCGAGCTCTTTGCCGGCGGACCAGCCCGCGAGCATGCCGTTGCGGTGAGCTGCCGGCGCAAGGCGGCCATCGTGAGCCGCGACGAGCGCGAGCATGGCGAACGTGCCTTGCTCAACCTCGGGCACACCTTCGGGCACGCGCTCGAAGCGGCCGCTGGATTCTCTGAGCGATTGCTGCACGGCGAGGCGATCGCGCTCGGCATGGTGCTGGCCTTCGCGTTCTCGGCGCGGCGCGGTCTGCTCCCGTCATCCGACGTGGAGCGCGTCGAACGTCATCTCGCGAGTGTTGGGCTGCCGACCCTGCTTTCTGCGGTCCCCGGCGGGCCTGCCGGAGCCGATCAGCTCATGGAGCTGATGGCGCAAGACAAGAAGGTGAAGCGAGGCAAATTGACCTTGATCCTGGCGCGCGGGATCGGGGCAGCCTTCGTTGCCGCCGACGTCGAAGCAGCGGAGGTGCGAGACTTTTTGGCCGAACGGCTCTCGCGCCCTAACATAGGCTCATGACCGCCCACGACTGGCTTGCCCTGGTGGTGGTTCTCGTCTGCCTCCTCTTTTCGGCGTTTTTTGCCGGCAGCGAGACGGCCCTCACCGCGTCCTCCCGGGCGAGCATGCACCGGCTCGAAAAACAGGGGAACCGGCGCGCTGCCATTGTCAATCGCCTGCTCGACGGGCGCGAGCGCCTGATCGGCGCGCTCCTGTTCGGCAACAACGCGGTGAACATCGCGGCCTCTTCGCTCGCAACCGGCGTGTTGCTCAGCTGGTTCGGCGACGTGGGCGTCGTCTACGCCACCATCATCATGACTCTGGTGGTCGTCGTGTTTGCCGAAGTGCTGCCGAAGACGGCGGCGTTCAATGCGCCGGATCGCCTCGCCCTTCTCGTTGCAACTCCCGTGCAATGGACCGTTCAGCTGCTCGCGCCCGTGCTCGTCGGCGTGGAATGGCTGGTCAAGCAGGTGCTTCGGTTTTTTGGGATGAAGGCGGGCGAGAGCCCATCCATTCTGTCGCCGCACGAGGAACTGCGGGGAACGGTCGATCTTTTGCACCTCGAAGGAGGCGTGGAGCGGCTCGACCGCGACATGCTGAGCGGTCTTCTGGATTTGCGCAATCTCACCGTGGGCGACGTCATGATCCACCGCACCGAGATGATCACCGTATGCGCCGATGATCCGGCCGAGCAGGTCGTCAAGGAAGTGCTGGCGGCGGAAGTAACCCGCATTCCACTATGGAGGGAAAGACCGGAGAACATAATCGGCATCTTGCACGTGAAGGATCTTCTGCGCGCGATCCAGGCCGCGGATGGGAATGCGCGCGGCATCGATATCGCGGCGATTGCGCGAGCACCCTGGTTTGTTCCCGAAGTGCGGCCGCTTTCCGAGCAGCTCAAGGCATTTCGCCGTCGCCGGACCCCCTTCGCCCTGGTGGTCGATGAATACGGGGAGGTGATGGGATTGGTCACGCTCGAGGATATTCTGGAGGAGATCGTCGGCGATATAACCGATGAGCACGATATCGCGGTTCCGGGCGTCCGACCGCAGCCCGACGGGTCAGTGAACGTGGACGGTGGCGTTCCCATCCGGGATCTTAACCGCGCGATGGAATGGATTCTTCCGGATCAGGAAGCCACGACCGTGGCCGGTCTTGTCATCCACGAAACACGCTCGATCCCGGAGCCCGGCCAGACCTTTACGTTTCACGGCTTTCGCTTTCGCATCCTGCGCCGCGAGCGCAACCGGATCACGGCGCTACGGATCACGCCAGTCGGACGACAGAGGACAGAGGATAGAGGACAGAGGAGGGCAGCTCACTAACGAAGCGTTTCATCCGGCATCCGTCATCCGCACCCGGTCCTCCGGCGGCGCCGCCGCCTGGATGGCGAGTGCGTGCACGCCACCGCTCAGTTCATCGGCAAGCACGGCATTGATCATGCGGTGGCATTCGATGCGGCTCTTTCCAAAAAACGCCTGCGCCACGATATGAACCCGGAAATGTGTTTGGCCGCCGGGTCTCCACCCGGCGTGGCCCTGGTGCTGCGCCGACTCGTCCACCACTTCCAACCGGAGCGGCGCGAAAGCCTTGGTCAACTTTTCGGTGATGAGATCGCGCACGCGCATGGAAAAGCGCGTATCGGCATCGTTGCATCCGGTCAATACCTCGCGCCCGAGTGACGTGCAAATCATTGTCAAGACTTGAATGTGCCACTGTGGCGCGCATACTGGCCTGAAATGAAAACTCTTTCGCCGCTCTTCGATCGCATCCGGGTGAAACCCGACAGGGATCGGCGGCTGCGCGCCCAATGCCCCGGCTGCGAATGGCCCGATTGCAAGGCGCCGGCCACGCATCGAGCACCAAAAGGCCGCCTGCGCGAGCGGGAATACTGGCGCTTCTGTCTCGACCACGTGCGTGAATACAATCATGCTTACAATTTTTTTGCCGGCATGAGCATGGACGACATTGCGCGTTATCAGAAAGAGGCGGTGATCGGTCACCGGCCGACATGGAAGATGGGCATGAACGGCGGCCGTCCGACATCGCGCTCGCACTCGTCCCGATTCCGCGCGGAGTTCTCCGCCGCCGAGGATCCGTTGGGAGTCTTTCGCGAGTTCGGCGCCGCCGCGCAGGCGCGCGAAGGACGCGCAACGCCCGCCCGCCCTGTGCGCAATGCCGAACGCAAGGCGCTCGATACGCTCGGACTGGAACCCGAAGCGTCGGGCCCGCAAGTCAAAAGGCGCTTCAAGGAGCTGGTCAAACGCCATCATCCCGATGCGAACGGAGGCGACCGCTCCTCGGAAGCGCGATTGCGCGAAATCATCCAGGCCTACAACTACCTGAAATCGGTCGGATTTCGCTGATTATCGACCGGCGCCGAGTTGCGGCGCGCGCGCTTGTTGCCTATGTCAGCGGACGCGAGCCTAGCTTCGCTGAACAGCGCGTTTCTGCTAGATTCGATCGTCAATTCGTAGCTGTTCCGAGCAAAAATCGGATCTCCATTTCGAGATTCTGGAGTTTCCATGCCAGCCTTGGAGCAAGAGGTCGCTGGCCTGCCCGACATGAAGGTGTCGATCCGGCAGCTCTTCGGGATCGACAGCGACATGGAGGTGCCGGCCTATTCCGAGCCGGACGAGCATGTGCCGGACATCGATCCTGATTATCGCTTCGACAAGCCTACGACGCTGGCGATTCTGGCGGGGTTTGCAAAAAACCGGCGCGTCATCATCTCCGGATATCACGGCACCGGAAAATCGACGCATGTGGAGCAGGTGGCGGCCCGGCTGAACTGGCCCTGCGTGCGGGTCAATCTCGACAGCCACATCAGCCGCATCGATCTGATCGGAAAGGATGCCATCGTCATCCGCGAGGGCCTGCAGGTGACCGAGTTCCGCGACGGCATCCTGCCATGGGCGCTGCAGCACAATGTGGCGCTGTGTTTCGACGAATACGATGCCGGCCGGCCGGATGTGATGTTCGTGATCCAGCGGGTGCTCGAGAGTTCCGGCAAGCTCACGCTGCTCGACCAGAACAAGGTGATCAAGCCGCATCCGGCCTTCCGCCTGTTCGCAACTGCCAACACCATAGGACTGGGCGATACGTCCGGGCTCTATCACGGCACGCAGCAGATCAACCAGGGCCAGATGGACCGCTGGTCCATCGTCACCACGCTCAATTATCTGCCGCACGACAACGAGGTGGAGATCGTGCTTGCCAAGGCGCGGCATTACCGCACCGACCAGGGCCGCGAGGTCGTCAACAAGATGGTGCGCGTCGCCGATCTCACACGCAACGCGTTCATGAACGGCGATATTTCCACGGTGATGAGTCCGCGCACGGTGATCATCTGGGCGGAGAACACCGAAATCTTCAAGGATGTCGGTTTCGCATTCCGGCTCACCTTCGTGAACAAATGCGACGAGCTGGAACGGCCGATTGTGGCCGAGTTCTATCAGCGCTGCTTCGGGACGGAGTTGCCGGAATCATCGGTCAATGTCGCGCTGAGCTGAAACGCGCGGCTTCCCCCCCAATGCCTGGAAATTCCAAAGTCAAGAGCCTGGTCCGGGAGAGCCCGACCGAGCCCTTCAAGCGCGCGGTGACCGGCTGCCTGCGGGCAATTGCAAGAAAGCCGGAGCTCGACATCGCCTTCGCCGCCGAGCGTCCCGGCATGAGCGGACGCAAGATCCGTCTGCCGGAGCCTCCGCGCAAGCTCACGGCAGCGGATGCAGCCATTGTGCGCGGCCACGCCGATGCGATCGCGCTCAAGCTCGCCTGTCATGATCCGGTGATGCATCGCAAACTGATTCCCGGAGGACAGCAGGCGCGCGCCGTATTCGATGCGGTCGAGCAGGCGCGCGTCGAGGCGATTGGAGCGCGCCGCATGGCGGGTGTCGCAAAGAATCTTTCCGCCATGCTCGACGACCGCTTCCATCGGGGCAAGTTCGACGAAGTATCGGACCGGGCAGATGCGCCGCTCGAGGAGGCGGTGGCGCTGATCGTGCGCGAGCGCCTGACCGGCGAGGCGCCGCCGCCGTCGGCACGCAAGATCGTCGAGCTCTGGCGGCCACTTGTCGAGGATCGTGCAGGGCCCGACCTCGATCGCCTGGAGCGGCTGATCGACAACCAGTCCCGTTTCGGCGACGCCATCCACGATCTGCTGGACGCGCTCGACATGGGCGACGACCGCAGCGCTGAGGCGGACCAGGAGGAAGGCGAAGACGGCGAGCGCGACCCCAACAAGGAGGAATCGGGCGAGCAGGGTGAAGGCGGCGAGGCGCAGGAGCTCGAGACCCAAGCCGATGAAGCGGAAGCGTCTGCCGAGGACACAATGGAGTCCGTTGCGGAAGCCGCCGAGGCGCTGACCGGCGAGGCGGCTGAGGAAAGCGAAATGGACGAGGGGGAGAGCCCTGCCGAGGCGCGGCGACCGCGTCGCTACGGGTCAAATGAGCCGCGCGGCCCCGAGTACCGGCCTTTCGTCATGAGATACGACGAGACTACCGGCGCGGAGGAGCTGTGCGAGCCCGAGGAGCTCGACCGGCTGCGCGGCTACCTCGACAAGCAGCTTTCGCATCTCCAAGGCGTGGTGGCGCGTCTCGCGAATCGGCTGCAACGGCGGTTGATGGCAAAGCAAAGCCGGGCCTGGGAGTTCGATCAGGAAGAAGGCCTGCTCGATCCGGCGCGGCTCTCGCGCGTGATCGTCGACCCGTTGCACCCGCTTTCGTTCAAACGAGAGAAGGACACGACTTTTCGCGACACCGTGGTCACGCTGCTTCTGGACAATTCCGGAAGCATGCGCGGACGCCCCATTACCGTCGCCGCCACCTGCGCCGATATTCTCGCGCGCACCCTGGAGCGCTGCGGTGTGAAGGTCGAGATTCTCGGATTCACCACGCGGGCCTGGAAGGGGGGGCAATCGCGCGAGGCATGGCTTGCCGCCGGCAAACCACCCAATCCGGGCCGGCTCAACGACCTGCGCCACATCATCTACAAGTCCGCAGATGCGCCCTGGCGCCGCGCGCGCAAGAACCTCGGGCTCATGATGCGCGAGGGCCTGCTCAAGGAGAACATCGACGGGGAGGCGCTCGACTGGGCGCATCGGCGGCTCCTCGCCCGCGCCGAGCAGCGGCGCATCCTGATGATGATCTCCGATGGCGCCCCGGTCGATGATTCCACGCTCTCGGTGAACCCTGGCAACTATCTGGAAAAACACCTGCGCTGGGTGATCGAGGACATCGAGACGCGCTCCCCCATCGAGTTAATTGCGATCGGCATCGGTCATGACGTGACGCGCTACTATCGGCGCGCGGTCACCATCGTGGACGCAGAAGAGCTCGGCGGCGCGATGACCGAAAAGCTCGCCGAGCTGTTCGACGAAGAAGCGGAAGCGCAGCCGGCGCCAATGCGAAAAGCCCGCGCGTGACGGCGGCGTGGCGCGCGGGCTCCTTTCTCCGCCTCCTTGCGGCGGCCGTTCTTGTTTTTCAGTGCAACGATCTTCTCAGCGTTGCGCGCGCGCAAACATCCACGCCGATCGAAGTGCATGCACAACCTTTGCGCGGCTTCGACCTGCGCGATCCGTCACGCCAGCAGTTCGGCGAGCTGTTTTTTCGCGGCGGCCTGGTGCTGCAGTCTCCCTTCCGGCGTTTCGGCGGGCTCTCTTCGATCCGCATGGCAGCCGACGGCGAGCATTTCATCTCGCTCACCGACAAGGGCTGGTGGCTGCGCGCGCGGCTGCTTTACGAAGGCAAGCGGCCCGCGCGAATCACGGAAGCCGAAATGGCGCCGATCCTCGGGCCCAGTGGCGCGCCGCTTGCTTCACGCGGCTGGTACGACACCGAGGCCATCGCCCAGGACGGCGGCACGCTTTACGTGGCCATAGAGCGCGTTCACCGCATCGTGCGCTTCGATTACGCGAAAGACGGCCTGCTTGCGCGCGGACAGCCGATTGCCGTGCCGCCGGCCATGCGCTCGCTCCGTGCCAACAAGGGGATAGAAGCGCTGGTGTTTGTGCCCAAGGGGCATGCGCTCGCCGGCACATTGATCGCCATTTCCGAACGCGGTCTCGACGCGAGCGGCAATCTGCGCGCATTTCTGATCGGAGGACCCAGCCCAGGCACTTTCGCGCTGCAGCGCACCGACGATTTTGACGTGAGCGATGCCGACCTGTTGCCGGGCGGCGATCTCCTGCTGCTGGAGCGCAGATTCAGCTGGACCAGCGGGCTTGCGATTCGCATGCGCCGCGTGAAGCTCGGCGACATCAAGCCGGGTGCATTGGTCGACGGCGCGGTCGTGCTCGAAGCCGATATGCGGCAGGAGATCGACAATATGGAGGGGCTGAGCATCCATCCGGGTGCGGACGGCGAAAACATCCTGACGCTGATCTCCGATGACAATTTTTCGTTTTTGCAGCGCACGTTGCTGCTGCAGTTCGCATGGCCGCAGAAGGCGGTGAGCAGCCGTTAGGTTGGTAGCCCGGATTGAGCGCAGCGAAATCCGGGGTCCCGGATGTCGCTTCGCTCCATCCGGGCTACGAATTACTGGGAGGTGCCGTGCGCTGCTCCCGCGCCTTGCGAATCTGCCGCTTGAGCTCGCGCGCGCGGGGCGAGAGCTCATCGTCGCCTGCCTTGACGAGGAAAGCATCGAGGCCGCCGCGATGGTCGACTGTTCGCAGCGCGCTCGCCGCAACGCGCAGCTTCACCGCGCGACCAAGCGCATCGGAAATGAGGGTCACGTTCAGCAGGTTCGGCAAAAAGCGCCTCTTGGTCTTGATATTGGAATGGCTCACCTTGTGTCCGACCTGTGCGGTCTTGCCGGTGAGCTCGCATCGGCGCGACATGTCCACCTCGTTCGGAAGCGCGGCGTGCTATAGGGGAGCACCAGCGTGCCCGTCAAGTTGTCGACAGATTGTCAGAGGTCAGATGCCAGATGTCAGATGTCAGAGATCAGATTGAGCAACACTCCTGCATGGTGCCCCCACTTTCCGTCCTCCGTCGTCTGGCATCTGTCCTCTGATTCTGCCTTGATCGAGCCAAGATGGGTCGCAAAGTAGGCGGGGGACTGACTACCAGGATGCTGTCGTGAAAAATCGCTCCCGCGCGCTTGCAATTGCCGCCACTGCGGTTGCGTTCGGCGCCAGCGCTGCATCGGCGGACGGCCGGCTCGATGCCCGATATACGGTCAGCCTCGCGGGTCTGCCGATCGGCTATGGCTCATGGAACATCGAGGTGACCGGGGATCACCTCGCCGTCACCGCCAATGGCGCCACCTCAGGCATCCTGCGCATTTTTGCCAGCGGTCGCGGGCAGAGCACGGTCCGTGCAAAAATGGGTGCCGCAGGCCAACTGGTCTCCGCAAACTACGAATCCAGCATCCACACCGACAAAAAATACGATGAGGTGCGAATGCTCATCAGCGCCGGCAACGTCAAGGAATTCACCGCAGATCCGCCGACCATCCCCAGCCCCGACCGTATCCCGCTGACTGAGGCGCACCGCCGCGGAGTGTCCGACCCAATGACCGCATCCCTGGTGCGAGTTCCGGGCACGGGAGAGACGGTGGTGCCGCAAGCGTGTCAGAGAACGGTTTCCGTATTCGACGGGCGCATGCGCTATGACCTGCAGCTGAGCTACAAGCGCACTGATCGCGTGCAGTCGCAAATCGGCTACGACGGCCCGGTCCTTGTATGCGGGATACGTTTTGCCCCCGTGGCAGGCTATGTGCCCGAGCGCTACGCAATAAAGTACCTGTCCCAGCTGCAGGACATGGAATTGTGGCTTGCCCCCATAGCGGGAACGCGGGTGATCGCTCCGTTCCGGCTTTCGATTCCGACGCCGGTCGGAACAGGCGTGCTCGAAGCAACTCAGTTCATCGCTATTGCGAGTCCCGGTCGGGCCAGCGCGAAGGGTCCCTGAGCGCTGCGCCGCCGCGGCACTTCCATTCCCGCAATTGCGCACGTCAGCCCTGGTGTTAACGCGTGAGCGCCCCCATCCGCATGGTAAATGCAAAGTTGCACCACATGTGGGGGCCTTATAAATACACGGAGCAATATTTAGCCGTGAACGAAACTCGACAGTAACAGAGTCAGCGATTCGGGCGCGCTTTGTTCCAGACTCGTTCCACACGTTAAGCACAGGGCCGCCGCGGCGCTCCAGGGCGTCGCAATGTGGCACACTCCACTCTTCAGATGCTGCCCGCAGGCAGCTGGTCTGCCGTTCGGCTAGCGAATACAAGTCGGTGATGCGAGCGTTCGCCTGCTGATGCCTCTCTCCTTCTATTCGGCAAACAGAAACAACGGCGGCAGCCGCGGCGCTGGCGTAACTGCGGTCCTCGGCCCAACCAATACCGGCAAGACTCACCTCGCCATCGAACGCATGCTCGGGCATTCGTCCGGCATCATCGGTTTGCCGCTGCGGCTGTTGGCGCGCGAGGTTTACAACAAGGTATGCGCGCGGGTGGGGAGCGAAGCCGTCGCGCTCGTCACGGGCGAGGAGAAGATCAAACCGGTCAACCCGCGCTACTGGATCTCGACCGTCGAGGCCATGCCGCGCGACCTCGACGTTGGTTTTCTGGCGATCGACGAGGTGCAGCTCGGAGCAGATCTCGATCGGGGGCACGTGTTCACCGACCGCATGCTGAACCGACGCGGTCGTGACGAAACCCTGGTGCTGGGCGCGCATACGGCTCGAGGGATGGTTGAGCGGCTGCTGCCGGGCGCGCATGTGCTCACGCGACCTCGACTCTCGCAGCTGAGCTTCGCCGGCGAGAAAAAGATCACGCGCCTGCCGAGGCGCTCGGCGGTGGTCGCGTTCTCGGCGGAGGAGGTCTATTCCATCGCCGAGTTGATCCGGCGCCAACGAGGCGGGGCCGCAGTGGTGCTGGGCGCGCTGTCGCCGCGCACGCGCAATGCGCAGGTTGACCTCTATCAGTCGCGCGATGTCGAATACCTGGTGGCCACCGATGCGATTGGCATGGGCCTCAATCTCGATGTCGACCACGTTGCTTTCGCTTCCGATCGCAAGTTCGACGGGTATCAGTTCCGCCGACTCAATCCTGCAGAGTTTGCGCAGATTGCCGGGCGCGCCGGACGCGCGACGAGGGACGGCAGCTTCGGCACCACCGGCAGCTGCCCGCCATTCGAGCCCGAGTTGGCACAGGCGCTCGAAAGCCATTCGTTCGAGCCAATCAAGGTTATGCAATGGCGCAATACAGCCCTCGATTTCTCGTCGATCGGAGCGTTGCAGGCGTCACTGGCGGAGACACCGAACGAAGCCGGTCTGACGCGCGCTCCGGTGGCCGAGGACATTCTCGTGCTCGATCATGTGGCGCGTGACGATGACATCCGCGCTGTTGCCAGGTCGCGCGAGGCGGTGGAGAGGCTCTGGGATGTCTGCCAGGTCCCGGACTACCGCAAGATCTCGCCCGCCACCCACGCCGAGCTCGCGATCACGCTCTACGGGTTTCTCATGCGCGAAGGCCATGTCCCGGATGACTGGTTCGCGCGCCAGGTCGAGCAGGCAGACCATACCGAAGGTGACATCGATACGCTGTCCAACCGCATCGCCCACATCAGAACATGGACGTTCGCCGCCAACCGGCCGGACTGGCTCAGAGATCCTGAGCATTGGCAAGAGCTGACGCGCGCCATCGAGGATAAGCTGTCCGATGCGCTGCATGAGCGGCTCACGGAGCGCTTCGTCGATCGCCGCACCAGCGTGCTGATGCGCCGCTTGCGGGAAAACACCGTGCTCGAGGCAAATATCAGCAAGAGCGGCGAGGTCGTGGTCGAGGGACATGCCATCGGCCGATTGGATGGGTTCACGTTCACTCCCGAGCTTTCGGCGGCCGGTTCCGACGCCAAAGCGCTCGCGGGCGCCGCGCAAAAGGCGCTGGCGGGGGAGATCAGCGCGCGCGCCACGCGCTTGTCCCATGCGGCGGACGGTCAGCTCGTGCTCTCGACTGATGACATCGTGCGCTGGCTCGGGCAGCCGGTGGCGAGGCTCGTCCCGGGCGAGGAGGCGCTCAAGCCGCGGCTGCGCCTCATCTGCGACGAGCAACTCGAAGGCGCCCCGCGCGACGCGGTGCAGGCGCGCCTCGACCTGTGGCTGAAGACACATATCGAGCGCATTCTCGAGCCGCTGTTTCGGCTGGCTGCTGCCGAGGATGTCACCGGCATGGCGCGCGGTCTTGCTTATCAGCTCATCGAAGCAATGGGAGTGCTTGAGCGACAGAAGGTCGCCGATGACGTGAAGAGTCTGGATCAGGCGGCGCGCGCAAGCCTGCGCAAATACGGCGTGCGTTTCGGTGCCTATCACATCTATTTGCCGAACCTGCTCAAGCCGGCCGCGCGTGTGCTCGCCACGCAGCTTTGGGCGGTCAAAGCGGGTCCTGCCGAAACGAGGATGCTTGCTGCCGTGGAGCAGGCGGCCGGCAGCGGCCGCACTTCCATTTCGGTGGGCAAGGAAGAATCGAAGTCGCTCTATCGCGTGGCAGGCTATCGGGTTTGCGGGGAGCGCGCCGTGCGCGTCGATATCCTGGAGAGACTCGCCGATCTCATTCGCGCATCGCTCGCGTGGCGCCCTGGCGCTTCTGGCGAAAAGCCTGCAGGCGCCATTGAGAGCTTTGGCTTTACCGTCGCTCCGGCGATGACGTCCCTCGCTGGCTGCTCGGGCGAGGAATTTGCTTCCGTGCTTCGCTCGCTCGGCTATCGCATGGAGAAGCGGCCGAAGACGCCTGTGGCTGCCACAGCCCCAGACACCGGGGAGGGCAAAAACTCCGAGCCTGCGGCAGAGACGACTGCAGCACAGGAGCTGTCGGCAGAATCAATGCAATCCGAGCCGGCAACGGATGCGACCTCTCCTGCTCCAGCCGAACCGGCAATCGCGGAATTTATGGAGGTTTGGCGGCCCGGTCAGCGGCACGGCGCGGAGCATTCGGACAAGCGTCTGCGAAAACGGCGCCGAGCAGCGAGCTCTCCTGTGGAGGCGAGTGAAACGAGCGCCTCCGACGTGCAGCCGGGCGCAGCGCCTTTGGTTCCGGAGCAGGAAGCAGTGCCTGGAAGAGAGCGCAAGCGCCGGCGACGCGGTCATCGAAGGGCTCCTTCGCCCGGAGCCGAGCATCCGCAACAGTCGCAGAGCGCTGCCTCAGGTCGAGTCGCCTCAACGGCAGAGCGCCCGCAGGATGCACCCCGCAATCGCCCGCCGCGTGCACACAAAGGCGAGCGGCCCGACCGGGATCCGGGGTTGCGCGCCAAGTACATGAAGGGACGAGGTGGGCAAGCATCGCCGGCGCAGCCCGATCCCGACTCGCCGTTCGCCAAGCTTGCAAAGTTGAAAGAACAATTGGAGGCGGACGCCAAGGAGCCACGCTAGGCGCGCCGTGGATCGACAGCGCATCGACAAATGGCTGTGGCATGCCCGGCTTGTGCGTACGCGTTCCGCTGCAGCGAGCCTCGCGGCATCGGGTCACGTCCGCGTCAATGGTCAGCGCATTCATTCCGCGAGCCGGCCGGTGCGCAGCGGAGACGTGGTCACCGTGGCGCTGCAAGAGGGCGTGCGCGTGCTCAAGGTCAAGGATTTTGCCGAGCGCCGCGGCTCCGCAAGCGATGCTCGCGCGCTGTGGGAAGATGTAGAAGCGAACGGCTGACGGCGCAGCAAAGCCGCGAATTATTGCGCATTCTTGCCTGTGCAGGATGCATGCGCTACTGAGCCGGCCGGAGCCCTGGCAATGACCTATGTCGTCGTCGAAAGCTGTATCAAATGCAAATACATGGACTGTGTGGAGGTCTGTCCGGTCGATTGCTTTTACGAAGGCGAGAACATGCTCGTCATTCATCCCGATGAATGCATTGACTGCGGAGTGTGCGAACCCGAATGCCCCATCGAGGCGATCAAGCCGGACACGGAACCGGGGCTCGAGAAATTTCTGAAGCTGAATGCCGATTTTGCGAAGGTCTGGCCGAACATCACGGTCAAGAAGGAGCCGCCTCCCGACGCAAAAGAGTGGGAGGACAAGCCCAACAAGCTGGACACGCAATTCTCTCCAAATCCGGGCGGCGGCGACTGACCGCTGTTAACCAATCACGGCAAAATGACCAGGATCCAGAGCCCCCCGGCGCGACTTTTCGCATTCTTGCACTGCCGCAACTCTTTGATTCTGGCTAAAAATGTGCTATAAGCAGAAAAAATGAGCATAGACAGTGCACCCGTACCGCTCCCCTCCCGGGAGCCTTATTTTTCGGGTGGTGTCCACAACCTCGAGCTAGGGACGTGAGATCCACGCAGAACACCGTGGCCGGAAGCACACGCCAGAAATCCAGAAAAACCAGCGCCTCCCACCGGCGGCCCAAAAAGGCCGCGGCCGCGCCTCGACGGCGGCCAGCCCCTACGCCTCGTGCCGCCCGTCGGGGCAGCACTGTGGCGAAGCCCAGGGGAAAGAGGCCTCTCAAGACATCCGTAAAGGTACCCGTCAAGACTGCCGTCAAGCAGCCGCCGCCGAAACCCGCTCCCCGCCACAAGTCAGACGAAGGATCAAGCCCCGTAATGAACAACAAGAAGGCGACCCAGCGCCATGGCTTCAAGACCAATGAGTTCATTGTCTATCCGTCGCACGGCGTAGGCCAGATCGTCGCGATCGAGGAGCAGGAAGTGGCGGGCGCCAAGCTCGAGCTCTTCGTCATCAACTTCGTTAAGGACAAGATGACCTTGCGCGTCCCCATCGCCAAAGTGGCTTCCGTCGGTATGCGTAAGCTGGCGGAAGGTCCGCTGGTCAAAAGGGCGCTCGATACGCTCAAGGGCCGCGCGCGCGTCAAGCGCACCATGTGGTCGCGGCGCGCCCAGGAATACGAGGCGAAGATCAACTCAGGCGACATCGTTGCGATAGCGGAAGTCGTGCGCGATCTTTATCGCTCGGACACGCAGCCCGAGCAGTCCTACTCCGAGCGCCAGCTGTACGAGGCCGCACTTGACCGTCTGGCACGGGAGATCTCGGCGGTGCAGCGCATTACCGAAACCGAGGCGATCAAGGAAGTCGAGGGCGCGCTCGCCAAAGGCCCTCGTCGCGGTCCCAAAGCTGCAGACGAGGAAGGCGAAGGAGAGGACGAGGATTCCGTGGTGGCAGAGGAGGAAGCCGCCTGAGCCTGCCTTCGGCGAAGTCGGTAACGCGGATTGAGCGGCAGCGAAATCCTGACTACGCGGGAAACGCCCAAGCTAAGCCATAATTAAGCTCGCTTTGCGACAACAATGCCCCGCGAAGGGACGTGGGGGCACGGGGAAATGATCGCACCGCGTCGCAAGACCAAGGCAACCGTGTGTGGCGGCTTTGCCCTGATGATCGCAGCCATAGGCTTTGCGGCGGCATACTACGCGCGCCTGCCGACTGCACCGGATGCCAACCTGTCCGCCTCGCAAAACATTGATTTCCGCTTCCCGGATGAATGGCGGCAGGCTGCCGCTTCGCCGCCCGGTGAGGCATTCGCTTCGACCGATGCGCTTTGGTTCCAGCCTACGCCGCTCTATCCGATAATGCTCGACAGCGACGCAGTCCCGCCTGCGCCGGACGACCTCACTGCTGCCGTGGCGGATGCGGCCGCCAAAGCTGCCGCCGACCAAACTGCAAAGCCTTCCCCCGCGACGGCAAAGCGTCGCTCCAACGCCGTGCTCAGCGATGCGCAGATTGCGGGTATCAAGAAGCGCCTCAATTTGACAGCGCAGCAGGAGCGGTATTGGCCGTCGATCGCCGCCGAACTGCGCAAGATGGAATACAAGAAGGAGGCCAATGCGCAAGGCCCCCGTACTGCATCTATCGATACGAGCAAGGTTGACGTTGCGAAGTTGAGATCGGCGGGGCTCCCGCTGGTCATGAGCTTTGATGACGAGCAGAAAGACGAGTTCAGAGGCCTGGTGCATCTGCTCGGGATTGAATCGGCCGTGCCGGGACTCTGACGGAAGTAGCCCGGGTTGAGCGGTAGCGAAACCCGGGGCTGTTGTTCCCGGATTTCGCTGACGCTCAATCCGGGCTACGGCTTCTCACGGTATTGTCTCCGTCCTGCGTCTACAGGCGGAGAGCCGCCTCCGGCGGCGTGAACTGCAATTTGAGCGCCTGCGCTACGGCGCGATGCGTAATTCTCCCCTCGTGCACGTTCAGGCCGTTGCGGAGGTGCGGATCCTGTCCGAGCGCGCGGCGAACGCCTTTGTCCGCGAGCGCCAGCACAAACGGAAGCGTCACGTTGTTCAGCGCGAACGTCGAGGTGCGCGCCACCGCGCCGGGCATGTTGGTGACGCAGTAATGCACCACCCCGTCGATCGTGTAAGTAGGCGCGGAATGCGTGGTGGGGCGGGACGTTTCGGAACAGCCCCCTTGATCGATCGCAATATCGATGATGACGGAGCCAGGCTTCATTGCTCTGACGGTTTCGGCGGTGATCAGCTTCGGCGCCGCCGCGCCGGGGATAAGCACCGATGCAATTACCACGTCGGCGCGCCGGCACAGCGTCGCGATGGCTTCCGCCGTGGAGAACACGGTACGCACGCGCATTCCCAGTTGCGCAGAGAGCCTGCGCAATACTTCGGGATTGCGATCGAGCACGGAGACGGTTGCGCCCATTCCCGCCGCGATCAGCGCGGCGTGCGTGCCTGCCACGCCGCCGCCCAAAACGACCACATCCGCAGGAGGAACACCGGGGACGCCGCCCAAAAGCACGCCCCGGCCGCCGTTCTCCTTCTCGAGACAGCGGGCGCCCACGTGCGGCGCCATGCGGCCCGCTACTTCGGACATCGGCATGAGCAACGGCAGTGTCCCCTGCGCGCTCGTTACCGTCTCGTAGGCTATGGCAATGACGCCCGATGCAAGCAGCTGTGCGGTTTGTTCCGGGTCCGCGGCGAGATGAAGATAGGTGAATAGAACCTGTCCGCGCCTGAGCTGGCGGCGCTCTTGCGCAAGCGGCTCCTTCACCTTCACGATCAGCTCGGCGCGTCCGTAGACGTCGTCGGCGCAAGCGACGATCTGCGCGCCCGCCGCGCGGTAATCGGCATCGGCGAGCCCCGCGCCGGCGCCTGCTCCCTTTTGCACCATCACCTCGTGACCGCTGCGCGTGAGCTCGCCCACTGCGGATGGCACGAGTCCGACCCGGTATTCGCTGTCCTTGATCTCGGCCGGCACTCCCACGAGCATGCGTCGCTTCCCAAACACGTGCGTTATAGTGTGACAAATGAATTTACCATTTCTCCCAGCGCCCGTAAGCTTGCGCCGGACAGGTTAGTTAGATCGCCTCGTCCTGTCGGCCTTGGCAATGAACAAGCAGGAAAAATCCCCGTCCTTGCATGCCCGCCCGCGCCGGCGTTCGGAAGCGCGCCGCGCGGTCTACGACATTCTCGATCACGCGCGCGTCGGCCATCCCGCGAGCATCGCCGTGAACCGCGGGATTGTATTCCTCATCACCGCCAATCTTGTGGCTCTGACATTGGAATCGGTGCCGCACCTGCGGACACGTTTTGCTCCATGGTTCATGGCACTCGAAGTCGCCTCCCTGATCGTCTTCACCGTCGAATACCTGCTGCGCGTATGGATTGCGCCCGAGCATGCGCCCGATCGCCATCTCGGCGACCGCCGCGCGCGCCTGAAATTCGTCACCAGCCCGATGGGCATCGTGGATCTGCTCGCAGTGCTGCCGTTCTGGTTCGCATTCATGATCCCGGCCGATCTGCGCGTGCTGCTGGTCTTCCGCATCGTGCGGTTCTTGAAGCTGGTGCGCTATTCGCCGGGCATTCGTTCGCTGCTCGAAGCGCTGCAGAGAGAGCGGCGCGCCCTGTTCGGCTGCTTTGTCATCCTGCTTGGCGCTGCACTGGTGTCGGCGAGCGTCATGCATATCGTGGAAGGCGATGCTCAGCCCGATAAGTTCGGCACCATCCCGGACGCGATGTGGTGGGCCATAGTTACCCTGGGCACGATCGGCTATGGCGATGTCGTGCCGGTGACCGTGCTTGGCCGCATGGTGGCATCGGTCACGATCTTTGCGGGCCTGATCATGATCGCGCTGCCCGTGGGCATCATCGCCAGCGCCTTCTCGGACGAGGTGCACCGCCGCGATTTCGTCGTCACCTGGAGCATGGTCGCGCGCGTCCCGCTTTTCGCCGAGCTGCAGGCGAGCGACATCGCCGATATCATGCGTCTGTTACGTGCGCAGCGCTTCGAAGCCGATACCGTGATCGTCCGTCGCGGCGAGCACGCCCATTGCATGTATTTCATCGCCGATGGGGAAGTCGACGTGGTACTGAAGGACAGGAAAGTGAAGCTCGGCGCCGGCGATTTCTTTGGGGAGATCGCGGCGCTGCGCCGCTCCCGGCGCACCGCGAGCGTGGTCGCGCGCACGCAGGTGAGCCTGCTGGTGCTCGACGCGCAGGACCTGCATGCATTGATGGAGCGTGAGCCGCGCATTGCCGAGCACATCCGCCACGTCGCGAGCACCCGGCTGGGCGAGCAGGTCATTGTGCCGAAAGGCGACCTCGTCATCGAGGAGGTCGAGAAACCGACGCGGCCCGCGTAGGATGGCTGAACGGAGCGAAACGCATCGCCCGGTGCAACGAATCTTTCTTGATGGGTTTCGCTTGCGCTCAACCCATCCTACAAATTCCGCAACCTAGCAAAACGGGAGCCGGTGTGTGAGCGCGGACCCTTATGCCGTACTCGGCGTCAAGCGCGATGCGAGCCAGGACGACATCCGCGCCGCCTATCGCAAGCTTGCGAAAGAGCTTCACCCCGATCTCAATCCCGGAGACAAGAAGGCGGAGGAAAAATTTAAGGATGTCGCGAGCGCCTATGACATCCTCGGAGACGCGGACAAGCGCGGGCGTTTCGACCGCGGCGAGATCGATGCTTCCGGCGCGGAACGCCCGCGCGAGCGCTACTATCGGGATTTCCAGGGCGCCGGGGGGCAGGAGCACGCCTACTCCTCGGCCGGGGGTTTTGCTGACTTTTTGGACGAGGACGTCCTTGCCGACATTCTCGGGCGGGCTCGCGCCGGCCAGGGCGGCCGGCAGTTCCGCATGCGCGGCAGCGATGCCCTCTTTCGACTGCCGGTCGAATTTCTGGAAGCCGTGAACGGGGCCACCAAGCGCATCGCCTTGCCCGACGGCGGTACCCTCGACGTGATCATCCCGGCGGGAACGCGCGACGGGCAGGTGCTCAGGCTGCGCGGAAAAGGCCAGCCGGGGATCGGCGGCGGGGCTGCGGGTGACGCGCTGGTCGAGGTGGAGGTGCGGCCGCACAAGCTGTTCACGCGCAAGGATGACGACATTCACATCGAGCTGCCGATCACCCTTCCGGAAGCCGTCCTCGGAGGCAGGCTCGATGTGCCGACGCCGTCTGGCGCAGTGCGCATGACGGTGCCGAAAGGCGCCAATACCGGGACCGTGCTGCGGCTCAAGGGCAAGGGCGTGCGCCGGAAGGACGGAAGCCACGGCGACGAATATGTCACGCTCAAGGTTGTTCTGCCGGAGCGCGCCGATCCGGAGCTCGAGGAATTTGCCAGGCGCTGGCAGGCGGGACAGCACCACGACCCGCGCGCACATCTGGAGGGTTGAATGATTCCGATGCAGGAATTTCTGTTGCGCTGTCGCGTGGAGCATCAATCGCTCCAGGCGTGGATCGCCGCCGGATGGCTGATCCCGCCCAAGACCGAGCCCGAGCCTGCATTCTCGGAAGTCGATCTGGCGCGCGCGCAACTGATCCGCGATCTGCACGAGGATATGGGAGTGAATGACGAGGGTATTTCGGTAATCCTGCACCTGATCGATCAGATGCACGGCCTGCGCCGAAGCATGCAGCAACTGCTCGACGAAATGCGCAACGCGCGCGAACACGACGAGGAATCGTAGGGTGGGCAAAGGCGCACGCTTCGCTCTTCATGCACGGCCCAAATCTGGTCCGCGCCGTGCCCAGGCGTACCAAACCCTAAGTGGCCGTCTGCGCGTGCGCACGGCGCCCGTGAGATAATGCGGAGCACCCCGAGCGGGAGCACGCGCCTTTGCGCACCCTACATCCCGCTCTAATATTGCGGCGGGCAAACGGAACGACAGAGCGATGCCACTTTCTTTAGCTGCGGCGCTGTTCTGTTTGTTCGTTTCAGGAGAGCTGGCGGCGCAGACGTTTCCGGAGCCGCCGCAACCCGGCGAAAAGATATTCGATGTCGCCGCGCGCTATGACAAGCATTTCGCCAGGGTGGGCACCGGGTTCAACCAGTATTCGCGCATGCTCGACTTCGTGTTGCCGCGCACGACGCCGGACGGCGATCTCCTCAACATCACCACGCTGACATTCCTCGGTTACAACCACGAAGCGCGCTCGCAGGAGTTCCGCGAAGCGGGCGCCGCTGCCGCTGCGGCCGGCATCGGGAGCGGCGCCTGGCGTCCGGTCGGGCCGGCGCGCGCCGCGCTCGCCGCCGAAGGCAGGACATCGGCCCTCTGATCCAAACACGATCTATGTCGCCAAAGCCGGCACGACGTTTAGCCGCAGCGAACTTACGCCGTTTCTCGGCGGCGCAGGGATTTATCGTAGCCGTGATGGTGGCCGCAGCTGGGAATCGATCACCGGCAACCTGCCGACTAACAAGGCGATGCTCAGCAACATGGCAGTGAGCCCGACCGACCCGCGGCGCGTGTGGGTAACCTTCGGCGGCTACATTGCCGGTGTGAAAGTGTACGAGACGCGCGACGGCGGCAGCAGCTGGATTGATCTTTTGCGAGGGATTACCCAACGTTCCCGCGAACACCGTGGTAGTGCAGAACGTGCCCACGCATGGCATTTTCATAGGCACGGACAGCGGCGTGGTAATGCTGCAGCGCGGTGCCGCGCACATCGGCGAAGTCGGGCGGACCGTGTGCGCTCCCTGAGAGGAACCACTGGAATCCGACGACCGTGTTCCATGCCACATCGGGACCGAATTGCAGCATGGTGAATGCCGCCACGCGGTCGGCGGCGTCGTCGGGCCTTCCCCATACGGGTATCTGCAGGAGATCAAAGGTGGCGATTGCCACTTCCCGCAGCACTGCCTGCACCACGGGCCCGACGAGGGCGCTCTCCGTCGTAATCGGGCCCGGCAGCAGGTCGATTGTCGCCCGAGGCGCAAGGCGCTCGACCTCGGAGACGTACTCGTAGCAGATCGTCACCGGTCCTTGCGGGTTGTAGCGGAGCGCGGCGGCGCCGCATTGATCAAATTTCACCGGCAGCTTGCGGGGAAGTTTCAGAGGAGCGAGGAACTGCTGCAGCGTTTCGAGCACCCTGCGTTCTCTCAGGCGGTCGTACATCGGCCGCAATGCCGCATTTGCAGGCTGTGCATAGGCAATCTCGATCTGCGGTTACTCGGATGCATCGAGGTAATCCTCGCGTGCAAAACGGACGAGCATCGGGACTGCTAAAGCATGCGTTGCCTGTCAACCGGCGCGCTGTTTCGGCCGGACGCTTGCTCGGATTCCAAAGCTACCCAGGCTCAGCTAGCATGCGGTTCTGGCGAAACGAATGCGGGGGCGAGTCCGCGAGGGATGCACATGAAAACCATCTTGAGTTTTCTATTCGCGCTGCTGGTCTCGAGCGAGTGCATGGCCCAGCAAAAGACCGCACGGGAGACATTCGAGCAGCTTGGCACGCGTATCGACGAGATTCAGCAGGCCTTGGGCGCGTGGTCGGCAGGGCCGATGGGCGCCGGCACGATGGAGAAGGCGGTCAAGACCCTCGAGTCCATCGTCGTCGATTTCCAAGGAAACGAATGGGTGCAGGTCAAGAGCTTCAAGATTAGGCTCGGCTTTCCGCCGAACATCGATATCGACTTTGAAGTGCCGCAGCACCCCGCTGCTGCAAGCGCCCGCTAGGTGCGCCGTCATGCGCGGACTTGTTCCGCGCATCCACGTCTTTGTCCGGTTCTGAAAAAGCGTGGATGGCATCACACCTCAGGCTTGCCCGAGGTCTGCACCTATACGCGCCGCAACTCGCAAAGCCCGAGTTGCCGGACGAGCCCGGCAATGACGAGCGCGGAAAAAAATTCGGCGGGCGATGGCGCCCGCCGAATTTCCAATCTCGTGCTGGATGCGGCTATTGGCAGACCGCGACGGGACGCCCGCGCCAGCCAACGACGTTCCCGTAGTAATCGTAGACCGGCCGGCGCGTCCAGAAACAGTTCGGGCCGGGCAGGCCCGCGTAGTAAGCGGGATATGCGACGTAGCCAGGCGGCGGCGCGACCACATAAGCAGGTCCCGCGTTTGCAATGGCGCTTCCCACGATTGCACCAGCCGCGAAACCGGCAATCCCCGCGCCCACCACGCAGCCGACGCAGCGCGCCTCGGCCGTCGTAGGCACGCTCGCCGTGGCGGCCGCCAGAGCCGCCGCTGCACAAAGGGCAGTCACAGTTCTCTTCATGCGAATCTCCTTCAGGCCTCGGCCGGCGCCGAGCGCGCGAAACGCCATGCGAAAGTGGCCTAGCCCCCGAGTGAATCTGGCCCCCGATCGAGCCACACGCAGAAAAGCTAGGTATTTTGTCAGAATTTCGTCTGAACCGGGGTTGTGCGGCGCCTCCAGGAGCGCCGGCCGCATTTTACCGGCAGAGGCCCGTCAGGGCCTGGTCAGCACACGCGATAGCGGTGGCCGTAATAGCCGCGCCGCCAGCAGCTATAATAAGGTCTCGGGCCGTAATAGCCGTAATACGCCGGCGCATAGTAGCTGTAATAGACCGGCGCGGGCGCGTAGTAGGCGCCGTAATACGGATAGCCGTAGCCATAATACGGCCGAGCGAGCGCGCTGCCGACGACCGCGCCGACGGCGAAGCCGCCAAGGGCGGGGCCCCACCACCCCCATCGCGCATCCGCTGTTGTTGGAACGGCAACGGTTGCGGTCGCGAGCGTGGCCGCCGCGGCAAGCGCAGTGACGGTTTTTCTCATGGTCTTACCTCGACTTGCAGGAGCAGGGGAACGGTTAACGTTGGCGTCCGCGTCGATGTTCCCATGGCGCTCCTGAACAAAGCCTGAATGGCGCCGGCCGCTGGCGGTTTTGCGCTCCGGCACCGGGGGCAGCTAGGTTGTTTGTCAGCCGCCGGATGCGTGCGGCTTGCCGAAACGAGGGAGGTCAGGTGCCATGCATCCGGCATTTGCGGAGTGGTTTGGCATCGCCGCCGCCGCGGCGAGTTTGTATGCGGCAAGCGCGAAGACCATGGTTCCGCTGCGCGTTGCCGCTATCGTCGCCAACGTGCTGGCGCTCATCTACAGCTTCTTGCACGGCACGTATCCGACCTTTGTGCTTAACGCCATTCTGCTCCCGCTCAATGCAATCCGATTGCGCGACATACGACAGCTGATGCGCCAGATCGACGACGCGATGCGCGGCGACATGAACGTCGATTGGCTGCTGCCCTATACGCGTTCGGTCAATTTCAAGGCGGGCGAATTCATCATGCATCGCGGTGAGTACGCGACCGCCGCTTTCTACGTCGTGGCCGGAGAGGTGGAATTGGTCGAGATCGGAACCGTATTCGGCAAAGGCACACTGCTTGGCGAGATTGGCCTGTTTGCGCCCGACGGCAAGCGCAATATGAGCGTGCGCTGCAGGACCGACGTGCATGCGGCAAAGATCGACTATGAGCGGTTCAAGGAGCTGTACTTCCAGAATCCGCAATTCGGCTTCCGGCTGCTGCATCTGATCGTCGCGCGCATGCAGAGCAATCAACAGCTGGCGCAGCCCGCCATGACCACGTGAGCTTCGCCGCAGGCGGCAAAGAGTTGTTTGATGAAAATCGAAGCGCTCACATGGCTCGGGATTGCGTTTTGTATCGCTCAGTCCGGCTTCTTCGCGGGTCTCAACCTCGCCATTTTCAGCATCAGCCGCCTGCGGCTTGAGGTTGAGGCGGCCGGCAGCAACCCCAATGCGGTGAGGCTGGTCGAGCTGCGCCAAGATTCCAATCTCACGCTGGCAACCATCGTATGGGGAAATGTCGGCACGAATGTGCTTCTCACCCTTCTTTCCGATTCGGTTCTGACGGGCGTCGCCGCGTTTGCCTTCTCCACCTTTGCCATCACCTTTCTCGGCGAGATCGTCCCACAAGCCTATTTTTCCCGAAACGCTCTTCGCGTTACAGCTTCGTTTGCGCCGCTCCTGAAGCTTTATCGCGTACTTCTGTTTCCCATCGCCAAGCCGACGGCAATGTTCCTGAACTGGTGGCTCGGACCGGAAGGGATCACCTTGCTGCGCGAGCGGGATTTCCGGGCCTTGATCATGAAGCACGTGGAAACCACCGGCACGGAAGTAGGCAAATTGGAAGCCGTCGGAGCGCTCAATTTTCTTGATCTCGACGATATCGCGGTGGTCGAAGAAGGAGAGCCGATCGATCCGCGCAGCGTCATCGCGCTTCCGTGGGAGAAAGGACGGCCGGTTCTACCAAGGTTTTCCTGCTCGCCCGACGATCCGTTTCTGCGCCGGATAGATGCCTCCGGGAAGAAGTGGATCATTCTCACCGACACACCAGGCGTGCCGCAGCTGGTGCTGGATGCCCATCATTTCCTGCGGGACGCGCTGTTCGAGAAGGCATCGCTAAGACCCGAAGCATATTGGCACCGGCCGATCATCGTGCAGGACATACGAGCGAAACTGGGGGATGTGATCGGCCGCATGAAGGTCACCGTAGAGCATCCGGAGGATGACGTTGTCGATGACGATATGATCCTGGTCTGGGGCGAGCAAAAGCGAATTATCACCGGAGCCGACCTTCTGGGACGCCTGCTGCGCGGCATCGCGATCCAGGAAAAACCTCCGGCAGCGGCGACAGGAAATCAGGCCTGAGGCAGTAGCCCCGGGCTCACGCGGTCAGCGTATGCCTGCGCCCCGATGCAACCCGCCGAGGGGCTACAGCGCGCGGTTGCTTTCCTTCACCGCCGCGGCATCGACATAGAGCTCGCCGCCGAGCTCGCGGAACTTGTCCGACATCTGCGCCATGCCCTGCTGCTTGGCGTTGAGCGTTGCCGCATAGTCGCGCACATCCTGCGTGATCTTCATGGAGCAGAATTTCGGGCCGCACATGGAGCAGAAATGCGCCACCTTGTGCGCCTCCTTGGGCAGGGTCTCGTCGTGGTATTCGCGCGCGGTGTCGGGATCGAGCGAGAGATTGAACTGATCGATCCAGCGGAATTCGAAGCGCGCGCGCGAGAGCGCGTCGTCGCGCAGCTGCGCCGCCGGATGGCCTTTGGCGAGGTCGGCTGCGTGGGCGGCGATCTTGTAGGCGATCACGCCTTCCTTGACGTCGTCGCGGTGGGGCAGTCCGAGATGCTCCTTCGGCGTGACGTAGCAGAGCATGGCAGTGCCGAACCAGCCGATCATCGCCGCGCCGATGGCCGAGGTAATGTGGTCGTAGCCGGGGGCGATGTCGGTGGTGAGCGGGCCGAGCGTATAGAACGGCGCCTCGCCGCATTCCTTGAGCTGCTTCTCCACATTGATTTTGATCTTGTGCATGGGCACGTGGCCGGGGCCTTCGATCATCACCTGGCAGCCCTTGTCCCATGCGATGCGGGTGAGCTCGCCCAGGGTGTCGAGCTCGGCGAACTGGGCACGGTCATTGGCGTCCGCAATGGAGCCCGGACGCAGCCCGTCGCCGAGCGAGAAGCTCACGTCGTATTTGCGCATGAGGTCGCAGATCTCGTCGAAGCGCTCGTAGAGGAAGCTCTCCTTGTGACGGGAGAGGCACCACTTGGCCATGATCGAGCCGCCGCGCGAGACGATCCCGGTTACCCGATTGGCGGTGAGATGGATGTAGCCGAGACGCACGCCGGCATGGATGGTGAAATAGTCCACACCCTGCTCGCATTGCTCGATCAGGGTGTCCTTGTAGCACTCCCAGTCGAGCCTCGCGGGATCACCGTGCACCTTCTCGAGCGCCTGATAGATCGGCACGGTGCCGATCGGCACCGGGGCGTTGCGGATGATCCATTCGCGCGTATTGTGAATGTTGCGGCCGGTAGAGAGATCCATGACGGTATCAGCGCCCCAGCGGATCGCCCATACCATCTTGTCGACTTCCTCCTCGACCGAGGAGGTCACTGCCGAGTTGCCGATATTGGCATTGACCTTGGTGAGGAAGTTGCGGCCGATGACCATCGGCTCGAGCTCGCCGTGATTGATGTTCGCCGGAATGATGGCGCGCCCGCGCGCGACTTCCGCGCGCACGAATTCGGGCGTGATGAAGGGAGGAATCGAGGCGCCGAAGCTCTCGCCGTCCGCAAGCGCTGCCTGCGCGCGCTCGAGCATCTGCTTGCGGCCCAAATTTTCGCGCTCGGCGATGTAGATCATCTCTTTGGTGATGACGCCGGCGCGCGCCCATTCGAGCTGGGTGAGCGGTTTCTCGGGCAGCCCGCGCACAGGCTGATGCGTAAGCGGAAAACTGCGCGCGAGATGCTTGCCAGTGACATTGCCGTTGTCCTCGGGCGCGATTGCGCGGCCCGCATAGTCCTCAACACCGCCGCGCTCGCGCACCCACTCGACGCGCGGACGCGCCAGACCTTTTTCCACGTCGATCGTGACCGCAGGATCCGTATAGGGACCCGTCGTGTCGTAGACCGGAACCGGCGGCTCGCCTGCCGCTTCGGTGAGCGCGATCTCGCGCACCGGCACGCGCAAGTCGGGCGCACTGTCAGGGACCGCGTAGCTTTTGCGCGAGCCGGACAGCGGTCCGGTGGTCACTTGCGTCGGCACGATTGCGCGATCATGGACGTTCATTCTGTTTGCTCCTCAAATGCACGGCATAGACCGGACTCGACGTCGCACGGTAACGCTGCAACGCTGCGCGCGAGGCCGGCGCTCTTGCAGTTCGCAGGCGGGGGATGTGCATCGGTCCTGTCCCTTCGCCGGCATGACCCGGATCAGGTTCAAAGGGTTTTCGCGGCTCCCAGGCGGAGGGATCGGCGAACTCTCAGCTCCTTGACCGGAGCTCCCCTCGGAAGTCCTCGTAATGTAAGGCGGCAGCGTACCGTGTCAACGCCACGGTGTGCGCGTCATGCGCGGGCTTGATCCGCGCATCCACGTCTTTGGTCGGAAACAAGACGTGGATGGCATCAGACCTTGGGCCTGCCCGAGGTCTGCACTTAAGGATTGCCGAAAGTCGGATAAACCCGGCTTCCGGTGACAAGCACGGCCATGACGGCTCTAGTAAATCGCGCCGTGCAGGAACGGGGCACGCGCCTGCGGAGCGGGGGCTTCCTCCTCTCGCACGTTACTGGCGCTGGCGCGGCGAGCGCCCATGGGCAGCACGATCACCTTGGTGCCGACATGCACGCGGTTATAGAGGTCGATCACATCCTCATTGAGCATGCGAATGCAGCCCGAGGAGACATGCTCGCCAATAGTTGTCGGCTGATTGGTTCCGTGTATGCGATACATGGAACCGCTCAGATACATGGCGCGGGCACCGAGCGGATTGCTAACGCCGCCCGCAACGAAGCGCGGCAGGTAAGGCTGGCGCGCAATCATTTCGGGCGGCGGAGTCCAGTCCGGCCATTCCGCCTTGCGCTCGATGGTCTTTGTGCCTGACCACGTAAAACCTTCGCGGCCGACGCCGATGCCGTAGCGAAGCGCCTTGCCGCCGCCAAGCACGAGGTAAAGGTACGTGTTTGGCGTACCGACGATGATCGTGCCTGGCGCTTCGCTTGTGCTGTAGCTCACCACGCGGCGCTGTAACTGGGCAGGCAACTCGCTCTCGTCGCGGGGTGGGTTGACCCTGGACCTGCGCCGCATCGCGCGGTTCAGCGAGAAACGAGAACGGATCGGCGGAGGCAGACGAAATACCCGCAATCAGCGCACCCGCGACAATTGGCCAGAATTTGCGCATGACGCACCCCCTTGCTGCCGGTTGTCGAGGCAGCGGAGGGTGCGGTTCAAGAGCCCCGGTCACGTTCTCGGGAGGCATACACCCCTTTCAGGGGGAGGTATTCGCATGCCAGCGGACGACCGCGTCTGGAGCCGCATCGGTCGACGCGAAATAAGGCTTGAGATCGAGGAGCGGCGTATCGTCCAGGCAATCGAGTCCCACAACACTGAGCCGCGTCCCATCGATGTTAAGGAGGCGGGCGACACTCATGGCGATCGGGTTGGGCCGGGCGGGAGAGCGAAGCGCGAACGTGCCCCGGGCGGTGCCATAATGCCGCGGCACCTGCACCACCAGATCCCGCCGGGAGCGATCCATCCAATAAAGCACCACGATATGGCTACAGGTCTCGAGCCCGGTGAGGGCGGCCGCCCATAACGGGTCCACCACGATCGTGCATAGAGCGTCGGATTCGCGCGCGTTTTTCGGGCACTCGGCCCGGCTCCTCCAGGGCGTGTGGATCCGTCCTATGAAATAGAGTGCAGCGTCAGAGCGCGCAGGCAGATCGACCGCAACCTCCCCCTCGCGGATGCCGAAGTCATCGCCGCCCATACCGGCTCTGCCTCTTAAACTACGAAATGTAGCGAAAGTAGCTGCCGACCAGCGCGAACAGGGCTCTTGCGCACTGCCGCATTAACGGCATAAACATATCTTTATGTCTATGCGCATGGAAGCCCATCCCGGTCAGCGGCTGCGCTTCGATACATTAAATATGGCCCTGAAAGCCGCCGGCGAGGCAACGCGGCTGCGCATTGTCGCGCTGCTCGCTGAGGCCGAGCTGACGGTATCGGATTTGACCGCCATCCTGCGCCAGTCCCAACCCCGTATCTCCCGCCACCTCCGGCTCCTGTCAGAGGCCGGTCTGGTCGATCGTTTCCGCGAGGGCTCGTGGGCGTTCTTTCGCCTCGCCGAACGAGACGGCACCGCCGATTTCGCCCGGGCACTGATTGCCAGACTGGACCCCGCCGACACCACACTCGTGCGCGACCGCGAGCGTCTCGCCGCCGTGCGCGCGCAACGGGCGGATGCGGCGCAGGACTATTTCCGCCGCCATGCCGGCGAGTGGGACCGTATCCGCAAATTGCATGTCGCCGATGAGGCGGTCGAGGAAGCGATCACGTCGGCGCTGCTGGACGCGCCGATCAGGAGCCTGCTCGATCTCGGCACCGGCACCGGGCGCATGCTCGAGCTCCTGGGAGCGCATATCGAGCGCGGGCTCGGTTTTGATCTTTCCGTGGACATGCTCGCTTTCGCGCGCGCGCGGCTCGATCGCGCGGGCTTGCGCCATTGCAGCGTGCGGCAGGGCGACATCTACGATCTCGCCTTGCCGAATGATGCATTCGATGCGGTGGTGATCCACCAGGTGCTGCATTTCCTTGACGACGGCGCGCGGGCCATTCTGGAAGCGGCGCGGGTGTTGCGCCCCGGCGGACGCCTCCTGGTCGTCGATTTCGCTCCGCACGATCTCGAGTTTTTGCGCGACGAGCATGCGCACCGCCGCTTGGGATTTGCACCCGAGACGGTGACGGATTGGATGAAGTCGGCGGGGCTAAGCGTCTCGCTGCACAGAACGGTGGCGCCGCAGCCGGCGGAGAAGGAAAAGATTGCCGTCTCCCTCTGGCTCGGCCGCGATCCGCGCATGTTGGTTGCTCAATCCACGACGAGGGAAGCCGCGTGATGCAACAGCGCGCCAGCCGCTTCATCCATGCGGGCGAGCGCCCGCGCATTCGCGTGTCCTTCGAGTTCTTTCCGCCAAAAACGGAGGAGATGGAAACGACGCTGTGGGAATCCATCACCCGGCTCGCTCCGCTCGCACCCAGTTTCGTGTCGGTGACCTATGGTGCCGGCGGCTCCACGCGCGAACGCACCCACAGCACGGTCAAGCGTATTCTGTCCGAGACCGCGCTCGTGCCGGCCGCGCACCTCACCTGCGTTGCGGCGGGCTGCGAGGAAATCGATGGGGTCATCCGCAATTATTTCACATCCGGCGTGCGCCACATCGTGGCCTTGCGCGGCGATCCCATAGGCGGCGTGGGCGAGCCCTATGCGCCGCACCCCGGCGGATATCGCAACGCCGCCCATCTGGTGGGCGGGATCAAACGTATCGCCGATGTCGAGGTCTCGGTTGCGGCGTACCCGGAAAAGCACCCGGACAGCCCGACGGTCGAAGCCGATCTCGATATGCTCGCCGCCAAGGTCGATGCAGGCGCGAGCCGCGCCATCACCCAGTTCTTCTTCGAGAATGACCTCTATTTCAGGTATCTCGACCGCGTGCGCGCCCGCGGCATCAACGTGCCGGTGGTGCCCGGCATTCTGCCGGTGCAGAACTTCAAGCAAACCAGGGGCTTTGCGGCGCGATGCGGCGCATCCATTCCGGCATGGCTGGCAAACCGTTTCGAGCGCCTCGATGACGACCCGGCCACGCGCAAGCTCATCGCTGCAGCCGTGGCCGCCGAGCAGGTGCTCGATCTCGTTGATCGCGGGGTGACCGACTTTCACTTCTACACAATGAACCGCGCCGACCTCGTCTATGCCGTCTGCCATCTTCTCGGTCTGCGTCCGGCCGTGAAAGAGGCTGCGTAATTCGCATATCGGTCATGTCCGAGTCTGTTGCCCCCCCGAAGATATCCCCGGTCGACGCTACCCTGCGGCGCCTTGCGAGCGAGCGCATTCTCGTCCTGGACGGCGCCATGGGCACCATGATCCAGGCGCTCGGGCTCGACGAGGAAGGCTTTCGCGGCGCGCGCTTCGACGCTTGGAATCGCGAAGTGCGCGGCAACAACGATCTCCTCATCCTCACGCAGCCGGAAAAAATCCGGGAGATTCATCTCGCCTATTTCCGGGCCGGCGCCGACATTGTCTGCACCAATACATTCTCATCGACGCGCATTGCCCAGGCCGATTATGGCATGGCGCACATTGCGCACGAGCTCAACCGCGAGGGCGCGAAGCTCGCGCGCGCCGCGGCGGATGCGGCGGCGCGCGAGGACGGCCGTCCCCGCTTTGTCGCCGGCGCGCTCGGACCGACCAACCGCACCGCCTCGATCTCTCCGGATGTGTCCAATCCGGGCTTTCGCGCCATCACCTTCGATGAGTTGAGGCTCGCCTATGCGGAGCAGGTGGAAGCGCTGATCGAGGGCGGCACCGACATCATTCTCATCGAGACCATTTTCGATACGCTCAACGCCAAGGCTGCAATCTACGCTATCCTCGAAATCTTCGACTCGCGCGGCGTCGCTCTGCCGGTGATGATCTCGGGGACGATCACCGATCGCTCCGGACGCCTGCTTTCGGGCCAGACGCCGGCTGCCTTCTGGAATTCGGTGCGCCATGCGGCGCCGTTCTCGATCGGGCTCAACTGCGCGCTCGGCGCGAAGGAAATGCGCGCCCACATCGCCGAGATCGCGCGCATCGCCGACACCTATGTCTGCGCCTACCCGAATGCGGGGCTGCCTAACGAGTTCGGCGGCTACGACGAAAGTCCCGAGTTCATGGCATCCATGCTTGGCGAGTTCGCGCGGGCGGGCCTCGTGAACGTGATCGGCGGCTGCTGCGGCACTACGCCTGAGCACATTTTTGCGATTGCGCGCGCGGTTGACGGCATTCCGCCGCGCAAAATTCCCGAGCAGCCGCGCCTGCTGCGGTTATCGGGGCTCGAGGCGTTTACGCTCACGTCGGAAATTCCATTCGTGAATGTGGGCGAGCGCACCAACGTCACCGGCTCGGCCAAATTCCGCAAGCTCATCACTGTCGGCGACTATGCGGCGGGATTGGCGATTGCGCGCGAGCAGGTCGAGAACGGAGCGCAGATCATCGACGTGAACATGGACGAGGGCCTTCTCGATTCCGAGAAAGCGATGACCACGTTCCTCAACCTCGTTGCCGCTGAGCCCGAGATCGCCCGCGTGCCGGTGATGGTCGACTCCTCGAAATTCTCCGTCATCGAGGCCGGGCTGAAATGCCTGCAGGGCAAGCCTGTGGTGAATTCGATCTCGCTCAAGGAGGGCGAGGCGGCTTTCATCGCCCACGCCAAAACGGTGCGGCGCTACGGCGCCGCCGTGGTCGTCATGGCGTTCGACGAGCAGGGCCAGGCGGACACGCTCGCGCGCAAGTGCGCCATCGCGCAGCGCGCCTATGACATCCTGGTTAACCGCGTCGGCTTCCCGCCCGAGGACATCATCTTCGATCCGAATATTTTTGCGATCGCCACCGGTATGGACGAGCACAACGATTACGGCGTCGCCTTCATCGAGGCGGCACGCGAGATTCGGCGCGCGCTTCCCCACGTGCACGTCTCGGGTGGCGTGTCGAATCTTTCATTCTCGTTCCGGGGCAACGAGCCCGTGCGCGAGGCCATGCATTCGGTCTTCCTCTACCACGCCATCAAGGCCGGCATGGACATGGGCATCGTCAATGCCGGGCAGATCGCGGTCTACGATGATTTGCCTGCCGAGTTGCGGGAAGCCTGCGAGGATGTTGTGCTCAACCGGCGCGGCGATGCCGCCGAGCGGCTCCTCGCGCTCGCGCAGACCTACCGCGGCCACGGCAGGGAAAAGAAAGAAAGCGACCTCGCCTGGCGCGAATGGCCGGTGGACCGCCGCCTGTCGCACGCGCTGGTGCACGGGATCACCGATTTCATCGAGGCCGATACGGAGGAGGCGCGTCAAAACGCTGAGCGCCCCTTGCACGTGATCGAGGGGCCGCTGATGGACGGCATGAACGTCGTTGGCGATCTTTTCGGCTCCGGCCGCATGTTTTTGCCGCAGGTGGTGAAATCGGCGCGCGTGATGAAGCAGGCGGTCGCATATCTTCTGCCCTTCATGGAGCAGGAGAAAAGAGACAAAGGACTCGTCGGCGCGCACTCGAACGGCAAGATCGTCATGGCGACCGTCAAAGGCGACGTGCACGACATTGGCAAGAACATCGTGGGCGTCGTCCTCCAGTGCAATAACTACGAAGTCATTGATCTCGGCGTTATGGTGCCGGCGGCCAAGATCCTCGATACGGCGCAGCGGGAAAAAGTGGACATGATCGGCCTCTCCGGCCTGATCACACCTTCGCTCGACGAGATGTGCCATGTGGCGGCCGAGATGGAGCGGCAGGGTTTCGATCTGCCCCTCCTGATCGGGGGGGCCACCACGAGCCGCGTGCACACGGCGGTAAAAATTCATCCGAACTATTGCCGCGGCCAGGCAGTGCATGTGAACGATGCGAGCCGCGCGGTGGCGGTGGCGGGCAGCCTGATGTCGGCGCGGCCGGCTTATTTCGCGTCGGTACGCGAGGAATATGCGCGCATTGCCTCGGCGCATGCGCGCGGGGAGGAAAACAAGCGGCGGCTCTCGCTTTCCGACGCGCGCGCCAATGCGCTCAAGCTCGACTGGTCCGGAGCATACGTGCCGGCCACCCCGCGTGCGCTTGGCGCGCAACTGATTGCGGATTACCCGCTCTCCGAGCTGCGCCAATCCATCGACTGGTCGCCATTCTTTGCAACCTGGGAGCTCGTCGGCAAATATCCGGCCATTCTCGAGGATGCGAAATTCGGCGAGGCGGCGCGCGGCGTGTTTGCGGATGCGCAAACAATGCTTGATCGCATCTGCGCGGAGGGGTGGCTGCGCGCCAACGCCGCCTTCGGGTTCTGGCGCGCGAGCTCGGACGGCGATGACATTATTCTTTATGATGATGAGGCGCGCTCGCGTTCTTGTGCCACCCTGCACACGCTGCGCCAGCAGCTCACGCGGCGCGAAGGCCGCGCCAATCTCGCGCTCGCCGATTTTATTGCGCCGCAGACGAGCGGCGTTGCGGATTACGTCGGCGCCTTTCTGGTCACGGCGGGCATCGGCAGCGAGGCCATTGCGGAAAAGTTCAAGCGCGCCGGCGACGATTACTCCGCCATCATGATCAAGGCGCTCGCGGATCGTCTGGCGGAGGCGTTCGCCGAGCGCCTGCATCAGCGGGTGCGCACGGAATTCTGGGGCTATGCCTCGGAAGAAACGCTCGAGCTTTCCGATCTCATTGCCGAGAACTACCGCGGCATCCGTCCCGCGCCGGGCTATCCCGCGCAGCCCGACCATACCGAGAAGGCAACGTTATTTGCGCTTCTCGATCCCCAGCGTCAGGTCCGTGTCGATCTGACGGAGAGTTTCGCCATGTGGCCCGCGGCATCCGTCTGCGGCCTCTATTTCAGCCATCCCGAGAGCCACTATTTCGGCGTCGGCAAGATCGAGCGGGACCAGGTCGAGGATTACGCACAGCGAAAAAAGTGGAGCATCGCCGAAGCCGAGAAATGGCTCGGTCCCATCCTCAACTACGACCCGGCGATTTTCGCGCAGGCCGCGGAGTAGGTTGCTCCCGCGGGAGCCCGCATGAGCGAAGCGATATGCGGGGGAGGCGTGCCCCGGATATCGCTGCGCTCATCCGGGCTACTAAAAAACAAGACACCGGTGAGCCAGGCTCACCGGTGTCTGGAATGCTTTCTCTTTCAGCTGGGACTTTAGAACGCACCCAGCAGAATCGCAGCCACGAACGCAAACACAACGCAAACCGTCAACACATCGAGCCGCAAGGCGAGGTTCACGTCACACGCTCCCTCTTGTGATGCGGCCAAGTCTAGCGAGAGTGTCTGCGGAAAGCGAGGACGAACCATGTTGCGATGCGCAATCTGCGCCGCAAAACTCGATCCAGGGCTGACAACCGATTAGCAACCTGCTGATAATGTGCGATAAACTCGCGCGCAATTCGCACTCCCAAAAATATTTCACATCAGCGCTGCGACACCCGTTCGAGTCTTCCGGCAGGCAGGTTTTTCACTGCACGAGCATGGAAATGGCAGCCGAAACATGAGCTTGCGAGGCATGAGCTGCAGGCGGAGCCGGCTTCTCTTAACCATACGGCGCAAGCGCGCATGAAAGAGCTTGTGCTCGGAAGCAAACCTAAAAGGAGCGTTAACAAACCCCATCGCATTGTTGTGGTATGGGGCGGGGAATTGGTCGCGCTGCCGCGGCTTGCGTCGTCATCGGCATCATAGCCCTCGTTGCGGGATGTGGTGGAGGCAGCTTCTTTGCCGTGCGCGATGCGTGGCGGCACGAGGCGGAAGTGCAGTGTCTCGAATCCGGCGCGGTGCGGGAAAGCGCAGGCATTGTGCGGATCAGTCCCATTCATGGACCCGGCATGTGCGGGGCCGACTACCCGCTCAAGGTGTCGAGCTTTGGCGGTGGCGCTCCCATGGCCTATTCGGATGATCTGCGTCCGCCCGGCGCGATCCCGAACAGCTCGGCGCTGCCGCGCTGGCCGGTTCTTAACCGGCGCGAGCCGCCCGCCCAAACCAGGAGCGAGCCGCCGATTTCGCTCGACCCGCCGGGCCCTGGCGAACGAGCGGGCGTTGCAGCTGAAGAGTACGATTTCCGGCAACCCTACGGGACGCCGCCGCAGTCTCGGTATGAGCCGCCGGCACTTCCTCCGTCACCTCCGCCGTCGTTGGCCGCAACTCCGGTTGCGTTGAATCCGCCGGCGACACTGGCCTGTCCGATTGTCTCGGAGCTCGATCGCTGGATCAGCAATTCCGTGCAGCCCTCGGCCATGCGCTGGTTTGGCTCTCCGGTCGCCGAGATCAAACAGATTTCTGCCTATTCATGCAGGGGCATGAACGGGAACCCCTATGCGCGCATTTCCGAGCACGCCTTTGGCAACGCGCTCGATATCGCTGCCTTCACGCTTGCGGACGGACGCACGATCACCGTGAAAGGAGGCTGGGCCGGGTTGCCCGAGGAGCAGGGTTTCTTGCGCGATATCCAGAGCACCGCATGCGAGCAGTTCACGACGGTGCTCGCGCCGGGCTCGAATGCCTATCACTACGACCATATTCACGTGGATCTCATGCGCCGGCGCGACGGTCACCGCGCGTGCAATCCCAATGCGGTCTCGGGCGAGGAGGTCGCGGCGCGCGCCCAGGCGAGATATGCGGGACGCTATGGCGACCGCACCGGCTCTGTTGCGAGACGACTCCCCCCGCCGACAAGACGCATCACGCAGGCGCCAGAGCCGCCCCCGGATCGCCTCCTGCCGTTTGCAGAGCCTGGAACCGACGGCGAGGACTGAGACAAAATACCTCGCACTCCCAGGCGGATAATCGGCCCCTTCCAATAGGCGCCAGCTATCCCGATATGCTATGCGGGCCCGCAACGGGCTCGCCGAGGAGGAAAGAATGCTCCGGTTTCGCCGAGTTTTCGCAACTGTCGCGCTTGCCGCGACGCTCGCGTTCGCCGCGACCGATGCCATGGCCCGGCCGGGAGGCGGCGGCAGCATCGGCAGCCGCGGCTCGCGCACCTATTCCGCGCCGCCCGCGACCACGACCGCGCCCACCGCACGCCCCATGGAGCGGAGCATGACGCAACCGGGACAACCCGGTTATGCACAGCGCCCGCAGACCACCCCGCCCTTGGGCGGCTTCTTCAATCGACCGGGCTTTTTGGGCGGACTGTTTGCCGGCTTCCTCGGAGCGGGGCTCCTCGGAATGCTGTTCGGTCATGGCCTGTTCGGTGGCCTCGGCGGATTGGCGTCGATCATTGGTCTCGTGCTGCAGGTCGCACTGATCGTGATCGTTGCGCGCCTGCTGTGGAGCTGGTGGCAGCGCCGCAGTCAACCCGCACTCGCCAGCGGGCCTTCTTTGCGGTCGGTGTCCCCGCTTTCCGGCCTCGGGCTCGGGGGCGGCGCCGGTGCAGCGAGCGCTGCGCCCACGCGGCCTGCGGGCTCCGATGAGGTCGGCCTCACCCCCGACGATTTCAATGAATTCGAACGGGTTCTTGGCGAAGTACAGACGAGCTACAGCCGCGAAGACGTCGCGGCGCTGCGCGCGATCGCCACGCCGGAAGTCGCCTCGTATTTTGCCGAAGACCTTGCCGCGAACGCGAGCAAGGGCGTGGTCAATCGCGTGACGGACGTGAAGCTGCTGCAGGGCGATCTGGCCGAAGCCTGGCGCGAGGGTGAAACCGAATACGCTACCGTGGCCATGCGCTACTCGCTCGTCGATGAGATGCTCGATCGCGCGAGCGGCCATGTCGTCTCGGGCGGTCCGGACGAGGCAACGGAAATCTGGACGTTCATGCGTCAGCGCGGCGGCCGTTGGCTGCTCTCGGCGATTCAGCAGAAGTAGCCCGGGTGAGCGAAGCGACACCCGGGTCAATTCCCGCATATCGCTACGCTCATGCGGGCTACGCGCGTAACAAGTTACGGGCGATCGCTGCGGTGACGCAGTAGGCTTGCCACTCTCCACAAGGCGGCGGTGCAACGGACGCCGACAAGCCGAAAGAGCGGGAGTAACGCCCCGCATCGCCCGTTTCCTTTTGCAGCAATGCCGGCATGCGCCGGAACGCACCCTGCGCTCCGTAAACTTGTGCGTACAGGCGCCATGTTTCTGATTGCGATCGCCGACCGGCTGAGAAGCCTCAGCTTTCCGGCCTCCCATATCCCCCCGCGGTGGGCGGCTGGATAATGACGGCGTCGCCCGACTCGACAACGGTGGCGTCGCAGCCGGCCAGGCGCTGCATCGTGCCGTCGCGACGGCGCACCCAGTTCTCGCCGATCTGCCCGGGCTCGCCACCCGCCATGCCGAAGGGCGGAACGCGGCGATGTCCGGACAGGATGGTGAGGTCCATGCGTTCGAAGAAGCGGATGGTGCGGCGTATGCCGTCTCCGGCATGCCACTTGCCGCGGCCCCCCGAGTTTTTGCGGATGTGAAAGTCCTCGAGCAGCACGGGGTAGCGGAATTCGAGAATCTCCGGGTCGGTGAGGCGCGTGTTGGTCATATGCGTGTGCACGGCATCGGTGCCGTTGAAACCGGGGCCGGCGGGCGAGCCCGAGCAGATGGTCTCGTAATACTGGTGGCGGTCATTGCCGAAATTGAGATTGTTCATGGTGCCCTGCGCGGCCGCCATCGCTTGGAGCGCGCCGAACAGGCAATTGGTCACCGCCTGTGATGTCTCGACGTTTCCGGCAACCACTGCGGCGGGAAATTCCGGCGACAGCATCGAAGGCTTCGGAATCAGTATGCTGATCGGGCGCAGGCAGCCCGCGTTCAGCGGAATGTCATCATCGACCATGACGCGAAACACGTAGAGCACCGCGGCGCGCGTCACCGGCTCGGGTGCGTTGAAATTTGTATTCTGCTGCGGCGAGGTGCCGGTGAAATCCACAACCGCTTCGCGTTTCGTCTTGTCCACGCTGATCCTGACCTTGATCACCGTGCCCTGATCCATCTCGTAGGCAAATGACGAATCGTGCAGGCGATCGATCACCCGGCGCACGCTTTCCGCGGCATTGTCCTGCACGTGCTGCATGTAGGCCTCGACAACCGGCAGCGAGAATTCCGCCACCATCTTGTGCAGCTCCTGCACGCCTTTCGCGTTGGCGGCGATCTGCGCTTTCAGGTCGTTGACGTTCTGCAGCGGGTTGCGGGCCGGGTATTTGGCGCCGCCAAGAAGATCGTAGAGCGCCTGCTCGCGGAAGCGGCCGCGGTCCACCAGCTTGAAATTGTCGATGTACACGCCTTCCTGCTCGATCGTCGTGGCATTCGGCGACATGGAGCCGGGCGAGATGCCGCCGACGTCCGCGTGGTGCCCGCGCGAGGCCACCCAGAACAGGATGTCGCGGTCCTCGCGATCGAACACCGGCGTGCACACGGTGATGTCGGGCAGGTGCGTGCCGCCGTTGTACGGCGCGTTGTTTGCAAAAACGTCGCCGGGAGCGATCTTGCCGGCATTGTCGCGGATGATCGTTTCGACCGCGCGATCCATGGAGCCGAGATGCACCGGCACATGCGGCGCATTCGCCACCAGCGTGCCATCGGCGGCAAAGATCGCGCAGGAGAAATCGAGCCGCTCCTTGATGTTCACCGAATAGGCGGTGTTCTGCAAAGCGACGCCCATCTGCTCGGCGATCGACATGAACAGGTTGTTGAAAATCTCCAGCATTACCGGGTCCGCCGCGGTACCGACGGCGTGCGCGCGTCGCAGCTCGACCACGCGCTCGAGCAGGAGATGATTCTTTTCCGTGATGCTCGCCTGCCAGCCGTCCTCGATCACAATGGTCTGGTGCGGCTCGATGATGATGGCCGGACCGCATACCGCATGGCCGGGGGAGAGCTGTTCGCGCACAAAGATTGCCGCATCGTGCCAGGAGCCGTTGCTGTAGAAGCGTGCATGGCGAGCGGGCGGTGGCGCCGACGCCCTGCGCTGCGGCAAGATCGGCTCGACGAACTTGGCTCCCCCGCCGATCGCCTCGACCGATACCGCTTCGACGACCAGCTCTTTTGCTTCATCGATGAATCCGAAGCGCGCCTTGTGCGCCGCCTCGAATGCCGATTTCAGCTCCGCGAGAGAGGCCAGCTGTTCGGTGCCGTCAGGCGCGCGGGAAAATGCCATGACCGAGAGCGGCGTATCGGTGCCCGCATAGCGGATGTGCGCGCGTCCCTGCACGGCGATGACCCCTTCAGCTACGCCTTGGCCGATGACTTCCTGCCGCGCGGCGTTGCCGAGGCCCGCCGTAGTCTCGCGTATGGCGGCGAGTGCAGCTTCCCCGAACGGCTCCTCGATCGCCTGCTGGCGCGTAGCGCGCACGTCGGCGAGTCCCATGCCGTAGGCGGAAAGCAGCGATGAGAATGGATGGATGAGCACCTTGGTCATGCCGAGCGCGTCGGCCACGAGACACGCATGCTGGCCGCCCGCGCCGCCGAAAGAGTTGAGCACGTACCGCGTGACATCGTAGCCGCGCTGGACGGAAATTTTCTTGATCGCGTTCGCCATGTTCCCGACCGCGATCTTGATGAACCCATCGGCGACTTGCTCCGGGTCGCGGCCGTCACCAATTTTTTGCGCGAGCTCCGCGAATGCCTCGCGCACCGCGTCGTAATCGAGCGGCAGGTTCTGCCCGGGTCCGAAAATCTTTGGAAAGAAATCCGGAAGCAGCTTCCCCACCATCACGTTCGCGTCGGTTACCGCGAGCGGCCCGCCGCGCCGGTAACATTTCGGGCCGGGATTGGCGCCGGCGCTGTCGGGCCCGACGCGGAAGCGTGCGCCATCGAAATGCAGGATCGAGCCGCCGCCGGCAGCCACCGTATGGATGAGCATCATGGGCGAGCGCATGCGCACGCCGGCCACTTCGGTCTCGAAGGTGCGCTCGTACTCGCCGTCGAAATGGGAAACGTCCGTGGAGGTGCCGCCCATGTCGAACCCGATGAGGCGTTCGAAACCGGCCTGCCGCCCCGTCTCCGCCATGCCGACCACGCCTCCCGCAGGGCCGGACAGAATGGCGTCCTTGCCCTGAAAGAGATCGGCACCGGTGAGCCCGCCCGAGGACATCATGAACATCAGCGGCACGGAGTCATCGTTAAGCTCCTGCGCGACCTGCGCCACGTAACGGCGCAGTACCGGCGAGAGATACGCATCGACGACAGTGGTATCGCCGCGCCCGACGAGCTTGATGAGCGGCGATACCTCGTGGCTCACCGATACCTGGGCGAATCCCATCTCCCGCGCGAGCGCGGCGACGCGCTTCTCGTGCTCCGGGTAGCGATAGGCATGCATGAACAGGATGCCGACCGCCTTGATGCCGCGACCGAGCGCGCCGGCTAGCGCGGCGCGCACGACCTCAAGATTGGGCTCCTGCTCGATGGTGCCGTCGGCGCGGACGCGCTCATGGACTTCCAGTACTTCCTCGAACAGCACTTCCGGCTTGACGATCTCGCGCGCGAAGATTTTCGGGCGCGCCTGGTAGCCGATCTTCAGGGCGTCCCGGAAACCCGTGGTGGTGAGCAAAAGCGTGCGCTCGCCCTTGCGCTCGAGGAGCGCGTTGGTCGCAACGGTCGTGCCCATCTTCACCGCGCCTATGGCGCCCGATGGGATGGGGACGGTGGGCGCGAGGCCGAGGAGATCGCGGATGCCCTGCACCGCGGCGTCACCATAAGCGCTGTGCTCTGATAGCAGCTTGTGAGCAACGAGCGTTCCGTCAGGCCCTCGGCCGATCACGTCCGTAAACGTGCCGCCGCGATCGATCCAGAAATCCCACTTCCCCGCGGCGGCTGCACTCATGGGACCCCTTTATCGCAAATTGAACCCGGCCGTCATTCCGGCCGAGGCGAAGCCGAGGGCCGGAATCCATAATCCCAGGCCTGTGTTTATGGATTCCGGGCTCGCCGCTACGCTGCGCTACGCGGCGCCCCGGAATGACGGACAGCATGGCGAAAATGGCGGGGCCCGGCAGGAGGTCCTGCCGAGCCCCTCATGCATCAGCCGGCCTGTAAGCCGGGTTCTGTAAGGCAAGGTGTTAGCCTTGCGTGGCGGCCATTCCTCTGCGACGCCGATCGCTCGGCGCCTTGAGCAACCCACCCGGACGGCTCGGATCCGGACATCAATCCCGGACACGGTTCGCGTGCCCGTGTGCCGTCCCTATTCGGTCTTGCTCCCGGTGGGGTTTACCGTGCCGTCTGCGTTGCCGCAGGCGCGGTGCGCTCTTACCGCACCGTTTCACCCTTGCCGCGCTCGCGCACGAGCACGGCGGTCTGTTCTCTGTGGCACTTTCCCTAGGCTTGCGCCTGCCGGACGTTATCCGGCACCGCATGTCCATGGAGCCCGGACTTTCCTCCCGCACCGCCTTTCGGCTTTCGATGCGAGCGGCCGCCCGGCCGACTGATGCCAATGTGATGGGAGTGCCGAGCCCGCCCGTCAAGGGATTGTAGCCCGGATGAGTGAAGCGAAATCCGGGTTTAATCCCGCATATCGCTGACGCTCATGCGGGCTACGCCCGATGTTCGGCCGCTTTAAGCTTCTCCTCGCGGTGCGCGAGCAGCGCCTTGAGCGTTTCGGTCGTCGAAACGTCCACCACGCCATCCACCCGCGCCGGCCGGAAATGTCGCTGGAAGGCGGCAACCGCATCCCGTGTCGTGCCGTCGAGATAGCCGGTGGGGCTTACCGCATATCCGTAACGGGCAAGCAGGCGCTGCATTTCATCGACCGCCGCATTGGTCTCGCCGAGCACGAAAATAGGCCCCTGCTGCACGATCGGAAGGGGCTTCACCCAAAGTCCAATTCCGGATTCGGCCAGCACGCGCCAGGGAAACTTCTCTCCGGGATCCTGCTTGCGCATGGGAGCGACATCGGAATGGCCGAGCACGCGATCGGGGGGAATGCTGTGGCGCGTGCAAATGCTGCGGCAGAGTGCGGTCACCGCGGCAATCTGCCGTTTGGGAAAATCCGGATAGCCATGCTCATGGCCGGGATTGGCAATCTCGATGCCGATCGAACAGGAATTGATGTCCGTTTCGCCGGCCCAGGACGATGAGCCCGCGTGCCAGGCGCGCCGCGATTCCGGCACGAGCTGCACGATCTGCCCGTCCTGCAGCACCACGTAATGGGCCGACACTTCGGAGCTCGGGCTGCACAGATGGCGCAGCGCGCCTTCGTTGTCCCGCATGCCGGTGTAATGCAGGACGATCATGTTCGGAGAGACGTTGTTCTTGCGCTCGTTGTGGTTGGGCGAGGCCCTCACTTCCCCGACGACGACGGAATCGGGACGCAGATCAGACACGACCGTGACCATATGCAAACCACATGCGCGCTCCGGGAAATCCTTAGGCGAGCGAGTGTGCTCTTGCAAGCGCGCGCAAAAAGAGACCGGACGGGAAGTTTCCCGTCCGGCCTTCGGCGAAAAAGCGCCGCTACAACTTACAGTACGCTACGCCACACCGTGACTAACGCGGAGCAGGTGCCGGCGCTGCGGGTCGCGGCGCCATTCCTGTCGTCGGTGCAGGTGCCGGGCGCTCGGTATGCGCTACGCGGTAATATTGGAAGTCGCGCGCAGCCTTGAGCTGGTCTTGGGTCCAGGTGACCTTCAGCTTCACCCGCGTCGGATCGTTGTCAGCCGCCGTGTTGTTGGCGGCGGTGCCGGTCGTCGCGCCCCCGGGCGGTCCGGCCGGAGCGGCCGTATTCATGCCGGTGCTGTAGGGCACGACCTGGAACGCGTTCAGGTCGATGGCGACGTTCTTCTCGCCAATCCCGAGAAAGCCGCCCACGCCGACAACGAGTCCGTGAACCTTGCCGTGCTTGTCGAAGATGACGTCGGTGACATCGCCAACCTTCTTGTCATCGGGGCCGAGCACATTGGTCCCCTTGAATTTTGAGAACGCCCACTCGTCCGCACCTTGCGCCTGAAGAAAGTGCGGGCCGTTCATGTGGCTGGTGTCGACCGCCGCAGGCTGATGAGTTGATTCGCTTGCGGGCGGGTTCGCCTGGGCCATGGCGCCCGAAACCATGAGCGCGCTGATGGCTGCAGAAACCATAAGAGTTCTGACCATTTAGGCCTCCGAAGTTCCGTTGGAGGGAAATTCCCGTCGCAACGCATACACAACGGGGCTTTCCCGCTGCAGAAAGAACGCGCCGCGGGCTCAGCGTGTTCCCGGGAAACCTGATTTTGGAACCCGGCCGCAAACCATTCCTTAAGCGCAGACGCCGTTAATACCAGTCTGATTTTCCTTGCGAATACGCGGGGCACGGCCGCCTTTGCGGTTGACCGCCCATTTAGGCCCATGCTAACCCATACATTCCCAAACGATCCCGAGCGGCCGCTGACTAGCCGCCCGGCTGCGAGCGCTTCGCGTTGCCTTTGCACCGCGGGGGAGGGCGGTTATGGACCGGTTCGTCTCCCATTACACAATGCCCCTCGACGCCAAGGGCCGGGTTTCGATTCCGGCGCCGTTCCGGGCCGTCCTTGCCCGCGACGGCTTCGAGGGCCTTTATTGTTATCCAGCCTTGGACCGGCCTGCCCTCGATGCGGGCGGCAATGCCCTTCTCGAAGAGATCGAAGCCCTTATTGGCCGGTTTCCTCCCTATTCAGAGGAGCGGGAACAGTTTTCAGCTGCTCTCTACGGCACGAGCGAAGTGCTCAAGCTCGATGCAGAGGGACGCACGGTTCTAACCGACGGCCTCAAGGTGCACGCGGGGATCAAGAACCAGGCCACGTTCACGGGACTGGGACACAAGTTTCAGATCTGGGAGCCCGACCGCTTTCGCGCGGAACTCGCGGAGGCCACCGAGAAGGTCCGCGCGCTCAAGCGGCAGTTGGGTTCCCGGGTAGCGGCGCAAGACCCGCAAGGAGCACGGGACTGATGACGGGCAGCGACAGCAGTGATGCTGTCGCTGGCGGACCGGCTCGTCACATTCCCGTGCTCGCGCCGCGCGCCGTCGAGCTCCTGAATGTGCGCGCGGGCGGGGTGTACATCGACGGCACCTTCGGCGCGGGCGGGTACACGCGTCTCATATTGGACACTGCCTGCTGCACGGTAATCGGCATCGATCGCGACCAGAGCGCAATCGCGCTGGGCGCAGGCCTCGTGCAGGCGGCGGAGGGGCGCCTCACGCTGGTGCAGGGGCGTCTCTCGGAGCTCCAGCAGACGGCGCGGAGCCTTGGTTACGAGCAGGTGGACGGCGTGGTGCTCGATCTCGGCCTATCGTCGATGCAGCTCGACGACGCCGACCGCGGCTTTTCGTTTCGCCACGACGGGCCTCTCGACATGCGCATGGGAGGAGAGGGGCCCAGCGCTGCCGACGTGGTTGCTTCCGCATCGGAGCACGATCTCGCGAAAATCGTCGCGACCTTGGGGGAGGAGCGCCGTGCGCGCTCCATCGCGCGCGCGATTGTTGCTACGCGCCGGCAAACGCCGATCAGGAGCACGCGGGCGCTTGCGCAGATCATCGAGCGCGTCCTGCATGGGAGGCCGGGAATGATCCATCCGGCAACGCGCACGTTTCAGGCGCTGCGCATGTTCGTCAACGAAGAGCTTGCCGAGCTCGCAGGCGGCCTTGCCGCGGCGGAAGCAGTGCTGCGCACCGGCGGGCGATTGGTCGTGGTGGCTTTCCATTCGCTTGAAGATCGTCTCGTCAAGCAGTTCCTGAAAGAGCGCAGCAGCGGGCCGGCGGTTTCCCGCCATGCCGCCGAGCTTGCGCAAGCTGCGCCGGTTTTCAGATTGCTGACCAGAGGCGCGATCGTTCCGGACGCTGCAGAGATCAGCGCCAATCCTCGTGCCCGCTCGGCGAAGCTGCGCGCAGCAGAACGCACGGATGCGGCGGCTGTTGCCCCTCGACCGGGCACGCTCATTCCACCGCTGCCGCCGTTGTCCACGGTCGTGCGTCCATGATGCGGCTCATCAATATCGGCGTAATCACCGCGCTCCTGCTCGCCGCGGCGGACGTCTACAAGATCAAATTCGATTCCACGCGCCAGGTGCAGCGGCTTGCGAAGCTGCGCATGGACATCGCGCGCGAGCAGGATGCGATCGCGGCGCTGCGCGCAGAATGGGCGAAGCTCGACAACCCGGCCCGTATCCAGGATCTCGCGCGCCGGCATTCGGCGCTCAAGCCCATCGAGGCGCGGCAATTCGACAATCTCGACGCGCTGCCGGAACGCCCGCGGGATGCGGTGCCGGTGGACGAGGCAGACCCGATCGGGATGATGATCGCCAGGCCCAATCTTCTCGAAAACTCGACCACCGGGTCGCTGCCTGAGAAGAGGTGAAGCGGATGCATTCGCCGGCAGATGCGAACGCGGGCGAGACAACGCGCCAATCGACGCGTCTGTGGGTCCGCCGCTGGAGGCTGCGGCTCCTTTATGGAGAAAATGTCGACCCGGCGCGCAAGACGCGCGCCCGCATCGGCCTGGTGATGCTCGTGTTTGCGGCGCTGTTTTGCGTCATTGCCGGCCGCCTCGCGCTGTTTGCGGTCGGCTCCGACAGCCATGCAGGAAGACGCGCCCATGGGCAGGAGGCGATGGGCACGGCACGCCCCGAGATCCTCGACCGCAATGGCGAGGTCCTTGCCACCGATGTGCGCACGCCTTCCTTGTTCGGCGAGCCGCAGCGCATCATCGATGTGGACGAGGCGTCAGAATTGCTTACCGCCGCCATTCCCGAGATCGATGCGGCCGAGCTGCGCGAGCGGCTCGCTTCGAAGCGCCGCTTCGTGTGGTTGCGGCGCGAGATCACGCCCAGGCAGCGCCAGGACATCTATCGCCTCGGCATTCCAGGCATCAGCTTTCTGCCCGAGAACAAGCGCGTCTATCCCAATGGCGCCGAGGTCTCGCACGTCATCGGCCACGTCAACATCGACAACCAGGGGCTTGCAGGGATCGAGAAATGGCTGGACGGCCGCGGGCTTGCCGACCTGCATCTCGCGGGGCTTGCGACCGAACGCCTGCAGACACCGGTCGAGCTTGCGCTCGATCTGCGCGTTCAGCACGCCCTGCGCGACGAGCTCGTTGCGGCGCGCGAAAAATACAAGGCGGTCGCAGCGGCGGGACTCCTCACCGACGTGCGCACGGGCGAGATCATCGCCATGGTCTCGGTGCCGGACTACGATCCGAACAATCCGCGCCAGGCGCTCGATCCCACCCGCATCAATCGGCTCACCACCGGTGTCTTCGAGATGGGCTCGACCTTCAAGGCATTGACCATCGCCATGGCGCTCGATTCGGGCAAGGTGACACTGAAATCATCGTTCGACGCGCGCTTTCCGCTGCAATACGGCAAATTCACCATCCACGACTACCACCCGCAGAGCCGCATCCTCACGGTGCCGGAAATCTTCACCTATTCGTCGAACATCGGCACGGCGCGCATGGCACTGAGCATCGGGGTCGAGAATCACAAGGCGTTTCTGAAGAAGATGGGCCAGCTCGACCGGCTGCGCACGGAGCTGCCGGAAAGCGCCGAGCCGCTCGTGCCGAAGCGCTGGGTCGAGCTCAATACAGTGACCATTGCTTTCGGTCATGGGCTGTCGGTTGCGCCCTTGCAGGCGATGATGGCCTTCGGCGCGCTCATGAACGGCGGCAATCTCATTCCTCCGACTTTTCTGAAACGAACGGAAGCGGAGGCCCTCGCGCTGGCAAAACGCGTCATCAAGCCGGAGACGAGCGAGAAGATGCGCTATCTGATGCGGCTCAACGTGGAGAAGGGCACGGCCACGCGCGCGGAGGTGAAGGGCTATTACATCGGCGGCAAGACCGGCACCTCGGAGAAAGTCATCGGCGGACGCTATTCCAAAACCAAGGTGCTCACCGCTTTCACCGCCGTGCTTCCGGCGGACCAGCCGCGCTATGGGCTGTTGATCATGCTAGATGAGCCGCAGGCGATACCCGAGACGCACGGGTTTGCCACTTCGGGCTGGAACGCGGTGCCGGTCGGGGGCGCGGTCGTCGCCCGCATTGCGCCATTGCTCGGGATCGAGCCACGGTACGATCTCGCCCCTGCCGAGAAGCTCATTCTCGCCAGCGCCGGTGCGCCATCCTCGCCGGCGGAGCACACCGGCAGCGTGTCGTCGCGCAAGCGCGTGCCGCATCCTGGTCCAGCCGAGATTAAGCCGTTCACGCCGCAAGCAAACGGCGGCCAAAGCGGCGGCTGGGCATCACCGCGATGAGCGCTGTGAAAAAGAGCTGACAGATTTCGCGCTTGTCCTCCCCTGCGGAGCGCGAAGCGCGGAGCGGGGGAGGGGGACCACGCGAGCGGGCATCGCGAGCGAGCGTGGTGGAGGGGGCATCTAAGACACACCGATCTACGAGTTTGCCCCCTCCACCGCGCTGGCGCGCGGTCCCCCTCCCCCGCGACGTTTCACTTCGCGGGGGAGGCTAGGCGCGCGCTGCGGCATGAAGTTAAAACAATTTCTTTCTCGATTGCTGCACGAGATTTCCGCAGCCGAATATGTCAGTCTTGATCCGGCCGACGTCGATATTGCCGGCGTGACGAGCGACAGCCGAAGCGTGAAGCCCGGATATTTGTTTGTCGCAATTGCGGGGACGAAGCTCGACGGTCTCGCATTCGTTGAGGGGGCGGTCGCGTCCGGTGCCGTGGCCGTCATTGCCGAACGGAGTCCGCCGAAGCCGCTTCCGCGCGGCATAGCCTTTATCAAGGTGACCAATGCGAGGCGCGCGCTGGCGCTCGCGTCCGCGCAGTTTTATCCGCGGCAGCCTGCCGTCATCGCTGCGGTCACCGGTACCAGCGGCAAAACTTCGGTGGCTGCATTCACACGGCAAATCTGGACCGTGCTTGGCGAACCCGCCGCCAGCATCGGCACCGTTGGTCTCGTGTCGCCGAGCCGCGACCTTTACGGCTCGCTCACCACCCCCGATCCCGTCGCGCTGCATCGCACGCTCGAGGAGCTCGCCAGTGAAGGCGTCACCCATCTCGCCATTGAAGCCTCCTCGCACGGGCTAGACCAGCATCGTCTCGACGGGCTGCGCATCCGCGCCGCGGCATTCACCAATCTCAGCCGCGATCACCTCGACTATCATGCCGATCTTGAATCCTATTTTGCAGCCAAGCTGCGGCTGTTCAGCGAGCTCGTGATGCCGGACGGAGCGGCGGTGATCGCTGCCGACACTCCGCCCGCCGATGCGGTCATTGCAGCGGCGCGGCGGCGCGGCTTGCGCCTCTTCACGGTCGGCGTTCGCGGCGATGACATTCGCCTGCGCGGCAGCACACCGGAGGGATTTTCGCAGGTGATTAGCGTTGCGCATGCGGGTGCCGAGCACAGTGTGCGCCTGCCGCTGCCGGGCTCATTCCAGGTGGAGAATGCGCTCGTCGCCGCCGGACTTGCCATCGCAACGGGCAGCGCGCCGAAACAAACCTTTGCAGCGCTCGCGCAGCTCAAGGGAGTCAGGGGCCGGCTCGAGCTCGTCGGCGAACGCAACGGCGCCCCGATTTTTGTCGATTATGCGCACAAGCCCGATGCGCTCGCGAAAGCGCTTTCGGCGCTGCGGCCCTATGCGAGGGAACGCCTCATCGTGGTGTTTGGCTGCGGCGGCGACCGTGATCCCGGCAAGCGGCCGATAATGGGGGCGGTAGCCGCGGAACTCGCGGATCGTGTGGTGGTGACGGACGACAATCCACGCAGCGAGGATCCAGCCAAAATCCGCGCGCAAATCCTGAAAAATTCACCCGGCGCGGTGGAAATCCCGGACCGGCGCGAGGCCATCGGCGCCTCCATCCATCAGCTGCGTCCGGGCGATGTGCTGCTGATTGCAGGCAAGGGCCACGAAACCGGCCAAATCATCGGCAAGCAGGTGTTGCCTTTCAGCGACCACGAAGCGGCCGCATCCGCGCTCGCCGGAACCCTCGCAAATGACAACTGAGAGCAACCAGCCGCTCTGGACGGTGCAGGCGATGGTCGCCGCCATGGCTGCCGAGAGGCGCGGCGCATTGCCGGAGGCAGTGCAGGGCATTTCCATCGACAGCCGCACACTTGTGCCCGGCGATGCGTTTTTCGCCATCAAGGGCGACAAGCACGACGGCCATGGCTTTGTACAAGCCGCGCTTGATGCGGGGGCGGCCGTTGCGGTCGTTGCCGCTGCACACGCCGCGACATTCGGCGAAAACCTGCCGCTCCTTGTAGTCGACGATGTGCTCGACGGCATGCGCGCGCTGGCGCGGCGCGCACGCGCGCGGACCAGCGCCCGCGTCGTGGCGATCACCGGCTCGGTGGGAAAGACCGGCACAAAGGAGATGCTGCGTCTCGCGCTTGCACATCAGGGCACAACCCACGCCTCTGTCGCCTCTTACAATAACTACTGGGGCGTGCCTTTGTCCCTTTGCCGCTGTCCCGCGGACGCGCGCTTTGCCATCTTTGAGATCGGCATGAACCATGCGGGTGAGATCGAGCCGCTCACGCGCCTCGTGCGCCCGGATGTGGCGATCGTCACTGCCGTTGCGCCGGTGCATCTCGAATTCTTTGCCTCGCTCGATGCCATCGCCGATGCGAAATCCGAGATCTTTCTCGGCATCGAGCGAGGGGGCACGGCCGTTCTCAATGCGGATAGCCCGCAGTTTGCTCGTCTTGAGCAGAACGCGTTGCGCGCAGGGGTCACGCGCATCGTCCGCTTCGGCGAGCACCGCGGGGCCGATGCGCGCCTGCTGGAATGGCGCTCGCAGGCAGAGGGCTCGCGGCTGCGGGCTCGCGTTTGCGGTCACGAGCTCAATTATGTTCTTGGCGCGCCGGGCCGACACCTCGCGCTCAACTCGCTCGCGGTACTTGCGACCGTGGCCTGCATCGACGGCGATGTCGATGCTGCGGCGCGGGCGCTTGCCGATGTGCGGTCCATGCGCGGACGGGGAGGGCGCCTGACGATACGTGTGCCGGACGGCACGCTCACCGTGATCGACGAGAGCTACAACGCCAATCCGGCATCCATGCGCGCGGCGCTGGCGCTGCTCGCAGAGGCGGATGGCGCGCCTCCGCGCCGCCGTATTGCCGTGCTCGGTGACATGCTGGAGCTGGGCGAGCATGGGCCGCGACTGCATCGCGAGCTTGCGCAAGACATCCTCGCCGAGGGTGTCGATCTCGTGTTCTGCTGCGGACCGCTGATGCGAAATCTCTGGGAAGCGCTTCCTGCGAGCCGCCGCGGGTCCTACGCGTCAAGTGCGGCGGAGCTCGAGCCCGATGTGCTTGCTGCGGCGCGCGCAGGTGATATCGTGATGATCAAGGGCTCACTCGGTTCCCGCATGGGACCCATCGTGAAGGCGCTCGAGAGCCATTTTCAGCGCGCTGCGCTGCCGCTCGCCCAGTGATGAACGGCTGACGCATGCTCTATTATCTCTCCGCTTTCTCGCACGAGATCGGCCCGCTCAACGTCCTGCGCTACATCACGTTCCGCACGGGCGGGGCGATGATCACCGCGCTGATGTTCGTGTTTCTGTTCGGGCCACGCATCATCGGCTACCTGCGCATCGCGCAAGGTAAGGGCCAGCCCATTCGCAGCGACGGCCCGCAATCCCATCTCGTCACCAAGCGCGGCACGCCCACCATGGGCGGTATCATGATTCTGTGCGGTATCGTGGTTTCGACGATTTTGTGGGCCAACCCGGCCAACCGTTACGTCTGGATCGTGCTCGGCGTTACACTCAGCTTTGGCGCCATTGGCTTCTACGACGATTATCTGAAAGTCACCAAGCAGACCCACGCCGGTTTTTCCGGCAAGGTCCGCATTGTCGCCGAGGCGGTGCTCGCCGCGCTTGCCTGCTATTTTATTGCCTCCCTCGGCCCGCAACCCTTCTCAAGCTCCCTGACATTTCCCTTCTTCAAGGAGCTGGTTTTGCCGCTGGGATGGTTCTTCATCGTGTTCGGCACATTCATTATCGTGGGCGCCGGCAATGCGGTGAATCTCACCGACGGCCTCGATGGATTGGCCACGGTGCCGGTGATCATCGTGGCGATGAGCTTCGGCGTTGTTTCGTACCTCGCCGGCAATTCTTTCTTCGCCCAATATCTCAACATCCATTATGTCGCCGGCACCGGCGAGCTTGCCGTGGTCTGCGGCGCCGTAATCGGCGCGGGTCTCGGCTTTCTCTGGTTCAATGCGCCGCCGGCCTCCATTTTCATGGGCGACACCGGCTCGCTCGCGCTCGGCGGGCTCATCGGCACCATTGCGGTTGCCACCAAGCACGAGATTGTGCTGGCGGTGGTGGGCGGGCTGTTTGTGCTGGAGGCGGTCTCCGTCATCGTGCAGGTCGTCTCCTACAAGCTCACCGGCAAGCGCGTCTTCCGCATGGCGCCCATCCATCATCATTTCGAGCAGCTGGGCTGGACCGAGCCGCAGATCGTGATTCGTTTCTGGATCGTCTCGGTCGTGCTCGCGCTTGCCGGCCTCTCGACCTTGAAATTGCGCTGAGTGTGCGCCCCATCGTTCACGTCTCCGTAGGGTGGGCAAAGGGGTGCTCTTTGCACGCCGTGCCCACGCGGTCAGGTCAAGAGGCTGTCCGCGTGCGCACGGCGCGCTCACCATTGGCAAGCGTCGCGACGCCGAGCCTCGCGCCTTTACGCACCCTACAACGCTACAACGCTTGCGATAGTCCGACGTGATCCCGATCACCGCGTTTGCCGGCAAGCGCTTGGCCCTTTTCGGCCTCGGCAGCTCCGGCCTCGCGAGCGCCAGCGCGCTGTTGGCGGGCGGCGCCGACGTTATCGCGTGGGACG
>JBKPOZ010000155.1:0-3537 GCA_046733355.1 Pseudomonadota bacterium | reverse complement strand
CCAAGTTTCTCCGCGATTTGGCCGAGCTATCCGCCATGATGGCGACGACTTGGGTAGGAGGTGCGGTCGAGCGGCCGACGATCACGGGACAAACTTGCTAGGTCCGGATGGCGTACAGCCCATCATCTGTCTGTAATGACTGCACCTTTTCTCGATCAATTCATCGAAGACGGCGTCCAGAAATTGCGTTTTGATCTTCGTCGGGTCGGAGAATCGTTGATCCGAGCACCCGCCGCCCGCGGTAATGAAAAACTTACGCGGCATCGCCGCTTTGCTGTTGCAGGCCTTGCTGCTGCGCGCGCGCCGCCAACGGCCAAACGACCGTCGCGCCGCCCAGAAGCATGATGAACTCGCGTCGCCGCATGAGTTGCCCTCAGACGAGGCTCATCAATCTAGTACATTCATTAGACCGTAAGCGCGCCTGTGCATCGCAGCGAAATCTTCCCGCTTATGTCGGTTCAGGGTCATACCTCCTTTTCGAAGCCGCCGTCGAGTGCTTCCGCTTTACCCCAGCAGCATGCGGATCTTCTGCTGGGTCTGATTGAGCAGCAGTCTGACCTGACACTGGACGAGTGGTTTTGGCAATGCGCAAGCACCCTTGCCGTAGCCCTTGCTCATGTCGGGCGGTCCAGCCACCGAAGGGTGAGGCTGCTTACCTACGGGGTCGATGCTGATACAATCGACTGGGCCAATTTAGGATTATCGGCGTCGGTAATCGCTGCCTTTCTGGCATCGGTTGCGCAGCAGCATTCGCGGGCTGCTGAGGTCGCCTCCAGGATCAGCTCCTGGACCCCCACATGCTATGGCTTTCCTTACCGGGCTGAGGTGGCTCATCGGGCTTCCGCTCCTTAAGGTCCTTAAACTTGCTGCTGCCCGGATCACGCGCCAAACCGCTCAATACCTTTTTCACAAACGAAACCTGTGCATTGTAATCGATGCACGCGCCAAGATCGTTATAGGGGAAACTCTTAGCGCCGTATTCGGAAAAGACATGGATTGACTTGCCATCCGATATGAAGGAGCCCTCTACCTCTTTCTTTAGAGATTCGTCGTAGAAAGAGATCTGGACGGTCCCGCTCATGTGTGCACTCCTCTCTAAGGGGATTTTTGTATCTCAGTGCGTTCATCGCCTCGAAGCACGCCCTGGGCGCGACTCATCGGCTTCACAAACGGACCAAAAAGAGGGTCTGGAGTAAGGTAGCGCCCGCCGATGGCACTTTTCGCTGCCAATCACTTAAAGCGCCCGGGCTTCGGCAAGCCCTGGATTAAGGGCAGCTAACAAATACACTACCGCACCTGATCGCCACGCACAATGGCGTAGGGTCTGAGCGGACCCCCATTAGTGGCCGGCATCAAGCCCGTCCGGTGGCCGCTGGTGCGCGTTCCGGCCCTGGGGCCCGCATATGGGGCAGGCTCGAAGTCGCTCCCGGGGGCTTTCCAGGGGCGGGCGACGCTTTCAGTTCGAGTCTGAGCATTTTTACAATTGATATTGTTTGTTGTCAGGCGGTGAGCGGCCCACAGGGGGACACGACCGTGGGCGATGCGGCGCTCCTTTTCCTCAGTGGGCCAGGCGGTGGAAGCTCTCGTAGCGACTGGCTTGGTCCTTGGATATGCCTGCGGCTTTCAATGCCGCATTCTTACTCTTCGCACCGCTGCGAAGAGTAGCATTTGGATTTTTGCCACCTTTGCTCTTATCCACCGCCGCACTCAACGCGCGGGCTGGGGAGGGTTCGCGCCGGCCGCAACATCACCCGCCGGATGCGTTGAGGCCAAAGCGGGATCGCGCGCGCTCCATTTCGGACTGCGAGTTGGACACACATCGAAAGTAGGCGTTCGTCTTCAGGCTGCGCGTCCGGCCCGCTTTCCACAACGGGGTTCTTCCCTTCTCTGCTGTTTGGAACAGAAACCCGGTACGGGTTCGCACGTTGGCCCCTATGGGACGGTGTTCCGGTGAGCAGGCGAGAGAACCCCATGGTGCGAAAGCCCAGCATGCGCGAAACATTCGAAGCAACGCGCAGGGAGCAGATTATCCGAGAGGTGCAAAGAACCATCGCTCGCGAGCTGGCCGCATTCTCTCAGGTGCCAAAGACCATCCCGCCGCGCATTGCCGATCTGTTGCGGGAACTACACCGCCGACTGCGGGAGCACAGCCCCGGCCCTCGGGAGGATTGATGCGCCGGCCCATTTGCTGCTTGCTCAGGGAAACCGCCACCCAGTTTTGATTATCGTGCTGCTCCTGTGTTTGCCGCGCCGGCCTGCCCGCTTGAGCTGGGCGCTGACTGCGTCGTGCTGGGGCCGGTGCCTGTCCTTTCTATAGGGCCTCGGATCAGCGCATTAGCTAACGTGATTATCGCTATGATAATCACAGCGATGACGAGAGCGGCGAGGCCCCATCCCAACGAACCTAGATCGGTGGACGTTCGCGGCGGGTCGCGGGGGTTTTGAGAAGTCATACGTTCCTCCTGCTCTAGGTTTGGAGACCAACGTCGGGCGCGGTTTTGCTGTTCCAGCGCCCAGTCAAGTCGGGTGGCTTTCATCTGAGTCCCAGGAACGGCTGCTTAGGCCGGGAGTTGGACTTACAGGAGCAAGGTGGAGTCCCTTAGCCGCTCGGTTTTCGGGTACCGGGCGGCTTTTTCTCAGCTATCGGTTTTTGTCTCCCGGCACGGGACCAGCAGAAGCAGCCTGAAGGAGGGGATCGAGCCGGTGGCCTCAGTTCGGCTGAAGCTTCTGGAAGAACACGGGCGTGAGGCTGAAAGGCAAGGCGCTAAGTTTTACGATTTCGGTTGGGTTACTAATGAGCACAGCATCATGTCAAAAACCTCACGGGGCTACCTCGATAGCGAGATAAACCCCGACACAATGGAAGTTACTCACCAATGGACGCCTTATAACGATAGCGCTGTCGATGAGCGCCAACGCTCTCGCTAACCGAACTGCCATCAGTGTGCCTACGGTGCAGAAGATCAGAAGGCGCGCTCTGATCGGAAACGGGGAGCGGCCGAGACCGGAGCCAGCTTTAAGGTTCGGCCAGGGCCGCTTTCCCCCGTAGGGCGCTCTCCTGAAGCACCGAAAAACAGATTAGTTGCCTCGCGAATAACATTCTTTGCGGCAGATCAACTCCGCCTCGGCTCATCACCGGGGCGGCTTTTTCACGCGCTCAGTGCTGTGCTGGTGCGGGTGCGCCGGTTGAGTTAGGTGCTGACTGCGTGTGGCTGGGGTTCAGCGCATCAAATAACGTGATTATCGCCACGATAATCGCAGAGACGACAATAGCGCCGGTGACCCATCCAAACAAACCTGAATCGATAGACGTTCGCGGCGGGCGGCGGGGGTCTTGAGAAGTCATATGTCGCTCCTGCTGTAGTGTTTGGAGACCGCGCTATCAACGCTCGGTCATGCCACGCTCTTGAACAGCGCATAAAGCAGCGCGACGACAAAACCGCCTGTACCCATTCCCGCCACGAATAGGAGTATGTCTCGGTTCATACCCCCATCAGATACGTCGTCCTGCATGCATCGCTCCTTTGCAGGGACTCC
>JBKPOZ010000154.1:0-42474 GCA_046733355.1 Pseudomonadota bacterium | reverse complement strand
GGTGCACCAACTCGCGGCGCAGGCTCAGTCCATTGGTGAGGTTGCCGTTCAGTCCGACCGCAAAGCCGCCGCCCTCGAGCTCCGCGAAGAGTGGCTGCACGTTGCGCAAAATGGTCTCGCCCGTCGTTGAATAGCGCACGTGTCCGATGGCCGAGGCGCCGGGGAGCCGCTCGATGACCTCGCGTCGCGAGAAATTATCGCCGACGAGGCCCATTCGCCGCTCGGAGTGGAAGCGCTGGCCATCGAAGGACACGATGCCCGCCGCTTCCTGACCCCGGTGCTGCAGAGCGTGCAACCCAAGCGCCACGATCGTTGCGGCATCAGGGTGGCCGAAAATTCCGAACACCCCGCACTCTTCCCGCAGCCGGTCGTCCTCGATCTCCAGGCCCTCGAGCAGGGCTTCGTCGGCAGCCGCGGAATCCGTGTCAGATTGCATCAATTTCTGCTTGCGCGCGTCCGGGTGGTTGAGCTCACAGGCCTGGCGAGCGTCTCGTTGCTTTGATCGAGGCTCGAGCGCTGCCCTTGCTGTGGCTCTTCCTCCTCCGGCTTGGGCTTTTTCAGCCGCTTTAAGATGGTGCTCTCCGGGTCGTCCGGCAACATGGACATCAGCCAGTCGCCGGTGCCCTGCAGCACCACGCGCGACTTGGCGCTGCGCACCCATTCCGGCTGGCTGCGATCGGGCACCAGCCAGGCAAAGAACAGGAATGCGACCACCACGATCACCAGCCCGCGGCCAAGCCCGAACAGGAAGCCCATGGTCCGGTCGAGCGCGCCGACCCGGCTGTCGAGCACCATGTCTGAGAAGCGGACGGTAATCACCGACACGACCAGCAAGGTTCCGATAAAGGTTCCGGCGACCACCACCGCGACGGCGACAATGTCGTTGTTGAAATAGGATTTGGCGAAGGGAAGCAGTTTTGCATAAGCATAAAGCGTCACCCCTGCAGCAATGACCCAGGCCGCAATCGAGAGCACTTCGCGCATGAAGCCGCGGATCATCGCCAGCAGCGCCGAGATCAGCATGACCGCAATCAGGATGATATCCAGCCAGGTTATGGGCATGTTCATTGCAAGCACTCGGGAACCCTGTCTCGAATCGCCGCGCCCAGTGTAGCAAGGACGGTGAGGCGGACGGAGAGCATGAGGTTACGTTTCGCTGCGCGCGCGCGCCCGCTCGGACTCCGCACGGCGAAGCCTGCGGCTGATCGATGGCGCGCCGCCGAACGTCTTTTCCACAAACTTGTTGAGCCGCGCGAAGCATTCGGCCGAAAGCCCGGCACCACCGCCGGCATCGAGACCGGGTGTGTCGGGAATAACCGCTCGCGAGAAGCCAAGGCGCTCGGCCTCCTTTAACCTTGCGCCCGACCGGGTAACCGGCCGGACCGTGCCGGAGAGAGAGATTTCACCGAAATAGACTGCATCGGCGGGGAGCGGCGCGCTTGCGAGCGATGACAAAAGCGCTGCCGCTGCCGCGAGGTCCGCCGCAGGCTCCTGGATGCGCAACCCGCTTGCGACATTGAGGTATACATCGTGACCAGCAAGGTTTAGCCCACAATGTGCCTCCAATACGGCAAGCAGCATTGACAGCCGGTTAGCATCCCAGCCGTTTACGGCGCGTCGCGGCATGCCAAAGGAAGTGGGCGCGACCAGCGCCTGCATCTCCACGAGCATGGGGCGACTCCCCTCCATGCCGGCGAAGACGGCGGTGCCGGGAGAGCCCAGGTCGCGCTCGGAAAGGAACAGCTCGGAGGGGTTGGCGATCTCGCGCAGGCCGCTGCCGGTCATTTCGAATACGCCGATTTCGTCCGTGGGCCCAAACCGGTTCTTCAGGCCACGCAGGATGCGGAACTGGTGCGAGCCTTCGCCTTCAAACGACAGCACCGCATCAACCATATGCTCCACCACCCGCGGCCCGGCGATCTGGCCATCCTTGGTGACGTGGCCCACGAGGATGACGGCCGCACCGCAGCTTTTGGCGAAACGGATGAGCGCCTGGGCGCTCGCGCGCACCTGTGTCACCGTGCCTGGCGCTGCATCGGCACTCTCGGTCCACATGGTTTGCACGGAGTCGATGATGACCAGCCGCCGCGCGGGCTCCGCGCTCAGCGTCGAGATGATGTCTTCGATCGAGGTCTCGGCCGCGAGCCTGACCGGTGCATCCGCAAGCCCCAGCCGGTCGGCGCGCATGCGGATTTGCGCAACCGCTTCCTCACCCGAGATGAAGACGATCGCGTGCCCGTTGCGGGCGAGCGCGCCCGCCACTTGCAGGAGCAGCGTCGACTTGCCGATGCCGGGATCGCCGCCCAGGAGCAGTACCGAGCCGGGCACCAATCCGCCGCCGGTGACCCGATCGAATTCGGCGATACCGGAAGCGAGCCGCGGCGGCGTCTCGCTTGCGCCGCTCAAAGGCTCGAGCGTGAACAGACGGCCCTTGCGGTGCCGAGCGCCGCTGGTGGCGTGCGCCGCACCTGAGCTTTCCGCGGCGATCGTGTTCCACTCGCCGCACGCATCGCACTTACCCTGCCAGCGCCCGTAGGCTGCCCCGCAGTTCTGACAAACAAAGCTGGTGGCGAGCCGGGCCATCGAAAGGTTGCATCAACGAGCGTCATTCCGGGGCGCCGCGAAGCAAAGCGAAGCGGCGAGCCCGGAATCCATAACCACAGGTTTCTGGGATATGGATTCCGGCCCTCGGCCTCTGGCCTCGGCCGGAATGACAGTCCGAACATCGTGCAGTGTCATGCCTCGCGGTAGACGCGGTGATACCGGCGGCCGAGATTGGTCAGCACTTCGTAGTTGACGGTGCCGAAACCGGCCGCAAGCTGATCGGCGGTCATGCCATCGCCAATCAAGGTGGCGAAATCGCCTCGACGCGCATTGCCTTCGGGAAGATCGGTAACATCGACTGCCGCAACATCCATGGACACCCGCCCCACGATCGGGCACCGCCGTCCGGCGATCACAACCTCGGCGGCAGGCCTGCCTTTCGCCCCTGCTGCCGATCGCAAGAAGCCATCGGCGTGCCCGGCCGCAATGACGGCGATGCGCGAGGGGCGCCCGGCCGTCCAGGCAGCGCCATAGCCGACCGTATCGCCCCGATTTATCGCGCGCACCTGCAGGATTCGTACCTTGAGGTCGATTGCGGAGCGCATGGGATTGTTTTTTCCAGGAACGGGGTTGGCGCCGTAGAGTGCAATGCCCGGTCGCACCAGGTCGCAATATGCAGTGCCGCCAAGGAAGATGCCGGCGGAATTCGCCAGCGAGGAGGGCAAGCCGCGAAACATGATGCGAATTTCGCGAAACAGGCGGCTCTGGCGGTCGTTCATCGGATGGTCGGGCGTATCCGCGCAGGCGAAATGGCTCATCAGCAGTGAAAGGCCATGGTTCTCGGAATGGAGGCGGGGGGCGAGGGCTGCGGCCTCCTCGACTGTCACTCCCAGGCGGTTCATGCCGGTGTCGACATGCAAGGCTGCTCCCCCCCGCCAGTGAGAAGCCGCGATGAACGCATCCCATTCGGCAAGCTCGGTCGTGCCGTTGATCACCGGCCGAAGCGCCGCGTCCGCAAAGCTGCACGCTGCTCCGGGCACGAGGCCATTGAGCACATAGATCGTTGCGGTCGCGGCCAGCGCGCGAACGCGCCGCCCCTCGTTGATGTCGGCAACGAAGAATGTCCGACAACCGGCTGCGAGCAATGTGCGCACGACCGGTTCGAGGCCGCAACCATAGGCATCCGCCTTGACCACGCCCGCGCATTCGACCGGCACCGTGATACTGGCAAGCTTCTTCCAGTTGCTCGCGATCGCGCCGAGGTCAATGGAAAGAACGCCCCCTGCTTCGGTGGGAGCGGCGGCTTCGGCAAACTGTACTTTGGGACTGTGCAGCATACGCCGGCAATTTATGACGGCACTGGCTGTGCACGTAAAGAGAGGCGTGAGCTATCGTAGCCCGGGTGAGCAAAGCGACATCCGGGGCTTTCCCGCATATCGCTTCGCTCATGCGGGCTACACGTGCGCGAGTTTGCACCTCAAGCGTCGGGCGGGAGCTGCAGATTTTGCTCGAGATTATCGAAGCGCGTCACGGCCGCCTCGAACTGCAGCTGAACCGTACCCGTTGGACCGTGTCGCTGCTTGCCGATGATGATTTCCGCCTTGCCGTGCACGTCCGCCATTTCAAGCTGCCATTTGACATGCTCCTCCGTGCCTGGCCGCGGCTGCTTGTTGTCGAGATAGTATTCCTCGCGGAACACGAAGAGCACCACATCGGCGTCCTGCTCGATCGAGCCGGATTCCCGCAGATCCGAGAGTTGCGGCCGCTTGTCATCGCGATTTTCCACCTGCCTCGATAATTGCGAGATGGCGAGCACCGGCACGTTGAGCTCCTTGGCGAGGGCCTTGAGGCTTGTGGTGATCTCGGTGACTTCGTGCACGCGCCCTTCGAGCGCGCGTCGCGACGAGCCGGCCAGGAGCTGGATGTAATCAATCACCAGAAGATCGAGGCCTTTCTGTCGTTTCAGGCGACGCGCGCGGGCGGCAAGTTGTGCCACGGTCAATCCGCCCGATTCATCGATGAAGAAGGGCAGATGCTGCAGCTCGATCACGACATCCTTGATTTTTTCGAAATCGCTCTCGTGAATGCCGCCGCGCCTGATCGTGCTCGAGGGAATGCCGGTTTGTTCGGCAATGATGCGGGTCGCCAGCTGCTCGGCCGACATTTCCAGCGAGAAGAAACCGACGATGCCGCCATTCACGGTCATGATATGGCCGTCGAGCCGAACCTCACCGCGCCAGGCACGCGCAACGTTGTAGGCGATATTGGTGGCGAACGCAGTCTTGCCCATGCCGGGCCGGCCGGCGACGATGATCAGGTCCGAGGGCTGCAGGCCCCCCATTTTCGTGTCGAGGTCCCTTAGTCCGCTAGCGAGGCCCGAAAGCTTGCCCTCGCGCTGATAGGCGCGCGCGGCCATGTCGACGGCCGTATGCAGCGCGCTCTCGAACGGCTGGAAGCCGCCGCCGTAGCGGCCGGTTTCCGCGAGCTCGTAAAGGCGCCGTTCCGCGCTCTCGATCTGCTCGCGCGGAGCGAAATCGACCGGAGCATCGAAGGCGACATTCACCATCTCTTCGCCGAGCGCGATGAGATCGCGTCGGATGGCAAGATCATAGACGGTGCGGCCGTAATCGAACGCGTTGATCACCGTGGTCGCTTCCGCCGCCAGGCGCGCAAGGTACTGGGCGAGCGTCATTCCGCCGATATCGATCTCCGACGCGAGAAACGTCTTCAGGGTGACCGGAGACGCAAGCTTGCCGGTGCGAATGAGGCTGCGGGCGACGTCGTAGATCTGGCGATGAATGGGTTCGAAGAAATGCTCGGGCTCGAGAAAATCGGCGACCCGGTAGAACGCCTCGTTATTGATAAGAATGGCTCCCAGCAGCGCCTGCTCAGCCTCGATATTATGCGGAGCGGTGCGGTAGGCCGGCGCAGGCGCTGCAATTGGCTTGCGGACAATTGATTCGATGGCCATGAAAATCGCTGCGTTGATTCTTTTGACAGGAAAGAGGCATGCAACTCACCGCTACGTCTACCCGACTCACTTTTTTATCCGGGCCGGAGGAGCTAGCAAGAGACGGACTTGCGAGGAAATCACGCCTGCAGCTTTCCCCGATGATCACGGCGTGAACAGGTAGCCGCAGAATGCTGCAGATAACGCTTGACCGGGGAGCTTCGGAGACGCCGAGAATCACTCGCCCGCAAGCCGCCAGGGGGCGCGCGTTTCGCGCTCGATCTGGCGCAGCCGCTGCTCCGCGCGCCCAATGTAGTCGCGCGTAATCGGCACGACGCCCTGCCGCTTTGCGAGCTGCAACTGAAAAACCATCATCCCCTGTTTGCGAAACGCCATTTCGGATGCGGCAAGGTAGAATTCCCACATGCGCACGAAACGTGCATCATACATCTGCTCCACCTCCTCGCGATGCGCAAGAAAGCGTTCACGCCACGCTTTCAGCGTGTCGGCGTAATGAAGGCGCAGAATCTCGATGTCGGTGACGAGAAGGCCGCTGTGTTCGACGACAGGCAGCACTTCGGAAAGCGCAGGAATATAGCCGCCGGGAAAAATGTATTTGGCGATCCATGGATTGGTGACATTCGGGCCCTCGGAACGGCCGATCGAATGCAGCAGCATGACGCCGTCATCCTTCAGGAGCGCGTGGCATTTGCGGAAAAACGCGGGATAGAAGCCGACGCCGACGTGCTCGAACATGCCCACGGAGACGACGCGGTCGAATTTTTCCGCAACATCGCGATAATCCTGCAGCCGGAACTCGATCTGGCTCGCGAGGCCGCTCCTTTCCGTCACGCGCGCGCGCGCAAACGCATGCTGCTGCTCGGACAGTGTAATGCCGGTTACGCGCGCGCGGCAAAATTCCGCAAGATAGAGCGCCAGACCTCCCCAGCCGCAGCCGATGTCGAGCACGCTGCGGTTTTCCTCAAGGAGGAGCTTGGCTGCGAGATGACGCTTCTTCGCCAGCTGCGCATCGTCGAGCGACTGCCCCGGCCGCTCGAAATAGGCGCAGCTGTATTGCCGATCTGAATCGAGAAAAAATCCGTAAAGCTGGGTATTGAGACCGTAATGGTGCGCCACGTTGCGTCGCGCGCGCCAGCGCGGATTGAACTGCTGCAGACGGCGGGCGAGCAGGCGCGGCAGCCGGCGGGAATTTGTCCCGGCGGGAGCGCTGCGGCCGTGATCCTGTCCGAGCAGTATCGCAAGTGCCTCCGCGATCGAACCCTGCTCGATCACGATCTCGCCGTCCATGTAGGCTTCGCCGAGCCGGAGCTCAGGGTCGAGAAGGAGGCCAAGCTCGGCGCGCGATGTCATAAAACGGATCGCTGCCGGTTGGCCGCTTCCATCTCCTACCGTGAATGTCGTCCCCCGTGCGGTCGTAACCCGGAGATTACCCGCACGTATGAATCGCGCGAACATTGAATGAAGCAACCGGTCCATCGGTCGCCTCCTAAGCAGGCACCCGCCGCGTCATGCCCGCGACACAATTCGCGTTCACCGGCAACAACTCACCACCGTTGCGTCACATGCAGCAAACGACTGATGCAATTAAAACAAACTCCTTTACTCCCGGCAATATTGCGGGAACTTGCGACCGAATCTGTGCGGCAGATGCGCGTGCCGATCCCTGTTTTTGCCCCAAAACCGGGGTAGGTGTCGGCAATGGCGCATAGGGGTGCGGTGAGAGGGGAAATGCGGTCGCCGAAGGCGTATCTGGGGTGCGTGCTCGCCGGGGCTGCCTTATGGCTGACGCCGGCGCTGGCACAGTCCAATCTCGATGCGGGCAAATCGCCGGCCCAGATATTTGCCGATACCTGTAACGCGTGCCACCGCAGCCCGCGCGAAATCAAGCGCACGAGCCCGGCCTTTCTGCGGGAGCATTACACGACGGGCATGCGCGAAGCGTCCGCCATGGCTGCCTACCTTGCTTCGGTCGGCACCGACGTCCGCGCCGTGCAGCAGCGCAAGCCGCCGGTCCTGGGTGCGGGCCGTGCCCCGGCAGCCGAGAATGGCCGACCAGACGTGGCTTCCGCTGTTCCATCCGGTGCTGAAGCCGGTTCGTCCGCCCGTCCGGACCAGAGCGCTAATGGATCAATAAAGCTCCGCCGCCCATCCGACAGCGTGGAAATCGGGTTGTCCTCCGTGGCCACGCCACCAATTCGACGCGTCGAGCAGTCGCCGTTCCCCACGTTCGAGGAATAAGGTCGCGCTTCACTTTTCCGTCTGCTGCAGGTTGGGCTCCTCTGCCGGGGGCACCGCCTCGCTTTCACGGGCGCGCTGCGCTTCAACAGCTTCGGGCTCGAAGAAGGCCTCCGTCGCGCTCTCTTCGGCACCTTCTCCCGTCGGCTCTTGCCGCGCAAGCGTGATGTCCTCCCCGCGCGCAATGCGTTGCGCCTCGTCCGCATTGCGGGCAACTGTGAGCTCGACCATTGCCTCCACTTCGGGGTGCAGGCTGACGGGTACGCGGTGCAGGCCGATGGTCTTTATCGGCGTATGCAGCGCAATCTGAGCGCGCGTGACGGCAAACCCCTTCTCGACCAGCAGGCCCGCAATGTCGCGGGGCGAAACAGAGCCGTAGAGCTGGCCGCCTTCCGCCGCCTGCCGCAGCACGGTGAGCTTGTGACCGTTGAGCTTCCCGGCCACTTTTTTGGCCTCGCTCTTTTGCTCCAGGTTGCGCGCTTGAAGCTGCACCTTCATGTTCTGAAAATGGGCGCGGTTCTCCTCGGTGGCGCGCAGCGCCTTGCCCTTCGGAAGCAGGTAATTCCTCGCAAATCCCTCTTTGACGCGCACCACGTCACCCATTTGCCCGAGCTTCGCCACGCGTTCTAACAGAATGACTTCCATCGTCGTCTCTCCATCGAAAATGAAGCTTCACGCGCGCGGCGCCGGTAGCCCTTGCCGTTTCGCCATGCGGCTGCGAATGCCCAGGACGCGATCGGCAATTCCCGCGAAGGTCAGCAGCAGCACCGGCCAGCCGAGCACCAGAGCGGCAACATAGGTGCTCGCGAGCGCAAGCGCGCGGCCCCGCATGCCGCGCGTCGTAAAATGCAGCACCGCCAGCCCGGCAATGGCGAAGGCCATGAGGAGGCTTGCGGCAAATGCGCTCGAAAGAATGCCGAACAGATCAGGCAGAAAGGAGCCGATGATCGCGAGGGCGAGCAGCGCCAGGCTTGATACGGGTAAGCTCAAGCCTGCGAGGTCCGGCCATGGTCGCTTCAGCCTGCCGGAGATTTTCACCGCACGCGCGGCGAGCCAAAGATTGAATACGTTTGTGAGCATGGTGAACACGGCAGCGGCGGGCGGCACCGCAACCACGAGCAGATCGATTATGGACGGCTCGCGGACAATGCGTTCATAGATCCTGCGCAAGTTTGATTGCAGGCTTTGCTGATCGCTGCCGAAGTTTGGAATAGCGGCGGCCACGACCAGTGTGCCGATCACTGCCGCCCAGAGCACCAGCCGGCCTACGGGGTACCACTCGAGATCCGCTCCCCCGCCATTGCTCGCGGGCCGGGCAAGGAGGGTGAGGTAGGCGAGCCACCAGGCACCAAAGGCAATGAGCGCAACGGCGACGATGAACAGCCCGGAGAATGCGCCCAGCGTAGCCGTAGCAGAAACGGCCGCAATCAATCCGCTGAGATGGCTCCAGCCCAGCGCCGCAATCATGATCGGAAGGGGTGCGAGATAGAACAGGATAACGGCGGCCATGGAGCCGGCGACAACCGACGCGAACAAAAGCGCGGCTGCCGCGCCAGCCGCCAACCCGACGAGTATGATTTGCAACATCTATTAGCTGTCCCGCTTTCTCAGCGGTTAGGGAGCAGTGTCCCAACCGGACTATGCGATCAACGGATCACGTAGGGCAACAGACCGAGGTAGCGCGCGCGCTTGACGGCACGGGCGAGCTCGCGCTGCTTCTTCGCGGACACCGCGGTGATGCGACTCGGCACGATCTTGCCGCGCTCCGAGACGTAGCGCTGCAGCAGTCGAATGTCCTTATAGTCGATCTTGGGCGCGTTCGCTCCCGAGAAGGGGCAGGTCTTGCGACGACGAAAAAACGGTCGGCGCGCCTGAGCGGAAGCCAGTGCCATTTGCGTCACTCCTCTCCCGCCGCGCTTTCCTCAGCGCGTGCGCGTCCGTCCCGATCGCGGTCACGGCGTTGCTCGGAGCGGTCGCGGTCCCGAAAGCCCCCGCGGTCGCGGTCGCGGTAGCCTCCGCGCTCCTCGCGCTCTCTCTCGCGGTCGCGGTCGGCCTTGCGCATCATCGCCGAAGGTCCCTCCTCATGCTCCGGCACGCGAACCGTGAGATACCGCAGCACGTCCTCGTTCAGCCGCTCCTGCCGTTCCAGCTCTTGCAGCGCGGCCGAGGGCGCGTCGACATTGAACAGCGTGAAGTGCGCCTTTCGATTCTTTCGCAACCTGTAGGACAGGGACTTCATGCCCCACTGCTCGGTCTTGATGACCTTGCCGCCGAGCCCCTCGATGACGCCCTGGAACTGGGACGTGAGCTCTTCGACCTGCTGCGCGCTCGTATCCTGGCGCGTGAGAAAGACGTGTTCGTATAACGGCATGTACTGCCTTTCCTGTTCATCCGGCGCGCGCTCCCGGCGCAAAGCCCTTCGAACCCGTTCGGGAAAGGCTCGAATGCTCGGAAGGCAGGAACACGGGACGCCGGGCGATCGGCCCTGCCGCGCGAGAATGCACGCAGCCGTCCGTTCAGCTCCTGGCCGGGATCGAGCGGGAGCGCGGTTTATAGACGTCGCGAGCGAGAAGGCAAGGCGCGGAGTACACGTTGACAGGCTTGTGGGCCAGTGCTTGGTCGCCCGGTATGGGGGCGGTTTTCATGTTTCCGGGACAAGGCAGCCAGACGGTTGGCATGGGCCAGGCGCTGGCGCACGAGTTTACGCCTGCGCGCGCCGTATTCGACGAAGTCGATGCCGCGCTTGGAGAGAAGTTGACTGCCGTCATGTGGGAGGGGCCCGCTGACAGGCTGACGCTGACCGAGAATGCGCAACCTGCGCTGATGGCCGTCTCTCTTGCCGTGCTGCGCGTTCTCCAGGCGGAAAGGGGGCTCGACCTCGCGCGCGATATCCAATGCGTGGCAGGCCATTCGTTGGGCGAATATTCCGCACTGGCAGCCGCAGGTACGCTCTCCATCAGCAACACGGCGAAACTGCTGCGCATCCGCGGCCGCGCCATGCAGGAGGCGGTGCCCGTCGGCGCAGGGGCCATGGCGGCGCTGCTCGGGCTTTCGTTCGAGGAAGCAAGCGACGTCGCTGCGGAAGCAAGAGAAGGTAAGGTCTGCGATGCCGCGAATGACAATGGAGCGAACCAGGTTGTTATCTCGGGCGATGCGTCGGCCGTTGAGCGGGCAGTCGAACTCGCCAAAAAACGGGGCGCGAAGCGCGCAGTCAAGCTTCCGGTTTCCGCGCCCTTTCATTGCGCTCTCATGCGCCCAGCGGCAGACGTGATGGCGAACGCTCTGGCGGAAGTGACTCTCACTGCGCCCGTGGTGCCCGTCATCTGCAACGTCACCGCCGCGCCAACGCGCGATCCAAAACAGATCCTCGATGCCCTCGTCGCACAAGTGACAGGAACCGTGCGCTGGCGCGAATCGATCATCGCGATGGTGGCTGCCGGAGCGACGGTATTCTATGAGCTCGGTGCCGGAAAGGTGCTTTGCGGCCTGGCCAAGCGCATCGCCACCGAGGCTCAATGTTTTCCGATCGGCACCCCGGACGAGGTACGGGGTTTCGCGATTGCTGCCGGTGGATTGGCTGCGGAGTGAAACATGTTCGACCTGACCGGCAAAACCGCGCTCGTGACCGGCGCCAGCGGGGCGATCGGACGCGCCATTGCGCTGGCCTTGCATGGACAAGGCGCGACAGTCGCGCTCTCCGGCAGGCGTCAGGACGTGCTCGCGCAAACGGCGCAGGGGTTAAACGAGCGCGTGCAGGTCCTTCCTTGCGATCTCGGCAGCAAGGACGAAGTGGAAGCATTGGTGCCTCGCTGCGAGGATCTCTTGGGCCGCCTCGACATCCTCGTGACCAATGCCGGAATGACGAAGGACAACCTGCTCGTTCAACTTGGGGATGCGGAATGGGACGAGGTGATCGCGGTCAATCTCACCGCGACTTTCCGTCTCGCCCGCGCTGCAGTACGTGGAATGATGCGACGGCGTTTCGGCCGCATCATCGGCATCTCGTCCGTGGTGGGGACGACGGGCAATCCCGGCCAGGCGAACTACACTGCCAGCAAGGCGGGAATGGTCGGGCTGATCAAATCGATTGCCGCGGAGTACGCCAGGCGTGGAGTCACGGCCAATGCAATCGCCCCCGGTTTCATATCAAGCGATATGACCGATCGGCTCAACGAGAAGCAGCGCGATGCCATTCTGGCCCGCGTGCCGGCCGCGCGGATCGGCACCGCTGCGGACATAGCGGCTGCGGCCGTTTATCTGGCATCCGAGGAGGCCGGCTATGTCACCGGCCAAACTATCCATGTAAATGGTGGAATGGCCATGATCTGAGCCATTTCCGAGCGGTTTGCCGCCCTCTGCAGTGCGCTGGTCAAGACATTTGAATTATGGTAACCGGGCCTCAGGTGTTTGGTTAGGGGCGGCAGATTTCTATCTCTTCACGGTCCGCTCGCGACCTGATCCGGCGCCGCACACACCCCATTCGGGTTGGCTCGGGGGCATCACCGATCGAGCCCGGATTTGAGGACACGAGGTTGCAGCCATGAGCGATGTTGGCGAGCGGGTAAAAAAAATCGTGGTCGAGCATCTGGGGGTGGATGCCGATAAGGTGACCGAGAACGCGAGCTTCATCGACGACCTTGGCGCGGACAGCCTGGATACGGTCGAGCTCGTCATGGCCTTCGAGGAGGAATTCGGTTGTGAGATTCCCGACGACGCCGCCGAGACCATTTTGACCGTAGGTGACGCGATAAAATTTCTCGAGAAAAACGCAAAGAATTGAGCAAGCCACCGACTGCGAGGAACTTTCGCGGGTGCCGCGCCTAGACATGCATTGATCTGCTGTGGTTGCCGGACCGGGAGGTTGCCGGCGCGAGCGAGGAATCACAGATGAGACGCGTCGTCGTCACGGGCCTCGGGATGGTGACGCCGCTCGCCTGTGGGGTTGAGGCGACGTGGCGCCGGCTCATCAATGGCGAAAGCGGCGCCCGGCGGATCGATAAATTCGACGCGTCGGATTTGGCGTCCAAAATTGCGTGCCAGGTGCCGCGAGGAAACGGCCGCGACGATGCCTTCGACGCGGATCAATGGATGGAGCCCAAGGAGCAGCGCAAGGTCGATGATTTCATCATCTTCGCCATGGGGGCGGCCACACAGGCGCTGCAGGATGCAGGGTGGAAACCCAAAGATTACGACGATCAGATCAAGACCGGTGTGATGATCGGCTCGGGTATCGGCGGCCTCACCGGCATTGCCGAAACCGCGATCATCCTGAAGGAGAGGGGACCGCGCCGGGTCTCCCCGTTCTTCATTCCCGGACGCCTCATCAATCTGGCCTCCGGCTATGTCTCGATCGCGCATTGTCTCAAAGGTCCTAATCACGCGGTGGTGACGGCGTGCTCGACGGGTGCCCATGCGATCGGCGATGCGGCGCGCCTCATCGCCCTGGGCGATGCCGATGTGATGGTCGCGGGCGGGGCCGAGTCGCCGATTTCCCGCATCGGCGTTGCCGGGTTCATTGCCTGCCGGGCGCTTTCAACAGCGTTCAACGACACGCCCGAACGTGCGTCGCGACCATACGATCGCGATCGCGACGGCTTCGTCATCGGCGAAGGAGCAGGGTGTGTAGTTCTCGAAGATTACGAGCATGCGACAAAACGCGGCGCTCGCATGTATGCCGAGCTTATCGGCTACGGACTGTCAGGTGACGCTCATCACATCACCGCGCCGGCGGAGGATGGCGACGGCGCATGGCGATGCATGAACGCCGCGATCAAACGCGCCCGCATTTCAGCTGCCGAGATCGATTATATCAATGCGCACGGCACCTCGACGCCGCTCGGCGATGAGATCGAGCTTGCCGCGGTACACCGGCTGCTCGGAAATGCGGCAGGGCGCGTCTCCATGTCTTCCACCAAATCGTCCATTGGCCATCTCCTCGGGGCGGCGGGCGCGGTGGAAGCGATCTTCTCGATTTTGGCCATGCGGGATCGGGTCGTGCCGCCGACCATCAATCTCGACAATCCTTCCGTCGAGACGCCGATCGACCTTGTGCCGCATCGCGCCAAACAGCGCGATGTGGACGTGGTGCTCTCGAATTCGTTCGGATTTGGAGGCACGAACGCCTCTTTGGTGCTTCGCCGCGTCACGACCTAGTGCAGGCCTTGGCCCGGCTCAGGCCAGGCTCCTCCCTTTGGCCATATTCGCCGCTACATTGCATGGGCCATCGCTTGGATTCTGCTAGGGAATTCAGTCGGACGCTCGACCCGCGTGGGCATCGCAGTGCCTACCCGAGCGCTCTCTGCCTCGGATAAGGTGTGGTTCCTGCCTGGCCGGTCGGAGCCGGTCTCGGCGCGTAGCGTGGAGTGTTGAAGTTGGTGAGTGAGTCAAAACGCATTGCGCCGCGCAGTCCACGCGCCGCATTGGAGCCTGATCACGTGCGCTTGCCCCGACGCAATTCTCGCCCGTCCCGACGCGTTCGCAATCCGCTGGTCATCCTCGGAAATGCGATCTTCACGATCCTTATCCTCGTTCTCGTGGTGGGTGGCGGCGCGGCCATACTCGGCAAGAGCCGGTTAGAGATCCCCGGTCCTCTGCAGGAAGAGAAAATTGTCATTATCCCGCGCGCCGGCATCATGGAAATTGCAGATCAGCTCAGGCGCGAGGGCGTGATCGAGGAGCACCGCCTCGTATTCCTTGCAGGCGTGCTGGCGCTCGGCGCACGGTCCGAACTGAAGGCGGGAGAGTATCAGTTCCCCAAGCATGCAAGCGTCCGCGATGTGGTCGAAACCATTGTCGAAGGCAAGGTCATTCAGCACCAGCTCACGATTGCCGAGGGACTCACCTCCGAGCAGATCGTCGCGCGGGTGCTGGACAGCGAAATTTTGTCCGGCAACATCAAGGAGGTGCCGCGCGAAGGCACTTTGCTGCCGGACAGTTATTACTTCCATCGCGGTTTTACGCGTGAACAGATGATCGCGCGCATGCGCCAGGCGCAGGATCGGCTGGTGCGGGAAGTCTGGGAGCGCCGCAACCCCGACCTGCCGCTGAAATCGCCGGAGCAGCTGATTATCCTGGCGTCCATCGTGGAGAAGGAGACCGCAAAACCCGAGGAGCGAACGCGCATCGCAGCGGTGTTTGCCAACCGGTTAAAACAGAAGATGAAGCTGCAGTCCGACCCGACCGTCATCTACGGGCTGGTTGCGGGCAAAGGCTCGCTTGGTCGCCCTCTCAGCAAAAGCGATCTGGCGCAGGCCACTCCCTACAATACGTACGTCATCGAGGGCTTGCCGCCCGGGCCGATTGCAAGCCCGGGCCGCAGCGCCATCGAAGCCGCCGCCAATCCGGCGCGCACCAAGGAGCTGTACTTCGTCGCGGACGGCACCGGCGGTCACGCCTTCGCCGAGACTTACGAGCAGCACCAGAAGAACGTCGCCCGATTGCGCGCAATCGAGCACGAGCAAAAGGCAGAAACTTCCGTTCCCGAGGCCCAAGCTCCGGCTCCGGCGGCGCGTCCTGCAGCCCCGCCCGCGCCACGCGCAAAACGAAGCGCGAGTGGACCAACCCGGACGAGTGGAACCGCTCAATAATTCCGGCAGCGGCTGTGACGCTTTCCAGCATGACGGGTTTTGCGCGCCGTCACGGCGAGTGCGCCCCTTACTCCTGGTCCTGGGAAATCAAATCAGTCAATTCGAGAGGGCTGGACCTGCGATTGCGCCTGCCGCCCGGTTGGGACGCAATCGAAGCCCCGGTCCGCAGCATGACCGCACAAGATCTCGTGCGCGGCACCGTTTACGCGACGCTTTCAATCGAGCGCAAAGGCATGGCGCCGGTTGTGCGCATCAACGAGGCAGTGCTCGCAGCGGTGCTCGCAACGATACGGCAGCTCGAGGGACAAGTGCAGGCGGGTCCGCCGCGGCTCGATGGTATCCTGTCGCTCAAAGGCGTCATCGACATCGTCGACCAGGGCGAGCGCGAAGAGGAGCGGCGCCCCGCCGAGAGCGCGGTGCTCGCAGGCTTTCAGGAGACGCTCACGGAGCTCACTGCCATGCGCCGGCAGGAGGGAGAAGCGCTCGGGCGGGTACTCGCGCTGCGCACCGCCGAGATTGCCGCCTTGGGGGCGCGGGCCGATGCCGCACCCGGCCGACGGCCTGAAGCCATCAAGGTGCGCATCGCCGAGCAGGTTGCCATGCTGCTCGACGCGGCAAACCGGCTCGATCCCGCCCGTCTGCACCAGGAAGCGATCCTGATCGCGAGCAAAGCCGACATTCGCGAAGAGCTCGATCGCCTCGTCTCCCATGTGGGTCAGATCGAAGCGCTCATCCGCAAAGGAGGCGCGGTCGGCCGCAGGCTCGATTTCCTTGCGCAGGAACTCAATCGCGAAGCCAACACGCTGTGCTCCAAATCGAACGACGTTGAGCTCACAAAGATCGGGGTCGAGCTCAAGCACGTGGTCGAGCAGTTTCGCGAGCAGGTGCAAAACCTGGAGTGATGGTCTTTCAGGCGGCCAGCACCACGCGGCCGAGGACATTGCCAGCGCGCAGCGTCTCGAGCGCCGCTTGTGCTTCCCCCATGGGTCGTTCCCTGATCGGCGGAAACGTGAAGGATGGCTTGCGGCTGAGCGCAAGCAGCTCGCGTGCCTGCGCGAGCGTGCCTGTCTGAGTCCCTTCAATCGCAATGGCTTTCAGCGCAAGCATCGCGCTCGGCATGCTCAACGTGCCGCCGAGCAATCCCGTGACCACGACCTTGCCGCCTTTGGCCAGCGCACCCGTCGCGAAGGCAAGTGATTGCGTGGAGCCCGCGAAGTCGCATGCTCCGTACACGCCGCCGCTGCGCGCGTATAATGCGCGGCGCGCGCCGTCGTTGGCGGGGTCGAAAGCTGCGGCAGCACCGGCTGCGACCGCTGCCTCGCGTTTGCCAGCGTCGATATCCGCGACAAATGGCGCCTCCTCGAACATGACCTTTGCCAAAGCGAGCCCCATCATGCCGACGCCGCCCATGCCGACAAGCAGCAACGGTCCAAGGCTCGCCTCCCGCTCGACCCGCCTCAACGCGGCGTAAGCAGTCAGCCCTGAGCACATGAGGATTGCCGCTCGCTCGGCAGCAAGGCCGGAGGCGTCGAGCAGATAGCGCGGGTGTGGAACGAGGACATGCGAGGCAAACCCGCCGTCCACGTTGACCCCAAGATGTCGGGGCGCGTTGCAGATGTTTTCCTCGCCACGCAGGCAGGCTTTGCATTCCCCGCAACCGATCCAGGGGTACACGGCGACGGCGTCGCCGATGTTCACGCCCTGTGCAGACCCGCCGAGCGCCTGGACCGTTCCTGCAATCTCATGGCCCAACGTGAACGGAAGCGTGCGGCCGGCGCGCACATCGAGCTTCTTTTCGTCTCCAAGACGGAAATATCCGTCCTGAAGATGCAAATCCGAATGGCATACGCCGCAGCGCGTAATGGACACCAGGACCTCGGTGTCTCTGGGCTGGGGGCATTCGCTCGTGGTCTCGGATAGCGGAGCCGCGTAGGCGACGAGCGATTGCCGATGCAATACGGTCATGCGCGTGGTCCACCTGTCAAAGCCGTAAAAGCCCGTGCGAGCGCAACAAATCCCTCGAGCGGAATGTCTTCGGGCCGCGCCGTAGGGTCAAGATCGGCACTGGCCAGCAGATGTTGCGCGTCCGGTGTGAGGGATTTCAAGCTCTGCCGCATCATTTTGCGCCGTTGCCCAAAGGTCGCTTGCGTCACCTGCTGGAGCGCCTTGGAATCGCAAGGCAGCGGCTGTTTCTGCGGCGTGAGCCGTACAAGCGAAGAAACCACTTTCGGAGCGGGCACAAACGCTTGCGGCGGGATATCGAACAGAATGCGCGCCTCGCTGCGCCAGGCAGAAAGAACGGCGAGACGACCGTAGGCCTTGCTGCGAGGAGAGGCAACAATGCGTTCCGCAACCTCGCGCTGAAACATGAGCACGAGCTGATCGTACCAGGGTGGCCACGGCTCGGCCGTGAGCCAGGAGATGAGCAGCGCGGATGCAATGTTGTATGGCAGATTGGCCACCACGCGCATGGGCGCTGCATCGAGGAACTGTCGAGGATCGATCTGCAAGGCGTCGTCCAGCACGATTTCGAGCCGGCCCGGATTGCGCTCGGAAATTTCCTTGAGCGCATGGACGGCGCGCTCGTCGCGCTCGACCGCGATGACGCGGCGTGCGCCTTGCGCAAGCAGCGCACGCGTGAGTCCACCCGGACCCGGTCCAATCTCGATTACGTCCACTCCGTGAAGCGGACCTGCCGCGCGTGCAATGCGGCCGATGAGATTAAAATCGAGAAGGAAATTCTGACCGAGTGACTTTTTCGCCGAAAGCCCGTACCGGCGGATTACGTCCCGCAGCGGCGGAAGCTCATCAATCGAGCTCATGCGCAGCGCGCAAGCTGGGGCGGTCCGATCGGGCGGAAAGTTGCGCGGCAAGGCGAATTGCGGCGATGAGGCTGCTGGGATCGGCCCGGCCGGTTCCGGCAATGTCGAAAGCCGTGCCGTGGTCCGGCGAGGTTCGCACAAACGGCAAACCAAGGGTCACATTGACCGCGTGATCGAACGCAAGCGTCTTGATCGGGATCAGAGCCTGATCGTGGTACATGGCAAGGACCACGTCGTAACTTGCGCGCGCGGCAGCATGGAAAAGCGAGTCGGCGGGCAGGGGACCGCGCGCTTCTATCCTTTTGGCGCGCAGCTGTTCGACGGCGGGCTGCACGATCGCAAGATCCTCGTCGCCCATGGCGCCCTCCTCCCCCGCATGCGGATTGAGCCCGGCCACCGCCAGCCGCGGAGCCCGGATGCCAAACCGCTCCCGCAGATCGCGGGCCACAATCGTTCCAGTCTCGACAATCGACTCTTTGCTCAATTTGCCGACAACCTCGCGCAACGGCAGATGAATAGTCACCGGAACCACGGCCAGTTCAGGCGACCACAGCATCATTACCGGGTGAGCTTCGACCCGGCAGAATTCCTTGCCCAGCGTGGCCAGGAATTCCGTATGCCCCGGCTCGGAAAAGCCGGAGCGATAAAGCACGCTCTTTGCGACGGGGTTGGTGATGATGGCCTGCGCCGATCCCGTACAGACGGCGCTCACTGCCTGCCGGATGGCCATCAGAGCGGCGGGGGCACTCGAGGCATCCGGCTCTCCAGCCCGCGCCGTAATTGCCATGCCAATATCCACGACGGGCAGCGCATCTTTGAAAAGGCCGCAGGCCTGCGGCGCAGAAACTACCGCAGTCGGCACGCGCAGCCGCATGCATTCGATGCGGCGCGACACAAATGCAGGATCGCCGAGCAGATAGAATGGGGGAAGGTCGAATTCAGAGCGTCGCAGCCAGGCGGCAAAAGCGATATCCGGTCCGATGCCTGCTGGCTCGCCTATGGTCAGCGCCAGTGGCTTCACCATCCGGCCGCTACTTGTATTCGAGCATGGCGCCCCGGCGAATCTCGTTCAAATATTGCTTCGACCGTTGCTCGTAGCGCTCGGACATGACCGACTCTCGAGCCTTGCGTTTGCCCGGCATGTTGTCCACGCTCGATTCCTTCTTTGCACAGATGGCGTGCATCTCGATACCGAACTTGGTGAGCTCGGGAGGGGTGAGTTTTCCTACTTCGATGCCCTCGAGAATTTTGCGCAGCTCCGGCGGAATGTCGGCCGAGCTGCGGACCACCTGCTCGCGCACGGCGACATCCTTCAATGCCCGCACCAGGGCAAGACCCTCGTCGCATCCCTGAAAGCGCGCCCGCAAGGATTCAGCCTCGCGTCGGCGCGCCTCGATGAAACCTTCCGGCGATCCCGCAGGAATGAGGAAAAGAATCGGTCGCAAGAAGTAGTCGTATCCGAGATCCTCGGCTTTTGCTTCTGTGGATGCTACGAGGTCCTTCTCCCCGACCTGCAAGCTCGCCTGATACCGACCGCGCACGAGCTGCGGCCACACGATATCGGCTTTGATGCGATGCTTGAGCGTGGCGGCATTGACACCGGACTTGCCCAGCTCCTTGGTCAACTGTTCCGCGTTCATTCGCATCCGCGCCGCCATCGTGGAAAAAGCGGTATCGACCTCGCTGTCCGATACCTCCAGTCCCCACTTCTTGCCTTCCCGAATCTTGAGCTTCTCGACAATCAATTCCTCGATGACGTCCTGGCGCGCTGGCACCTTGTGCGTGGACAACTGGTTCAGTTTTGCACGCTGCTCGATGTCCAGCGCCGTAATGGGCTCGCCATTGACGAGAACGACCACGTGCTGCGCCTCACTCGTCGTGGGCAAAAACAGGCCCAGCACCAATAGGCCTATCGCCCAGGCAAGCCTACGCACTCGAATCAGTCCTGCTGGCATTTCGGTCGTCCTGCTATTCCTACTGTTCTGGCCGTTGTGCGCCCGGGTGTCACCGGGTGCCCCGCGGCTCCTGCAAAGTGCGCGCCCGCATGCATCACCTTGCACCCGGGATACCGGGCATTCCAGCGACGCTCTGCCCACTCGTGTTTCCTCCCAGCGTGCGCAGGCTGATCTGCATCATGACGCTGTGGTTCACCGAAACACTGCCGGCATACGCGTAGTCGGTGATGTAATTAAGGGCCAGGATGAGGCAGTCGTCGACATAGCCTAGGCCGATCTGCGTCTGGCTGACCTTATGGGCGACAAGATCGTAACGCGCTGCGCCCAGGAGGACCCACTCGGGATTGAGCTTGAAGCGGGCGGTGCCGAGGAGACCCTCGCGCCAATTGGGAAAGCCAATCTCCGGCTGTGGTGCGTAGCTGCCATAGAGCAGCGACGTGGTCCAACGACCGAAACTTGCCGTTGTCTCCAGCTCGGCTCTGCGGACTGCGAAACTCTCGTGGTCGAAACGGAAACGTGACGTGAATGCGAAGAGCGAGTTCGGTTGATAGGTGGCACGGGCGACGTAATCGGAAACCCTGGTGTCGAGCCCGCTGTCAAGACCTGTATTCGTCGTGCTGGTGAGCGCAAACGAATTCTGGCCATAGAGCTGATAGGACTGCCCGAACAGGAAGCTGACATTGCCGGCCTTGTTGAACTGCGCCGTGTATTGCACGCCGACATTGCCACGCCCGCCGCCTTCCACGCGATCCCACCCGGAAAATTTGTTCACCTTGAACAGATTGGAATCATCGAAGATCAGGCTTTGCGCGTCCTCGTTGGGAAAGGCGCCGACGTGTGTTTCATTCGGCCGGAAGATCAGTTGGGCAATCGGCTCGACGGTTTGCGTGCCCCAGGACTGTACCGCGATCAGAGGATAGCGATATTCGAGACCGGCAGTAGGCATGACGCGGCCGATATCGGTTTGGCCAACCGGGATGTAATTCGACACGCCGGGCTGATCCAAAACGTTGATACTTGCAGCATCGGCGCGCATCGTGACAAACGGCGTGAACATCTGGCCCGCCGAATCGATCACGGTGCGCCGCCAGGTCGTTTCGTTGGAGAAGCGGTTATACGCGCCGGGCACGCCGCGCAGAAGGCAGTTGGCCGGGGTCTTGACCGCGGGGTCTGCCGTGGTTGGCAGGCATTGGCCGCCGAACACCGCCTGCTGATTGATCGGGTCGAAATTGGCGCTGTCGCGCGAGAGACTGGTCAGGTTGCTGCGCGTCGAGAGCTCGCCGGCAAGCACGGGGTACTTGAACGTATAGTCGTGGTCGATGACCGGGTGCACCACCGGTATCTGCTTCTGCTCGTCAAAGACGGAGTAGCCGTAGAAGTAAAGCACCCGGGCATCGAAATAGCTCCGGTCTCCGCGGCCGGCGATATAGGCCTGCGACAGCGCAGCATCGGGCGTCAATCCCAGGAAATTGTAGTTACTCGATTGCAGGCCTTGCTGCAGCTTGTAGTCCTGAAAGTAGGTCTTGTCGGAAAGCCAGGTTCCGTCCCAGCCCCAGACCCACTTGTCCGAGAGCTTGAACTGGCCGGAAGATTCGAGGCTTCCTCGCCAGTCGCGATATCCCGGTGTGGGATTTCCCCCATTGAGAAATACGTTCTTGTCGAGCTGAAAAATACCCGTGCCGCGAATGCTGTAGGCGCCGTCGATGAGGCGCTGGCGAAACTCGCCCTGCAGCAGAGGCCCCTGCTTGCTGGTGATCAGCGGCGTGAAGGTCGCATCGTAATCGGGTGCGATCGCCCAGTAGAAAGGCACGGCCGCGCCGTAGCCGTAAACCGAGCTGTGGGAGTAGGTCGGGATGAGAAAGCCGGTCTTGCGGGTTACCGTCGGATCGGGCGCGGAGAAATAGGGAAGGTAGGCGATCGGGATGCCGACCATTTCGAGGCGGGCATCTTCGAAATACATCATCTTCTCGCCCTGGTCGTGCACGATGCGCATTGCCTTGACCTGCCATTTCGGCGGCTTGCGCGGATCGTCCTTGCACGGTTCGCAGGCGGTGTAGACGCCGTTGTGAAACACGGTGAAATTGTCGCTCGAGCGGTCGGCTCGGGAGGCGGCAAAGCGGGTCTGCTCGGGCGCATCGATGCGCAACGAGTCGACGAATCCATCGCGGAAGTCGTCGCTCAGATCCATGATTTCGCCGTAAGTCACCGTGCCGTCGGGCTGCATGAGGCGCACGTTCCCTTCCGCATGCAGGCGTTTTGTCTTCTGATCGTAGATCACCCGATCGGCTTCGAGCGTCGAGGCGCCGTAGTAGAGCTGCACGTTGCCCACGGCGGAGACGCGCTCGTTCGTGTAGTCGTAGTTGATCACCTCGGCGCGGACCAGCATCTGCTCTTGGCCGCGCATCGGCTGCGCGCGCGGCGTCGGTTTCTCGCGCGGCGGGAAAGCGAGCTGGGCGAATGCCGGGGCGAACCGTCCGCTGCCGACAAGCAGCGCGCCGGACATAAAGGCGATGGACAACACGCTGCAAAGGAGGCGCGCTGCCGGCGCACGGGTGCGCATAGCGGCCATCACCCGTCCTCCTGATAAAGCAGCGCCATCACGCCCGTTATGCCTCCGACAGCCGGCGGCAAAGCTGCGGCCGCAAACGGGACGAGAACGCCCGCCTTGCTCAGATCGCCTGTGATCTTGGCGAGGACATAGAGGAAGAACCCCGCCGCCAGCCCGCCAAGGACAATTTTCTGCACGCCGCCCATGCGGAAAAAGCGCAAGCTCACCGCCGCGGCAAGAAAGACCATCGAGGCAAGATAGAAAGGCTGCGCGAGCAGCTGATAATATTGCAGCCGATAGCCCGATGCAGAGAGGCCGGCGTTCTCGGCCGCATTGATGTAGCCGGGCAAAGTCCAGAACGGCACGGTCTCGGGAGTTGCGAAGCTCTCTCCCACCTGTGCCGGGGTCAGCGTGGTTTGCAGGCGAATGAACTCGCGCTCTACGGGCGCTTTGCCGCTTTGGTAGTTGCGGGTTCCTTCCAGCCGCCAATAGCCGGATTCCAAAGTCGCGCTCTTGGCTTCGATGCGATCGAGAAAGTGGCCGAGGTCGTCGAACCGGAACACCGTGACGCCGCCCAGCTGAATTCCCTGCTGCCGGCTTGATCTTGCATTGATCACCGCCTGGCCATCCTGGTTGCGCTGGCGCAGCCAGAAGCCGCCGCCCGCGGTGGGCAGGCCTCCTTGCGGGCTGTAGAGATCCGCCTCGAGCCGGCTCGAATGCTCGCGCATCACGGCCGAGAATGGGTTGTAGATGGTCGTGCCCAAGGCGCCCATGAGGGCGGCGAGCAGGAGCGCCGGTGCGATGAATTGCCAGGCCGAAATTCCGGCCGCGCGCGCCACCACCAGCTCCAGCCGGCGCGAGAGATTGAGATAGCAGAACATCGCGCCGACCAGCACGGCAAACGGCATCACGCGTTCGGTGATGAAGGGCACGCGCAAGAGCGCGATCTTCCCCACCAGCAGCGCAGATACGTTATCCAGATCCGAGGTACGGCGCATTTGCTCGAGAAAATCGATCATGGCGGTGAGTATGAGAATTCCGGCAAACACCGCCAGCACCGCGGAGACGAAGCGCAGCCCGAAATAGCGCCCGATGGTCCGCACCAGAATCATGAAGCTTGCCCGAGCAGGCCGCTGGTGCGCTGGATCAATCGCTCCATGAGCGAGCCGAGCGCATTGGCCACGAAAGCCGGAGGCTCGATGACGATGCCGCGCGCGATCGCGAAATATCCCAATACGAAGGCGGCAAGAAGCGCAACGTACGGAAGCAGCAGCGCGATCGGCGTATTTGCTCCCGCGATCATTCCCAAAAAACCCAGTCCGCGCAGGGCGGCGACCGCAGTGGCAGCGCCAATCAGCGACATCGTGCGGCTCTGGCGCGTGGTGCGCGGAGAGCCCAGATAGGCGTAGGTCATGATCACGAAGGCGAGCGGGTACAGCGGCGCCGTGATGCGGTCGTGAAGCTCCGCGCGCACCTGATTGGGCTGGGCGGCAACCAACGCGCGGTCGGCCGCCGCTCCGTCGAAAAGCTCCCAAAGATAGCGCTCGCGCACGGAATATTTGACGTTCGGGGCGCCGCCCGAGAGCCAGGAGAGATCGAAGCCGTAGCTGTCGAACAATACCAGCGCGGGATCGCGCTGCCCCGCCTCGTGCCGCTGTACGCTGCCCCGCTCCAGCACGAGAAATATGCCGCGGTTGTTTTTGACGATCTCCCCTTTCTCGGCGAGAATCGTGACGCGCTCTTTTGGATTGCGCTGATCGTCGATCAGGATTCCCAACAGCTGCCCATTCGGCAGCCGTTCGCGTATATGCAGCGTCAACCTGTATTCCAGGTTCGTGAAGCGGCCGGGCTGCACCACGTTGCTGACCAGGTCGGCGCGAACCTCGGTGGCCCAACGGCGCAATTCGCGCAGCCCCAATGGCGAAACGTAGATGCTGATGATGGCGACGAGCACCGAAACCAGCGCGCCGGCTGCGAGGAACGGCCGCAACAGAAATGTCGGCGGCATGCCCGAGGCATTCATCACGATGAGCTCGGAATCATTGCCCATCTTGTTCAGCACATGTCCCACCGCGATCATCAGCGCGATCGGCGCAATGATCTGCACCAGGAGCGGGATGATGAGACTGGTGATACCGATGAATACGAAGACGCTCTGCCCCTGATTGGTCATCAGGTCGATGTCGCGCAGCGCCTGTGTGATCCACATCAGCGCAGTCACGCTTATGCACACGACGAGGAACGCGCCGAGCGTGGTACGGAAAATGTACCGGCCGATGGACCCCATCCGACTACGCGTCCCCGCTCGCGCCAAAATTCCCCCGGTGCGCGCATCTCTCCCGGCAGCGCGCTCCGACGGCAATCCGGCCCCATTAATGGGCTCTTTTGATGGTCGAACAAAATGGCTCCGCCAAGGCAAAGCCTTTGACTATGCACAATAAAACGTTAATCCGGGAGCGTTGCGGCAGGGCCACGCCGAAGCTCGACAGGCCCCCTGCGAGCCGCAGCGGGAGGCGTTCCCAAGCTCTCCCGAAGGATGACCTCATGACGCGCGCGCTGAAGCTTGAGTTCGGCAATTTAGGTGCTCCTGCTGGCGATGTTCTTGTCTTGTTCTGCGAGGAGGGCATCAAATTTGCCGCTTCTTCACGCGGGCGCGTGGAACGTTTGAGCGGGCAAATAAAACGGGCAGCATCGGCAGAGCGTTTCACGGGTAAGAACGGCTCCGCCCTGGAATTGGCGGCTCCGGGGGAAATTGACGTTTCCCGGCTGATCATCATCGGGCTGGGGCGGGCGCGGGATCTTAAATCCGCCGATTTTGTGAAGCTCGGCGGTATTGTGATGGGCCGTATTCCGGCAAGCGCCGCGGCAGCAACACTCATTGTGGATGTCGCGGGCAAGCCACTCCAGCCCGAACGCATTGCCGATGTTGCGCTCGGCATGCAGCTGCGCGCCTATTCCTTTGATCGCTACAAGACGAAACGGTCCGAGGACGAGGAGCCGCCAAGCGAGATTACGGTCACGCTTGCCAGTGCGAATGCCGGCGCGGTGAAAAAGGCATGCGCTCCACGCGCGGCGCTCGCGGCAGGCGTGTCTCTGGCGCGTGATCTCGTCAACGAGCCGCCGAATGTACTCTTTCCGGAGGAATTTGCGGCGCGCATCTCCAATCTGAAAAGGCTTGGCGTTGCGGTCGAGGTTCTCGACCCGCCACAACTCAAAAAACTCGGCATGAATGCCTTGCTCGCGGTCGCGCAAGGGTCGCAACACGGAGCCCGCGTCGCGGTCATGCGCTGGAGCGGCGGCAGGCAGGCCGCCGAGCCGGCTGCGTTCGTGGGCAAAGGTGTGTGTTTCGATACCGGCGGCATCTCCATCAAGCCTGCTTCGGGAATGGAGGACATGAAAGGGGATATGGCAGGGGCCGCCGCCGTAGTGGGACTCTTTCACACGCTTGCTGCGCGCAAGGCCAAGGTCAATGCGGTGGGGGTGGTGGGGCTGGTCGAAAACATGCCAAGCGGCGCCGCCCAGCGACCCGGCGACATTGTCACCAGCATGTCAGGCCAGACTATTGAGGTGATTAACACGGATGCCGAAGGACGGCTCGTCCTTGCCGATCTGCTGCACTATGTGAACAAGCGCTTTAAGCCCAAATTCATGGTTGATCTCGCAACGCTCACCGGCGCCATCATTGTGGCCCTCGGGCATGAACATGCCGGACTGTTCACAAATGATGACAGACTCGCGCAACGCATTACGCGCGCAGGACAGGAAACCGGAGACCGCGTATGGCGCATGCCGCTCGGATCCGAATACGACAAGATGATCGAATCGAAATTCGCCGACATGAAAAACACCGGAGGGCGGCATGCAGGAGCGATTACGGGTGCGCAGTTCCTGCAGCGCTTCGTCGACAAAAGGCCGTGGGCGCATCTCGATATTGCCGGCACCGGAATGGGCTCGCCACAGACCGATACGAACAGGAGCTGGGGATCGGGCTTCGGTGTGCGTCTGTTGAACGCGCTTCTGGAGCGCCATTACGAGAAATGACGGAAATTGTCTTCTACCGTCTGTCGGGCCAGAGTCTCGATCGCACGCTTCCATCGCTTTTGGAGAAATCCCTCGAGCGGGGCTGGCGCGCGGTCGTGCAAGCCGCATCGGAAGAGCGCGTCGACGCGCTTGATGCACATCTTTGGACATTTCGGGACGAAAGCTTTCTGCCGCACGGCACCTGGCGCGAATCCACCGCCTCTGAGCAACCCATTTTGCTCACCGTGCAGAGCGATAATCCGGGCGGTGCGGAAGCCCGTTTTCTCATCGAAGGTGCGCCGCTGCCGAAGGATGTCCGCGCTTACAGACGCATTGTCGTGTTGTTTGATGGCGACGATGCCGAGGCGCTGGCTACGGCGCGCGCGCGCTGGGATGAATGCAAGGCTTTGGGCTTTGAGGCGACTTGCTGGCAAGCGGACGTGCGAGGTCGCTGGCACCAAATGGATAAGATAGGTTGAGCCACACATCCGATCCGAGCCGTGGAGGGTCATTTGTTACCTGCGTGGCCAAGGGGAGCACCCGCGATATCCGGCCGAGGGCCAATAAAATGTTGATCGCGGGCTCTCAACGGCGCAAAATCGGGCTGCATGGCATGTGCACAGCTGAACGGGCGGGCTTACCGGTGTCGCGCATGAAACCGCGAGTGATTGTTGCTGGCCTGCTGCTTTTCGTGCTCGGCGCCTGCTCGGCGGATCTGAGCCTCAACAATGTCACCTTCAAGCCCGAGACCATGCTCGGGACGCAGCCTGCCTGGATGAACTTTTCCGGGAACCAGGCTGCCGATCTCCTCACTGCGGACGGTCAGTGCAGCGCCGGGCCCGAGCAGGGATCGGCGACGGCTGGAGGGATTGCGCTGCACATGACCGAATGTGAAGTGGTCAGGCGAGCCGGCCCGGTGGAGAAGTTCGAGTTCGGCACCGACCCCCGCGGCCAACGCCTGCTTGTCCTCACGTATCTGCATGGTGCCGTTCCGGGTATTTACCGCTTCACGGCCGGACGGCTTACCGAGATTGACCGCGCACCGGTTGAGCAGCCAGCCGAGTCGCGTCAAAAGCCACGCGCCACCGGGAAGAAGCCCGCAGGCAGCTGATGGCGAGCGCATGATCTGCTGCGCCCGTCCGCATTCAGCCAGATATTTCGACAAAGGGAGGCTTCCATGTGCGTTCCGGGATGCCAGGAAGTAGTGCGAGCCGCGCTGACGCGCCGGGGTTTTTTTGGCGGCACGCTCGCTGCGGGATTTGCTGCGAGTACGGCGCGTGTGCAGCCAGCTGAAGCTGCCGCGCCGCGAAGCTTCAGCCGCGTTATTGATCTCACGCACACGATGTCCGCCGAGTTTCCCACGTTCTTTGGAGAGCCCGGAATTGCGATGGAAAAGAAGTTCGATTTCAAACAGGACGGGTTCAATCTTTATTGGTGGCGTCTTCTCGAGCATGCCGGCACCCATATGGATGCACCGATACACTTTTCCGAAGGCGGCAGCACGTCCGAGCGCATTGCGGCGGATGCGCTGGTGGTGCCGCTTGCCGTTGTGGATGTGCAAGAGAAGGCAAAGCAGAACGCCGATTATCTAGTGGCGCGCGAGGATCTTGCGGCCTGGGAGCGCAAACACGGCCGATTCCCCGAGAATTGCTGTGTGGCCATGCATTCGGGATGGGGTGCGTATGTGAGCGATGCGACCAAGTTCACCGGCAAGGACAATGCCGGCGTGCTGCATTTTCCCGGCTTTGGTCTGGATGCGGCCGAATGGCTGATGCACGAGCGCCAGGTGGCGGGGCTTGCCGTGGATACGCTCTCGCTCGATCACGGTCCGTCAAAGGATTTCAAGGTGCATTATGCGTGGCTGCCTTCCGAGCGATGGGGACTGGAGAACGTGGCCAATCTCGACAACGTACCGCCTTCGGGCGCCACGTTGGTGGTGGGCCTGGCGAAGGTGAAGGGCGCAACCGGCGGAGCGGCAAGGGTAATGGCCCTCGTATGATTGCGCTCGACCTGTGCATGCGATCACAACCATCAAATTAGGCGCGAACGCTGCATGGCCCTCGAACGAACGTTTTCGATCATCAAGCCTGACGCCGCCGCGCGCAACCTGACCGGCGCCATTAATGCCATGATCGAGCAGGCCGGCTTGCGCATTGTTGCGCAAAAACGCGTGCGCATCAGCCGGGAGCAGGCGCAGACGTTCTATGCCGTCCACCGCCAGAGGCCGTTTTTCCCCGAGCTCGTCGAGTTCATGACCTCAGGGCCGGTAGTAGTGCAGGTGCTCGAGGGCGAAAACGCGATTGCCAAATACCGCGACCTGATGGGAGCCACCGATCCTGCAAAAGCCGGCACCGGCACTATCCGGAAGGTGCATGCGAAATCGATAACGGAAAATTCGGTGCATGGTTCGGATTCGCCGGAAACCGCAGAAAAAGAAATCGCACAGTTTTTCTCCGGTAACGAGATCGTTGGCTGACCTGAGAGAGCCGGATTTGCGCGGCATAGTTGAACGCTGGCAGCCGCATCGGGTTTACCTGTAAATTGCTCATACGCGCCGCGCCCGCCCGCTGATGGAGCGCATGGGCGCGGCGTAGAGCGCAAGCGGACAGGAAGCCGTGGGACCAATTGCTCCGATGCTCGATCCGACCAACTGGGTGAGCGCGGTCGTCAGCGGATGGAGCGAAATGGGCGAGACCGCGTTCTGGGTCGCCCTGTTGAAGATCATCTGGATCAATATTCTGCTTTCCGGCGACAACGCCGTCGTCATCGCCATGGCATGCCGTGGCCTGCCGCGTCGACAACGGTTGTGGGGCATGGTTCTGGGTGCAGGGGTAGCCGTCCTGCTGCGCATCCTCTTCACGGGTGTCGTCGCATCGCTGATGCTGCTTCCCTACCTGAAGCTCGCGGGGGGCCTCGCCCTGTTTTACATCGCCGCCAAGCTCCTGGTTCCGGAAGAACCCGACGAGACCGAGGTCCAGGCGGTCGAGCACCTGTGGCGGGCCGTGCGTATCGTTGCGGTCGCGGACATCATCATGAGTCTCGACAACGTCATTGCCATTGCGGCGGCAGCGCAGGGTAACATGGCGCTCCTCGTCATCGGGCTCGCAATCAGCATTCCACTGATCGTTGCCGGCGCGGCGCTGATCATGGCCCTGCTGGACCAGTTCCCGATCCTGGTATGGGCCGGCGCCGCGCTGCTGGGCTGGATCGTGGGCGAGGTGATTGCTACCGATCCTGCCATTCAGGGCTATCTTGAGCCCAGACTAGGCGCCGAAGGGTTCCATTACATCGCGTTGTTTGCATCACTCCTGGGAGCAGTGCTGGTGATGGTGGTGGGCGGACTGTGGCGTCGTTCCAAAGTTAAAGCACAGGCGCAAAACGTTTCGGCGGCGGAATAGCGGCAGCCCAACATGAACCAGATGGTCTCGGTCCGTCCAGCGGTGTTGCGTACAGGATACTCCGCCTGCCCGCATGACTGTCCCTCCACATGTGCCCTCGAAGTCGAGCTCCTGGACGAGCGCACGATTGGGCGAGTGCGGGGAGCCGAGGACAACGCGTATACGGCCGGCGTGATCTGCGCCAAGGTCGCGCGCTACGCGGAGCGCGTGCATCACCCTGATCGGCTCACGCGGCCGCTGCGTCGCAAAGGCGAGAAGGGGTCCGCATCATTCGAGCCGATCGCCTGGGATGACGCACTCGATATGGTCGCTGAGCAGTTCCTGCGCGCCGAACGGCAGCTCGGGCCGCAAACCGTTTGGCCCTATTACTACGCGGGCACCATGGGACTGGTGATGCGCGACGGCATCAACCGCCTGCGCCATGCGAAAAGATATTCGGGCTTCCACGAGACGATCTGCTCAAATCCGGCGTGGGCGGGATTCCTTGCCGGAACCGGCAAGGTAATGGGGCCCGATCCGCGCGAGATGGCAAGGTCGGATCTGATCGTGATCTGGGGCACCAACGCCGCCAATACCCAGGTCAACGTGATGACGCATGCGGTGCGCGCGCGCAAGGAGCGCGGCGCCCGTATCGCCGCCGTTGACGTGTACATGAATGCGACGATGCAGCAGGCCGATCTGCCCGTCTTGATCCGCCCGGGCACCGACGGCGCTCTGGCCTGCGCGGTGATGCACTGCCTCTTTCGCGACGGCAAAGCCGATTGGGATTACCTCGAGCGCTACACCGACGCGCCGCACGAGCTCGAGGCACACCTGCAAACGCGTACGCCCGCATGGGCGGAGAGGATCACCGGGTGCCCGACAGCTACCATCGAAGCCTTTGCGCGCCTGATCGGCGAGCGCAAGCGCGCCTACTTTCGTCTCGGTTATGGCTTCTCGCGCTCACGCAACGGCGCGGCCAACATGCATGCGGCAAGCTGCATCGCCGCCGTGACCGGCGCCTGGCTTCTCGAAGGGGGCGGCGCCTTCCACAACAACCGCGCCATCTATCACTGGAACAAAACCATGATCGAGGGGCTCGATGTGCGCGATCCCTCTGTTCGCATGCTCGATCAGTCGCGCATCGGGGCAGTGCTGTGCGGGGATGGCGACGCGCTCAAGGGCGGTCCCCCGGTGACTGCGCTCCTGATCCAGAACACGAATCCTGTGTGTGTCGCGCCAGACCAGGAGCGCGTGAAGCGTGGATTTGCGCGCGACGATCTCTTCGTCTGCGTGCACGAGCAATTTCTCACCGAAACAGCGCGCATGGCCGACGTGGTCCTGCCGGCGACGACCTTTCTCGAGCATGACGACGTCTATCAAGGGGGCGGTCACCAATATATTCAGCTCGGGCCCAGGCTGATCGAGCCGCCTGGCGAATGCCGTTCCAATCACGAGGTGATCTGCGGCTTGGCTGCGCGCGTCGGCGCTAAGCACCCGGGCTTTTGCATGAGCGCGCGCGAGCTGATCGATTGGACGCTGCAGAATTCCGGCTGGGGCGCCATTGCCGAGCTCGAAAGCAATCGCTGGATCGATTGCCAGCCCGATTTTGCAACCTCGCATTACCTCAATGGCTTCGCCTGGCCCGATGGAAAGTTTCGCTTCAGGGCTGACTGGCGCAACCTGCGCATCGGCTTCTGGCCGCAGGCCGGTCCCGTGCAGGATATGCCGCAGCTGCCGGACCACTGGCAGATCATCAACGAGGCAAACGACCAATATCCTTTCCGCCTTGCCACGTCGCCCGCGCGCAATTTTCTCAACACCTCCTTCACCGAGACCGTCAGCTCCCGACGCAAGGAGGGAAGCCCTCTGCTGATGATCCATCCTCAGGACGCGGCCGAGCTTTCCATTGGTGAGGGCGATGCGATCGTGCTGGGCAATGCGCGGGGACAAGTTCACCTGCATGCGCGCGTGTTCGATGGCGTGCGCCGTGGCGTGCTGATTGCCGAGTCGGTGTTTCCGAACGCAGCCTTTGCGGACGGTCGCGGACTGAACACGCTGACGGGCGACGATTCCATCGCGCCGGTCGGCGGCGCCGCGTTCCATGACAATCGTGTATGGATCAAGCGCGGCGAGTCCGTACGCCCTTAGCGGGAGTGACGCGACCGATTTGTCGGCGGCGCCGAAGCCCGGATGAGCGCAGCGATATCCGGGGTCACCTTCCCGCATCTCGCTTCGCTCATGCGGGCTACAGCAAACAGGATTGCAGCACCGCGAGCGCGTCCGCAGCGCGCACCCCCTGCCCCGCTGGCAGGACGAAAAGCGGATTGATCTCCGCCTCGACGAGACGCTGGCCGAATTGTGCGGTCATGCGCGAGAAGGCGACGATCGCATCAATCAGCCCATCGGCATCGGCCTTCGGCGCGCCGCGAAACCCATCGAGCAGGGGCGAGGAGATCAGCTCGCGTGTCATGGCAAAGGCCTCATCGCGCGTGAGCCCGCCCTCAGGCGGAAGGAGCCGCATGGTCGTGTCCTTGAACAGCTCCGCGGCGATGCCGCCCATGCCCAGCAGAATGGCGGTGCCCAGCCGATCACGATGCATGCCGAGGATCAGCTCGGTGCCGCCGGTCACCATCTGCTGCACGAGGAAGCGCTCGGGCTGCACCCCCGTCCTGGCTGCAACCTGCTCGCGCATGGACAACAGGCGCTCACCGATTGTGTGCGGCGTCAGGTCGGTTGCAACACCTCCAGCATCGCTCTTATGAGCGATTTTCTGTGAAAGTACTTTGAGCACGACGCGACCGCCGAGCGCATCGGCTGCAGCCTGGGCTTCGGTCGGCGTGGAGACGATCTTTTCTGCAACCGCTGGGATGCCGAAGCGCGCGAACAGCGCCTTGGCCTGCGCCTCATCCAGCGAACCCGCAGGTAGATCGTCGACACTGATTTTCGTCGTGATAGGCGTTTGCGCTTGCGGCGGGCGCCACCGCTCGGCTTCCAACATGGCCAGGAGCGCAGACGCACAGCTTTCCGCGGCGGCGAAGGCGGGCACGCCCTGTTGTGTCAGCTTCGCACCGATCTCGGGCGCGTGCGGACTCACATAGGCGATCACCGGCTTCTGCGAGAGCGGGAGACAGTCGGCCAGGGCATCCGCCACGAGGTCCGGCTTTGCGAGCGACATCGAGCCGACAATGATCGTCAGCGCATCGTAGACCGGACTGGCGAGCAGCGCGTTGATCGCGCCGCGCAATATTGCGGGCTGCAGCCCCGCGAGCGTGACATCGATGGGATTGCGGTCGAGCACCGACTGAGCGCCCGTCTGCAGCGCGCGTAATGCGGCACCAGTCTCATCATCCGGCGGCGGCGTTTCCAGTCCCGCAGCTCCCAGGCAGTCGGCAACCAGCGTGCCGGCGCCACCCGTGGACGTGAGAATCGCAACGCGCTTGCCGCAAAGCGTGCGCCCGGCCGCGAGCGCAGCAGCGATATCGAGCAGGTCGCCGAAGGTCTGCGCGCGGATAATGCCGAGCTGCTTGAACAGCGCATTGTACATGCGGTCGGAGCCTGCGAGCGCCCCTGTATGCGACACCGCCGCCCGGGCTCCCGCCTCCGAGCGGCCGATCTTGAAAGCGACGATTGGTTTGCCCGCGCGCCTGGCTTTGAGCGCAGCAACGCGAAATTTCCCCGGATGGCGCACCGCCTCGATGTAGAGCGCAATGACGCGCGTGGCCTCGTCGGACGCGAGCTGATCGAGAAAGTCGCCCAGCTCGAGATCGGCTTCGTTGCTGGTCGCGACCAGTTTCGAAAGCCCGATGCCGCGCGCGGCCGCGCGCGAGAGCAGCGCGCCGAGAATGCCGCCGCTCTGTGCGACGACACCGATCGCCCCCGCCGGAAGATGCTCGATCTCTAGCGCGCCGCTTGCGGAAAGCACGATGCCGTCGGGTGAGATTGACGAGACCGATCGTGTTCGGCCCCAGAATGCGCATCTGGCCCGCCGCCTCGATCAGCTGCTGCTGTCGTCTTGCGCCCTCCTCGCCGGTCTCGCTGTAGCCGCTCGCGAGCACGATGGCGGCCGGGGTGCCGGCTTCAGAAAGCTCGCGCACCGCCACGTGCGCGCGTTCGGCACCGAGCAACACGATACCCACGTCAGTGACGGCGGGAAGCGAGCCGATGTCGGGATAGCACGTGAGCGCGCCAATCCGGCTCACCTTTGGGCTGACCGGATAGATGGCGCCGGAAAAGCCGTGCTTCAGGAGTTGCGAGACCGGACGGCCCGAGGTCTTGGTCGGATCGGCGGAGGCTCCGATGACGGCGACGCTGCGCGGCCGCAAGAGCTTCGCAATCGCATCACTCATATCGAGTTCGTCCCCGCGAAAGCTGGGACCCAGTGCTTATCTGCTGGATTCCCGCTTGCGCGGGAATGAGCGGTGGACTCATTTCTTCTTCGCTGCAGACCTCTCGAGGAAGGCCGTGACCGCCTCGCGATGCTCGGTGCTCGTGTAGCAGATGCCCATAGCCTGACTGCCCTCCCCGAAGATCTGATCGGCCGAACATTCGAAGCTCTGGTTCAGAATTGATTTCGTGAGCGCAACCGCCGCCGCAGAGCCCTGGCTGAGCTCGCGCGCCCACATTTGCGCATCAGGCACGAGTGTCTCTGCATTTGTTTTGCGATCAACAATTCCCAGCGCCAGCGCCAGGTCCACATCCACCGTGCTGCCGGTGAAGATCAGCTCCTTTGCCTTTGCGAGCCCGACCCGACGCGGCAGGAAATACATTCCGCCCCCGTCAGGGACGAGTCCGCGATGGATGTAGGACCAGGTGAAACTCGCGAATGGGCTGGCAATGACAAAGTCGCAGGCGAGCGCAACATCAGCGCCCAGTCCGGCAGCGGCGCCGTTCACGGCCGCAATGGTCGGCTTCGGCAAGGAATGCAGCAAGGCTTGCGCCCGGTGCACCCGCTGTTGGCAGTGCCAGCCGGCAAATGCGATCTGGCCGGCGGGCGCCTCCATGCGCTGCTGCATGCCGGCAATATCGCCGCCCGCGCAAAAACCCTTGCCTGCTGCCGTGAGCACCAGCGCGCGAATGGCCGTGTCCGCCGCAACGGCCTCGAGCGCGCCAATGAGCTCGCTGCGCATCTCGTCGTTCATTGCGTTGCGCTTCTCGGGCCGGTTCAGGGTGAGGGTGGCAATGGTCTCGGCAACTTCGAGCAGCACAAGCTCACTCATGTTTTCACTCCGCCCCTGTAGGTTCTTAGCGCGGACCGAAATCACGAGGTCACTCCCGGCACGCGATCCGCGCGTAACCCAACATTGGACCTGCGGCGCGCCACCCACCATGATCAGTCCCTCGTTCTCCACGAGCTTGTCGAAACCAGGCGAATGGATCGACTTGTCGAGGGCCGTGTTGAGGAGCCCGATAACTGCAGGCGGCGTTTTCGCCGGCGCAAACACGCCGTACCAGCTCTCGGCCGCATAGCCCAGCACGCCCGCTTCCGCGACCGTGGGCACCTCGGAAAATGCCGGCACGCGCTCCGCCGCAGTGACGGCGAGCGCCTTGAGCTTGCCGTCCTTGATCAGCGAAGTTGCGCTCGCCACTGTCGTGAACATGACCTCGATGGTACCGCCGAGCAGATCCGTAATGGCGGGCGCAGCGCCCTTGTAGTGCACAGGCGTCAGCTTCACGCCCGCGAGACTGTTGAACAGTTCACCGGCCAGATGCGCGGAGGTGCCCGGACCGAAGGTGCCGTAATTGAGCGCGTTCGGCTTCGCCTTCGCGGCGGCGATCAGCCTCGGCGACCGAGCCGATGGCGGAATTCGGATTGACCACGACGACATTGAACGAGCGCGCGATGAGGCCGATGGGCGCAAAATTCTTTTCCGTGTCGTAGGGCAGCCGCGCGCGCAGGCTCGGGTTCACCGCGTGCGCGAAGGTGGCCATGAGCAGCGTGTGCCCGTCGGCCTCCGCCTTGGCGGCGAACTCGGTGCCGATGATCGTGCCGGCGCCCGGCTTGTTCTCGATCATCACCGTGCCGCCGAGCGCGTTTGCCATCTCGTTCGCCAGCGTGCGCGCAATAATGTCGGTGCCACCGCCGGCGGCAAACGGTACGACGATTTTGGTGGCCTTGCTTGCGAACTCGGCCGCGGTGGCCGAGGCAGATACACCTAGACACGCAAACACCGCGAGGGCGACACAAGCCAATGCTCGCCGGACAACTGCGCTGCGCATTTGGCAGATGCTATACTGTCCTGAACGCAATGTCTGCGCAGACGCTTCCCCCTCCGTTTGCTGATCGCATCGCGCTCGTCACCGGCGCCTCGCGCGGGATCGGCCGCGCTGCCGCCATCGCGCTGGCGCAGGGCGGCGCGCATATCGTCGCCCTTGCACGCACGACGGGCGGACTCGAAGAGCTCGACGACGCGGTGCGCGCTTTCGGCGGATCGGCCACGCTGGTCCCCCTCGATCTCAAAGATTATGCCGGCATCGACCGGCTCGCCCTTGCGCTGCACGAACGCTTTGGACGGCTCGATATGCTCATCGCCAATGCCGGGATACTCGGCCCTCTGTCGCCCCTCGCTCACGTGGAGGCGAAAGCATGGGATGAGGTCATGGCGGTCAATGTCACGGCGAACTGGCGCTTGATCCGCGCCATGGATGCGCTCCTGAAGTCCTCCGAAGCGGGACGTGTAGTCTTCATCTCGTCGGGTGCCGCGGCTTCCGCTCGCGCCTATTGGGGGCCCTATTCGGTATCGAAAGCAGCGCTCGAGACGTTGGCGCGGACCTATGCGGCCGAGACCGCCACAACAAATGTGCGCGTCAACGTCTTCAACCCGGGTCCCGTGCGCACGCGCATGCGCGCCCAGGCAATGCCCGGCGAGAATCCCATGACGCTGGAGCCGCCGGAAAACGTCGCAACGGCGATCGTGGAGTTGTGTCTTGCTGGGTTGCAGGCGAGCGGAAAACTGTATTCCTATCCGGAACGCCGCTTTCTGGAGTTTCGTGCCTCGCATTAGCGCATGTCCCGGAAAAGTGGGAACCGGTTTTCCGATAAGGACATGCGCAACTCAAGGTATTTAGAGCGCATCCCGATTCGATCCGATCGGGATGCGCTCTAGCGCCTTGGCGCGCGTAAAAATTTGGGGCGGGTTTGAAACCCGCCCCGACGTCACGCTTGGCCCCCTCTGATCACGCCGCGGCTGCGGCAGGAAGTTGACATTGCGTGAGTGTCTTCTGCCAGGCTGGCAGTGCGCGCATGCTCGCGTACCAGCGGTTGATCTCGCGATAAGAGCCGACCGGCAGACGGCCAGCTTCTGCGTAATTGAGCGGAGCGGCGATGCCGAAATCCGCAATTGTCACCGCATCGCCGGTGATGAACTTTTTGCCCTTGAGCTGGGCATCGAGCACCTTCGCGGCACGCTCGAAGTTTTCCGCACCCTTGGCGAGCGCCGCCTGGTCGGGGTCGCCCATTTTTAGAATGACCGGCTTGATCAGGTTTTCGTAGAGAAAGACGGCGCAGGCCGGATCCCAATGCGCGGTTTCCCAAAATTGCCACCGCGTCACATCAAGTCGCGCGCGCTCGTTCTTCGGGAACAGCCCGCTCTCAGGCTTCCTGTCGGCAAGGTACTGCTCGATCGCGCAGGATTCCCAGAGCACGTAATCGCCGTCCTTCATTGTCGGCATGCGCATATTGGGATTGAGGGCGGCGTATTCCGGCGCCTTCTGCTCGCCCTTCACCAGGTCGAGCGGCTTTATCTTTGTCTCGATGCCGAGATGGTTCGCGATCGCCATCACCTTGAAGGCGCGCGGGCTCGGCGGAAAAACGTAGAGCTCGATCATGCTTTGCTCTCCTTTGTTGAACACTTGGATTCTCTTGCCTGATGATGCAATTTTGATGACCGGAGCGTTACGTCCGTTCCGCTTCGGCCGCGAAGCGCTCGAGCAGCCTCGGCCAGCCGCCGTCGACATCCTTGCGCATCTTCTCGCCCCCTTGCGCACCCATCACCTCGAACTTGCGATGTTCGAGCTCAACGCGCGTCGCGTCGGCACCATCGGGCACGAACCTCACCTCGACCTCGGAGCTGACGGTCGTGTCCGGCTTCCACTCGCTGTTGATGTCCCAGCTCATGACGAAGCGGCGTGGCGGCTCCCAGGCAATGATCTTGCCCACGTTCGTTCTGGTGCCATTCTCCGCGACCTCATACCAGTGGCCGCCGAGTCGCGCTTCCATATTGGCCGCTTTCCTCGGTGCCAGGCCGATACCGTGATCCAGCGGCCACCAGCGGCCCAGCCCCGCTGTGAACACTTCAAACGCGTGCGCCTGGCTCGCCTTCACCCGTATGCTCTTGCGCACCGGCGCAATCTTGACAGCGGTCATGCTCATTTGGATGTATCCTTCTGCTCGCTCGCCCCTCGTTCCACTTCCATCTGGAATGCCGCGAGCGCCTCATCCCAGAACTGGTCAACCCAGCGGCGCAGCGCCGCAAGTCCGTGCGGATCAATGAAATAGACGCGCCGTGTGCCCTCCGCCCGATCGTCCACCAGGCCGGCCCGCCTGAGGGCCTTGAGATGCTGGGAGACCGCTGGGCGGCTGACGGGCATGCCGCGCGCCAGCGCTCCGACCGATTTTGGTCCCCTCCGCAACCGTTCGAACACCCGCCGACGCGTCGGATCGGCCAATGCGGCGAGCGCTTGTGCGTAAGCCATGACTTACCGTAAGCCATGACTTACGGTTGTGTCAACCCCTCCTCCCTCGGTTCCACCGTATTTGCCGTTGGCCACATGATGGACTTAGTGAGAAAGAAGGGCTACGCCGATGGCCAGTGTCACAACCAAAACGCGACGAAGGCTTCTCTCATGCAGGCGATTTGGCGCGGTCGGGTCATCGCTGAAAGCGACAAGACGCTCGACGTCGGAGGCTACCACTACTTTCCGCGAGAAACGGTGCGCATGGATCTGTTGCGAGCTTCACCGAAGACGCCGAGCGATCTCGAGTGCCCGCACGGCGTGCAATTCTATGATCTGGGCGACACTGACGCGCAGAGCAGACGCGCGGCGTGGTCCTACGAGGCGCCGCGCGCTTCCATGCAGCAGGTCGATCACTGGATCGGCTTTTGGGAAGACGTCGAGATCAGGTGATCGCGATTGTCGAGAAGTGCTGTCTCTCAGCAGTAGCGGCAGCCGCAAGAATAATTGGCGATAGAGGTCAACCGCGGTTGGCTCGGCAGCGTGCCCGCGGCGGTCTCTAATTCGTCATCGGCCACCTCATAGCTGAGCATCTCTTCATCCGCCTGCTCATAAGGCGATCAACGCGTCTCGTTGAGATTGCCGCGCCGTTGCGCGCGCAGGCTCCGGGTCTCCCGCCGGCCGACAGCTGCGCGCGGGTGCCGGACTGAAATTTGTCCCATTGCTGTGGCAACAAGGCTGCCCGCGGAGGAAACGGGCGGGGTACATCGCCCAGGGATGTTGCGTATGATCATCGAATCGCCTTTGCAGTTGATTTTTCGTGACTTGTTCTATCGCGTCCCTGCGTTTGTCGGCCCAAACGACGTGTTTCTCAAGCTCGAAGGTTTCAACGTAACGGGTTCCATCAAGATAAAGACCGCAATCGGACTTATCGAGGACTTGGAGCGGCAGGGCGTTGCCCGCCGGAATGAAACTATCATCGTCGAGTCCTCCTCCGGAAATCTCGGCCTGGCGCTGAGCCTGGTGTGCGCCATTAAGGGCTATCAGTTCGTCTGCGTGACCGATCCGAACGCCAATCGCGCCACGATCAGGGGCATGGAGCTCTATGGGGCCAACGTCATCGTCGTCAAAAACCGCGACAGTGCCGGCGGGTATCTGGGCACTCGATTGGCGCAAATAGACGAGATTCTGCGGTCCGAGCGGCGAGCAGTCTGGCTCAACCAATATGCCAATGTGGCGAACAAGCACGTTCATGCCGAGCAAACGGCTGACGAGATCGCGCGCGAGTTCAAGCGCGTCGACTGGGTTTTTGTGGGCTCCGGCACAACCGGCACTCTCGGCGGCGTGTCGGAGCGGCTGCGGCAAAAATTTCCTGCCATCAAGGTCGTCGCCGTGGAGCCGGCAGGCTCCCGTACATTTGGAGGCGCGCCGGGAAAACGGCACATCCCCGGCATCGGAACGAGCGTGCGGCCGAAGCTTGCCGATCTCGCCAATCCGGACAAAGTCGTCACCATAGAGGAGGCAACCACTGTCGACGTCTGTCTGTCATTCGTGCGTGATCATCACCTCCTCGTAGGGGGCAGCACCGGCACGGTATTGGCCGCGGTCAGGGAACTAAGCTCGGAGTTCAGCCCGGGAGAGATCATCGTCGCCATCTCCCCGGACCTTGGTGACAAGTACTTGGATACGGTTTACGACCCGGCCTGGGTAGAGCGCTTCATCGCACCTGGGGGTAGGACGCCGTTGGCATCCAGTAAGGAGAACGGCTCGTGGCACCCCTCCCGCCTTTCTACGTTGTCCCCGGATCGGCAGTTAGGAGCGTAATCGACGCGAACCGAGCCGGGGTATTCGACACGGTAGCCGAGGCCTATCGGCTCCACGCCCAAGGCGACACGGTAAATCCCGACAGCTATTTCCTGCGCTATCGCGACAAGCCGACCGCGCGCATAATCGCCTTGCCGGCGCACCTCGGCGGCGCCATCCAGAAAAGCGGCATCAAGTGGATATCGAGCTTTCCGGAGAACAGGGCCGGGAATCTCGCCCGCGCCTCCGCGGTGCTGATCCTGAACGATGCGAGCTCCGGCTATCCGCTTGCCTGTCTCGAAGCCTCGCTCATCAGCGCAACACGCACCGCCGCCTCTGCGGCCTTGGCCGCCGAGCATATCTGCCCGCAGCCGCGCGAAGGCACGCTCGCGGTGATCGGCGCGGGCCTGATAGCCCGAACCACCGTCGACTGGCTTTTCTTCCGCAACTGGAAATTTCGCACCATTGCCCTGTATGATCTCGACCGCTGCGAGGCGGAGCGGTTCAGCGCCTGGTTGCGCACCGAGCACGGCGTTTTTGCCGAAATTTCAGACCGGCTCGAAAATGCGCTGCGCGAGGCGTCGCTGATACTTTTTACGACCACGGCCGGCGAACCCTATATTGCCGACCAGAGGCTGTTTGCGCACGCGCCGACCGTCCTGCATTTGTCACTGCGCGACATTGGCGTAAGCGTCGTGCTTGCCGCGCAAAACATCGTCGATGACATCGATCACTGTCTCAAGGCGAGGACATCGCTGCATCTCGCCGAGATGGCGACGGGAAATCGGGAGTTCGTCGCGGGTACTTTGGTCGGGTTGATGGAAGGAAAGGTGAAAGCCGCGCACGATAAGCCGCGTATATTTTCGCCCTTCGGCCTCGGCGTGCTCGATCTTGCGGTCGGCAATCTCGTGCTCGAGCAAGCCCTCGCGTCGAAGACGGCGATCGCGATGCCTGATTTCTTCAGCAATTCCGCCCGCTGGTGAAGCAGGAGCGTGTGCCCATGTCGCTTGTCTGGAGCTGCAACGAGTGGGACCCGCTCGAGGAGGTGATTGTGGGCAATCCGCTCAACGCCCGCTTCCCCACTGCCGACCGAAGCTCCCAGCTCGCAGAGTTCTCCAACCGGTCCGTTGCGGACATTCCGCAAGGCTCGTTTCCGCCAAAAATCATCGAGGAGGCGGAAGAGGATCTGCAGGAATTCGCGTGCATTCTCGAACGTCTGGGTATCACCGTAAAACGCCCCGAGACATGGGCGCACGAGCGCAGCTTCTCCACCATCCACTGGGAGGCGCATGGCTATTACAACTACTGCCCGCGCGACGTGCTGTTGGTGATCGGCGACCAGATCATCGAGACGCCCAACGTCATCCGCAGCCGTGCCCAGGAGACGTTCAGCTATCGCAAACTGCTCCTCGACTACATGCGGTCAGGAGCAAGGTGGTATAGCGCGCCCCAGCCCATGCTGCTCGATTCGCTATTCGAGGCCGATCTGAAAAAGCCGACCCCGCGCAACCACGAGCCCGCTTTCGATGCCGCCAATGTCCTGCGCTTCGGGTACGATCTTATCTATCTCGTCAGCGGCACCGGCAACGAAATGGGCGGGCAGTGGCTGCAGTCCGTTCTGGGCGAAAAATTTCGCGTGCATTTCTTCAAGGACGTCTATTACGGCAGCCACATCGACTCGACCCTGGTGGCTTTGCGCCCCGGCCTGGTCCTCTGCAACCCCTCTCGGGTCACTGACGAGACTCTTCCGGAGATCCTCAGACAGTGGGAGGTCATCTACAGTCCGCCCATGGAGAATACAGACAGATACGACGCCGAGTATCTGGCCAAAAGCATCGGCAGCGACTGGATCGACATGAACGCGTTCAGCATCAATCCCCAACTCGTGGTGGTCGACCGAAATCAGACATCGCTTATAAAGCTTCTGGAGAAGCGCGGCT
>JBKPOZ010000153.1:0-8026 GCA_046733355.1 Pseudomonadota bacterium | reverse complement strand
ATGATGCCGGTCTCGCTCGCCCTGAGCATCAGCGCGTACCAGTTCTCCGGGTCGGCGGCGGCGCGCGTCCAGGCCTCGAACAGCGCGTTCCTGCCCTTGGGCGTGCCGATGAAGACGGCCCAGCCCTTGCGATCGGCCAGGGCCGGCCGGACCACCTCGGACCACAGGCGCGGGTCCATGTCGGCATATTCATCGAGAACAACGCCATCGAGATAGATGCCGCGCAACGCATCGGGATTGTCAGCCCCGTAAAGCCGCACCTGCCCGCCATTGGGATAATCGACGCGCAGCTCGCTCTCGTGGATCGTTCCCCACGTTCTCGCCAGTGCCGCGGCTTCGCGCAGGTAATCCCAGGCCACGGTCTTCGACTGCTTGAGAAAAGGAGAGACGTAGGCCAATCGCGGCCTGATCTTCGAGCAGCGCAATGCGCATGCCTGCAGCTCGTGAATGGAGGCGACCGTCTTGCCGGCGCGCCGGTGTGTGACCATGCAGGCAAAGCGCTGCGTGCGCGCATGGAACGCCACAAACTGCTGCCGCGCAACGTAGCCGCGCCCGCCGTCGTCCGCACTTTCGTCGTCCAGGGGCTCAGCCAATCTACAATCAAGGACTTTGCGTTTTGCCTGCCAGCGGTCTTTTCCGAAAAGAACATTATCCCAATGCGACATGAGGCCCGACTCCAATGCAAAGCGGCCGCGCGCAGAGCTTGCGTGCAGCCGCTCGATTTTCCCACAGTTCCGGAGGATGCTCGCTTGTACACGTCGGGGTGTACGGCGTCAAGGACATGCGCTAGAATGTAGGCAAGTTCAGGGATTGCCGAGCTATGGAGGGATAATAACCGATGGTACGATTATACGGTTGACGCTGTACAGCAAAAGGCTACTCTCACCTTAGTATCCATTCGTGCGCCCGGGCGGGCACCGCGCCGGGCGTTTTCATTGGATGTTATCCGAAAAAAGCCCGGCTGCGCCGGGCTTTTTTCATGGACCTGTTCATCAGCAGCAACGACAGAGGAAAAACAGCATGCCTTTTCAGCCGGGAGTGAGTGGAAACCCCGCGGGACGTCCGCGCGGCGCGCGCAACAAGATGACTCTCCTGCTCGAAACCCTGGTGCAGGAAGACCTGGAAGCGATCGTGCGATGCATGAACGATCGGGCGAAGGAGGGCAACGTCGGGGCGGCAAAGCTTTGTCTGAACGTGTTCGGCACGCGACGCAGCCGGCCGGTCACCTGCGACCTGCCTGATGTGAACACGCCGCAGGATGTGCTTGCGGCCATGAAAATCATCATTGCCGATGTGGCAAAAGGCGAACTCACGCCGCTCGAAGGAAACGAGGTCTCGAACCTGATCCAGCGGTACGTTGAAATGTACGGGAACTTCCACTTCGAAAAGCGGCTGCGGGAAGTGGAATGCCGGCGCATGATCCAGGCGCGGTCCGCAAGCCGGCCGGTGATCGGGCCGCGCTCCGCAGGCCAGCCCATGATCGAGCCGCCCCGCTCCGACACGCAGCCGCAGCCTTCGGAATCTTCGACTTTGCGCTCCGCGTCGGAGCCGCCGGGGGATTGTTGATTATTGTATTTTACAATGGCCGTGCTGGAAAACGCCTGTAGCATCCTCACATCGCGCGGTAGAGCCGCTCGTCGTAGAGCGCGCCGCTCATCGGCGTGAGCTGCTCGCGGAATCGCCGCGTATGCGCTGCGGTGATGTGCGCCTCATAGGCGGCTTCGCTTGGCCAAATCTCGACGACCGAGAAGTGGTTGGGTCGGCTGCTCTGCTGGAGCACGTCAAAGCGCCCTGCCCCGGCTTCCTTTCGGCTGTCGCCGGCAAGCGCTTCGAGCAGCGCGATGCACTCGTCCTTGCGCGGAGGCGGCACGTCCACGTGCGTGACCACATGAAGGGCGTCCGCGGCCGCCTTGTCGCCGGACGGCGACACCGCAAGCCCGGAATGCAGCCGGTCGTCAATGGCGCTGATGAGGTGCGGCTTGAGTTTTTCGCGAAAGTCCTTGTTGTGCGCAGCCGCGGCATGCCGCTCATACGCATTCTGGTCCTGCCAGCTGGCGACGACGGCGAACTGGTTGGGCGGCGACACGCGTTGCAGAATCTCGAATCGGGTGTTGCCTTCATCCTTTCGGCTCGCGTCCGCGAATTGGCGCACGAGACCCGCCGCCTGTTCCCGCGCCGCAGGCGCAACCTCGATATAGCTCACCACATGCACCGCGGGGTCCTTGGCTGCCGGCGTGGCCGGCTGCTGCGCTTCCGCAGCCTTGCTTATGCCCACTGCAAACAAGGCAGCCACCAGCAGAGATACTTTAAGCATGGTGTCCTCCCGAAATGTCTCACATGTAGCCCGGATTGAGCGGCAGCGAAATCCGGGACAGCCCCGGATTTCACTTCGTTCAATCCGGGCTACGAGGTGCGAAACAGCAGGCAGGCGTCGCCATAGGAATAAAAGCGATAGCCGGCCGCCAGGGCGTGCGCGTAAGCGCGGCGCATGACATCGAGGCCGGCAAAAGCCGCCACCAATACGAACAGCGTCGAACGCGGCAGGTGAAAATTGGTCATCAGCACGTCCACTGCGCGGAAGCGATAGCCCGGCGTAATGTACAGGTTGGTGTCGCCCGTGAACGGACGAATGCATCCATCATCGTCCGCCGCGCTCTCGAGGAGCCGCAGCGCCGTCGAGCCCACCGCGACGATCCGCCCTCCGGCACGTCGCGCGTCATTGAGCGCGGCCGCCGCCGACGCGGTGAGCTCTCCGGCTTCGGATTGCATGACGTGCCCCTCAATGGCGTCGGCCTTGATCGGCAGAAAAGTGCCCGCTCCCACGTGCAACGTGACCTGGTGCAGGCTGATATTGCGCGCGCGCAATCGCGCAACGAGGTCGTCGGTGAAATGCAAGCTGGCTGTAGGTGCCGCCACAGAGCCTTCCGTGCGCGCAAACATCGTTTGATAATCCGTGCGGTCCTGCTCGTCTGGCGGGCGACGCGTCGCGATGTAGGGCGGCAACGGCATCTCTCCGCGCTCATCGATGGCCTCGTCGAGCACGGGCCCGTGGAAGGCGAAGGCGAGGGTTGCTTCTCCTTGGCCCTCCGCTTTCGCCTCCACGGTGGCATCGAGTTGCCCGAGAAAACAGACCTTCCCCTCGGTGCCGAATCGCAGCACATCCCCCGGCACGACGCGCTTCGCCGGTTTGAGAAACGCGCACCAGCGCGAGCCGTCGAGCCGCCGGTGCAAGGTTGCCTCGACCGCGGGCTCGCTCGCGCCACGGCCGATGCGCCTTCCCTGCAGGCGCGCGGGAATGACTTTGGTGTCATTGACGACGACCGCATCCCCTGGCCGCAGGAGATCCGGCAGGTCGCGCACCTTGCAGTCTGTCAATTCGGCATCTGTGCCAGGACGCACGACGAGAAGCTGCGCCGCATCGCGCGGCACGCACGGCCGCAATGCGATTCGCTCGGGCGGCAGCTCGAACGCAAATTCATCCGTCCGCATGCACGGAATATAGGTGCACCACACCGTCATGGCCGGGCTTGTCCCGGCCATCCACGTCTTGATTGCGGTGCTAAAAAGTCGTGGATGCCCGGCACAAGGCCGGGCATGACAGACTACAACCCCGAGGGATACGCGTCGTGGCCGTGGGTCCAGACCGCGTTGACTTCCCCCGCCTCGTCGCGGGAAAGTACGCGCGTGAGCTCGCCTTTTTCGCCGAGATTGTGGGCCGCATCGATGGCGAACAGCAACGCCTCGCGCTCGGTGTTATAGGGACCGAACTGTTCGCCCGAAAATTCGATGAACCACCCCTCGCGCTCGCGCGCGACGAGGTATTCGCGAACCAACGGCACCGCGAGGGTCGGCGGAGCCGGCGCGTGAGCAAATGACAGCCGCATTCTTCCCTCCGATCGTTAAAGTGGAGGGCAACGCGGCTTGGTTGGGTTGTGTTCCCGACCTTGCAAAAAAGATTGGCCAGTCCCGGCAGGCCGGCATGGCGCCGGTTATTTAGCGTCGGCAGCTACTTGCACCCGAATCATGCGATCCGGGTCGACCACGGGCTCGCCGCGCTTGATCTTGTCGACCGCCCCCATGCCCGAGACCACCTCGCCCACGACGGTATACTTGCCGTTAAGGAACGATCCGTCGGCAAACATGATGAAAAACTGCGAGTTTGCCGAATTTGGATCGCTGGCGCGCGCCATGCCTACGATGCCGCGCTTGAACGGCACGTTCGAGAACTCGGCCGGCAAATTCGGATATTTCGATCCGCCGGTGCCGTCGCCGCGCGCGCCGTCACCCGTCTGCGCCATGAACCCCTCGATCACGCGATGGAAAGGGACATTGTCGTAGTACTTGTCGCGCGCCAGCTGCTTGATGCGGGCGACATGCTGCGGGGCGATGTCATTGCGCAACTTGATGACAATGCGCCCGTGCTTGGTGTCGATCAGAAGCGCGTTCTGGGGATCGAGACCGGCGGGCAATGGCTGCGCAGTGGCGGAGGACACGGCCAAGAGCATAGCAAGAACGGCAAAGACACGAAACATGCAATCTCCTATTTGCGCGGCGATGCGGCGATCTTCTGCTTCAGTCGCACGGCCACGGAGGCGGGAACGAACGGCGAAACATCGCCGCCCATCGAGGCGATCTGCCGGACCAGTGTGGCGGTGATCGGGCGGACGGCGGGGGACGCCGGTAAAAAGATCGTTTGCACGCCCGGCGCCATGGCGCCGTTCATGCCCGCCATTTCCATCTCGTAATCGAAGTCGCTCGCGCTGCGCAGGCCGCGGATCAGCACGGTCGCGCGCTCGCGCTGCGCCGCGCTCACCACCAAATCGGCAAAGCTCACGGCGGCGAAATCGCAGCCGCTCGAGCGGGCGAGCGGCGCGCATGTCTCCTGCAGCATTTCGAGCCGCTCCTCCACCGTGAACAGGGCTGTTTTTCCCGGATGCGTGCCGATGGCGACGACTAGGCGGTCGAGCAGGCGCGCGCTCTGGCGCACCAGGTCGAGATGGCCATTGGTGACGGGATCGAAGGTGCCGGGAAAGAGCCCGGTTCGCATGCGCGCGTTCATTTCCGTGCCGGGACCGCCGCTTTATCGTCCTCGCCCGCGAGCTCGTCGAGCACCGCCTCGAAGTCCTTCGCCTCGCGGAAATTGCGATAGACCGAGGCGAAGCGCACATAGGCGACATCGTCGAGCCCGCGCAGGGTATCCATCACGATTTCGCCGATCGTCTCCGAGGAGACTTCGCTCTCGCCCTGGCTTTCCAGCTCGCGCACGATCTTCGACACGGCGCGCTCGATGCGCTCGGGTTCGACCGGGCGCTTGCGCAAGGCGATCTGGACGGAGCGCAGGAGCTTGTCGCGATCGAACGGCACGCGCCGGCCGTTGCGCTTGATCACGGTCAGATCGCGCAACTGAACGCGCTCGAAGGTGGTGAAGCGGAAATTGCAGGCGAGGCAGACGCGCCGCCGGCGGATGACCGAGCTGTCCTCGGTCGGCCGCGAATCCTTCACCTGGGTATCCAGGCTGCCGCAATTGGGACAGCGCATGAAAGCTGTTCCGGCTACTGCTTCACGTGAGTCCCGCTCAAGCGGCAGCCTCAGGCCTGCTCCCTCTCCCTTTGGGAGAGGGGTGGGGTGAGGGGTTAAGCCCTCTCGATAGGACCCCCTCACCCCAACCCTCTCCCCGACGATGGGGAGAGGGAGCGCGCCCGAGTCTGCCGCGCACCATCAGCACAACTTCACGCCGATGCGTCAATTAGCCCGCGTAAATCGGGAAGCGCTGCACCAGCGCTTTGACCTTCTGGCGCACGGCGCCTTCGATTGTCGCATCGGCTTCGGCGCGTTTTTCCGAGAGCGCATCGAGCAGCTCTGCAATCCAGGTGCCGATCTGCTGAAACTCGCCGATGCCGAACCCGCGCGTCGTGCCCGCGGGGGTGCCAAGCCGGATGCCCGAAGTGACCGCCGGCTTCTCGGGATCGTCGGGGACGCTGTTCTTGTTGCAGGTGATGTGCGCGCGCCCGAGCGCCGCCTCGGCGACGTTGCCGGTCAGGCGCTTGCCGCGCAGATCGACGAGAAGAAGGTGCGTGTCGGTGCCGCCCGAGACGAGATCGAAGCCGTTTGATTTGAGCGTCTCCGCCAATGCCTTGGCGTTGGCAACCACGTTGCGCGCATAAAGCTTGAAATCGGTGCGCAGCGCTTCTCCAAATGCGACGGCCTTGGCGGCGATCACGTGCATCAGCGGGCCCCCCTGGAGGCCGGGAAACACCGCCGCGTTGATCTTCCTGGCCAGCGCCTCGTCGTCGGTGAGGATGAATCCCGCGCGCGGTCCGCGCAGCGTCTTGTGCGTGGTCGAGGTGACGACGTGGGCATGCGGCAACGGGCTCGGATGCACGCCGCCGGCGACAAGCCCCGCAAAATGCGCCATGTCGACCAACAACCTGGCGCCGACCTCGTCGGCAATCTCGCGGAACGCGCGAAAATCGATGATGCGCGGATAGGCCGAGCCGCCCGCAATGATCACCTTCGGCCGGTGCTCGCGCGCGAGCCTCGCGACCTGATCCATGTCGATGCGATGGTCGTCCCGGCGCAGCTCATAGGCGATCGGCGTGAACCAGCGCCCCGAGAAATTGACCGGAGATCCATGGGTGAGATGTCCGCCCGAGGCAAGGCCGAGGCCCATGAAGGTGTCCCCGGGAGACATCAGGGCCATGAAGGCAGCGAGGTTGGCGGAGGCGCCGGAATGGGGCTGAACGTTTGCGAATCTACATCCGAAAAGTCTCGTAACGCGTTCAATCGCGAGGGTTTCCACCACGTCGACGAATTGGCAGCCGCCGTAATAGCGCCGGCCCGGCAGCCCTTCCGCATATTTGTTGGTGAGGACCGACCCCTGGGCCTCCAGCACCGCCTTGCTGACGATGTTCTCGGAGGCGATCAGCTCGATTTCTTCCCGCTGCCGCCCAAGCTCGTGCTCGACCGCCTGGGCAATTTCGGGATCGGCATCGCCGAGGGATGCCGAAAACAGCCTCTGCTCGGGCATGCGAGCCGGAGAGGGATCGCTCATTGGGCTCCGACGGTGAGATGATTTTCCGCCGCGATAGCACAGCCCCTTGCGAGCGCCAAGCGCGCAGGCGCGAGCGCCCACAGGCCAGATGCCGGCTCGTAGCCCGGATTGAGCGCCAGCGAAATCCGGGATCAGCCCCGGATCTCGCTTCGCTCGTTCTTGGCTGCGAACTTACAGCCGATAGAGGATCTGATCCGTCCAGAATCGCTCGAGCCGATGCAGCGACTTGTTCAAGGTGGAGAACTCGTCGGGATTGATGCCGCCGACCTGCTCCACCGTGCGCACGTGCTTCTGATAAAGCGCATCGACGATGTTGCGCACCTCGTGACCTTTGTCGGTGAGCTTGATACGCACCGAGCGCCGGTCGATACGGGAGCGCTGGTGATCGAGGAAGCCCATTTCGACGAGCTTCTTGAGATTGTAGGACACGTTCGAGCCGAGATAATAGCCGCGCGTGCGCAGCTCGCCCGCGGTGAGCTCCTTCTCGCCGATATTGTAGAGCAGCAAGGCCTGCACCGAATTGATGTCGGCGCGACCGCGCCGGTCGAACTCGTCCTTGATCACATCGAGCAGCCTGCGGTGCAGCCGCTCAACGAGGGTCAAGGCTTCCAGATAGAGGGGCCGGACCTGGTCGAACCGCCCCTCGCGATCGACCGGCTCCACCGCCTTCGCAACGGCTTTCATCATGACGCCTTCCTGCGGTTATGTTTTGACGGCGAGGCCCTGTTCCCCCGCTCGAGCGCAACCCTAACCTGCAGGGTCTAAAATCGATTTAAACAACAGCATAAAAATAGGGTTTATTCGCTGAGGTGAATATTCTATGGCGATTACAATTGCCGCTGTTTCAGCAACACCCCGTTCACGATATTAGTACCAACAAGCTCAGGCGCGTTCCCTCTCCCATAGGGAGAGGGTTAGGGTGAGGGGTTACGATTTCTCAGAAATGTTTGTAACCCCCTCACCCCTGCCCTCTCC
>JBKPOZ010000152.1:0-12638 GCA_046733355.1 Pseudomonadota bacterium | reverse complement strand
CCCCACCCTGATCTATTCGATGGGTGGAACGCACGCCGAAGCGGTGCGCCGCCAAGTCGAGGTCGCGGTCAAGGACGTGCGCCACAGCCGCAACGGCCGCTATGCCGAGGTGATGGTCGAGCGCATTCGTGAGCTCAAGCTCGAGCGCGGTCGCATCGGACTCATGGAGATCGATCCGCGGCACGCGGATTATCTCCCGGTCAACCAATACAACGTGCTGCGCGAGAAGCTCCCCGAAGCGGAATTGGTATTCACCCGCGGCTTCCTGCACGAGCTCTTATCGGTTCACAGCACCGAGGAGCTCGCATGCGTGCGCAAGGCCGGACAGCTTTGCGGGGACGCCATGCGGGCGATCGTGGCGCGGGCGCGTCCCGGCATCAAAGAATACGAGCTGCGCGCCGCCGCTGGCGGCGCCATCCTTGAAGGCGGCGGCGACATTGATTTTCTGATCATCGGCTCGACATCCATGGCGCAGCCAAGCATGATTTTTGGCAATCCGCGGCCGTCCGCGCGGATGCTGCGCAAAGGCGATATCGTCAACATGGAGCTGGCTGCTGGCTACCGCGGCTACACCGCACAAATCGGCTCACCCATCTGCATCGGGGAGCCGACCGAGATGGTGAAAAAATTCTGGAGCGAGATTGCGCTGCCCGGCTATCGGCGTATCGTCGCCGAGATTCTCCCCGGAAAGCCGGTCGAGGCGATGCGCCTCGCCAGCCGGTTTTTTCGTGACAACGGCTATCAATCAAGGCCGACCCAGTGCCACGGCATCGATCTTGTCACTGACAATCCGCACGTTACCGCCGAGCACGTTGCTGCGGAAAAATTCGAGCAAATACTCAAGCCCGGCATGGTCATGATGGCGGAACCCAACCCGATCACCGCGGACGGACTTTTCGGTATCTTTCTCGGCCACACATTCATCGTGACCGAGACGGGAAACGAGGTGGCCGACGACTTTCCGCTGGAGATCGCGGTGGCGAGATCATAAGAATCGCGTACACGCCCGTCATGGCCGGGCTTGTCCCGGCCATCCACGTCTTCATCAAGCCGAATGAAAGACGTGGATGCCCGGCACGAGGCCGGGCATGACGGCTGCTGACGGGCGGTGGCTACGGTCGCCGCAATCGAAACAGCATGTAGGCGTAGCGGACGCTGCGGTCGTCGCCGCCAAGCGCCTCGAGTTTGAACTCTCCCTGCGTCTGGAATATCTGGGCGCCCGGGCCCGATAGGGCGCTTGTCGAAGGCTGGCCGTCCAATGACGTCCAGTAGACCTTCGCATCCGTATTCGCCTCGAGTACGGTGAAGAACACGATGTGCCCTTCCTTGTCGTCGACAATTGTCTTCGGCGGGGCGCCGCCGCGCTGGGTGCCGCTCGCCATGGATTCGAAGGCGCCGATCTGACTGAAATCGATGACCTGCGCCCAGCTGCTCGCCGCAGAGCACGCCGCAATCAGCAATGCGGCGCCGATATCGACGATCCATCTGCGGACTTTTTGTTTGCTGCTATACATCTGCCGCGCACTGTTCAATAGGTAGATCGGCCGCCCGAGAGATCGAACACGGCTCCGGTGCTGAACGAGCATTCCTCGGTCGCGAGCCACGCAGCGAGCGCCGCAATCTCGTCCGGCTCGCCAAAGCGGCCCATTGGGATTTTGGACAACATATAGTCGATGTGCGCCTGCGTCATCTGCGCGAACAGCGGCGTGCGGACCGCCGCGGGGGTTATGCAATTGACCCTGATGCCGGTTTCGGCGAGCTCCTTGCCCAAGGACTTGGTGAGCGCAATCACCGCCGCCTTGCTGGCGCTATAAGCGGACGCATTGGGATTGCCGTCCTTGCCGGCAACCGAGGCGATGTTGATGATGCGACCATAGTTGCGCGCGCGCATGTGCGGAACCACGGCGCGGCAGCAATGGAACACGCCGTCGAGATTAATCCGAAAAACGTCGCGCCAGCCATCGAGCGGGTACTCCCACAGCTTTACGTTCGGCCCGGTGATGCCCGCATTGTTGATCAGCACATCGATGGCGGAAGCATGCCGCACGGTTGCGTCGACTGCGCGCGCAACTGCGCCGAATTCGCTCACGTCGGCGGCAACAAAGTGGCCGTGGAGCTCGGCCGCAACTTTCTCTCCTGCCTTGGCATCGACGTCCCAGATAGTCACGCTCGCACCTGACGCGATCAGGCGCTGTGCGATCGCGAGGCCGATGCCGGAGGCGCCTCCGGTGACGACCGCCTGCCGGCCGTCCAGATCGAGCCTGTTCATGGTTGCCCTTTCCTGATTGCGATCCTGTTCTATACCTGAAGCAAGGTCGAGAGGAGCAAACGCATGAACCTCGCGCTCTGGCTCGAACGCGCCGGCAAAAGCCATCCCGACGCGCCCGCGGTAGCGCTCGGGACCCGGGTCGTGCGCAGCTATGGCGAGTTTGCCGAAAACGTGGCGCGGCTTGCCGGGGCCCTGCGCGAACGGTTGCGACTTTCCCCTGGTGATCGCGTCGCCATTGTCGCGAAGAACTCAACCGACTATCTCGACGTACTCTATGCCATCTGGCACGCGGGTCTTGTTGCGGTCCCGGCGAACGCCAAGCTCCACGGCGCCGAGCTGGCCTTTATCCTCGAGCATGCGGAAGCAAAGATTTGCTTTGTTTCGGCAGACCTCGAAGGCACCATTGCCGCCCACGCGCCGACCTCCTTGGCTCGCCTGATCACCATCGGCAGTGCCGAATACAACAGCCTGTTCGCGGCTGACACCGCTGCGCTGCAGTTGCGGGAAGCCGACGATCTCGCCTGGCTGTTCTACACGTCCGGCACGACGGGAAGGCCCAAAGGCGCGATGCTTACTCACCGCGTCCTCTACTGGACGAGCCACGCACGTGCCTGCGAGGTTGATCCCATCGCCCCGGGCGATGCGCTCCTGCACGGCGCGCCCATGAGCCACGGATCGGGCCTCTACATCATGGCGCACGTGATGCGCCTCGGCATCCAGGTCGTGCCGGAGTCCGGTGGTTTTGATGCCGCCGAGATATTTGCGCTGTTCTCGCGCTGGCCGGGCGCTTCAATGTTTGTGGCGCCCACGATGCTGCGCCGACTGGTCGAATGCAGTGCATCGGCCGAGGCGGCACATATGAAGACACTGATTTCCGGCGGCGCTCCGCTCTACGTTGAAGACGCCGTCGCGGCGCTCGAGCGCTTCGGGCCGCATCTCGCGCAAATCTATGGGCAAGGCGAAAGCCCGATGACCATCACGGCATTGTCGCGCCAGGACATCGCTGCGCGCGAGCATCCGCGCTGGCGCGAGCGCCTCGCCTCCGTCGGTCAACCGTTCGCGTGCCTGGATGTGATGGTCGCCGATGAGGAGGATCGGCCGCTGCCGCCGGGCGAGATCGGCGAGGTCCTGTGCCGCGGCGACGTGGTGATGCCGGGCTACTGGCGCGACCCCGCTGCAACCATCGAGGCGCTCAGGGGCGGATGGCTGCACACAGGGGATATCGGTGCGTTCGATGTAGAAGGCTATCTCACGCTGAAGGACCGCTCGAAGGATCTGATTATTTCCGGTGGCTCGAACATCTATCCGCGGGAGATCGAGGAGGTGCTGCTCACGCATGTGAAAGTGCGTGAGGTTTCGGTGATCGGCAGGCGCGATCCCGAATGGGGCGAGATCGTCGTCGCCTATGTGGTGGGCGAGGCCAAGCCGGACGAGCTCGATGCGCTGTGCCTCTCGAGCATCGCGCGGTTCAAGCGCCCCAAGGCTTACGTATTCGTTCCTGAGTTGCCGAAGAGCAATTACGGCAAGATTCTCAAGACGGAGCTACGCGCGCTCGATCGCGCAACCGCAAAGTCGTAGCCCGGATGAGCGCAGCGATATCCGGGAACTCCTCTCCCGCATATCGCTGACGCTCATGCGGGCTACAGTCCTCGCATTGTTCGCTAATGCAGAAGGAACGAGAGTCGGGAAAGGACGTTAGGGTGGGTTGGTAGGAGTCTGCAATGAGCACGGGGACGGATTTGCTGCAAGCCTTGCCGGTTGCGGTCTATACGACCGACGCGGAAGGCCGCATTACCTTCTATAACGAGGCCGCGGCGGAGCTGTGGGGACACCGGCCTGAGCTAGGCACCAGCCACTGGTGCGGATCCTGGCGGCTTTACAGGCCTGACGGCACGCCATTGCCCCATGACGAATGCCCGATGGCGGTGGCACTGAAGGAGGGAAGGCCGGTGCGGGGGCTCGAGGCCATTGCAGAGCGGCCGGATGGAACCCGCGTCCGCTTCCTCCCCTTTCCCACGCCCTTGCGCAACGCCTCGGGGCAGCTGACCGGGGCGGTCAACCTGCTCATGGACGTGAGCGACCGCCATGAGGCTTCCCTCCAGTCGGCCCGGCTCGCAGCAATTGTCGAGTCCTCCGATGATGCAATCATCAGCAAGACCTTGCAGGGGCGCATCACCTCATGGAATGAGGGGGCCGCGCGCATCTTCGGATACGACGCAAGCGAGATGCTCGGCGAGTCGATCACAAGGATCATTCCGCCCGAGCTTTATACGGAAGAGGAGGAGATCCTCGCCAAGCTGAAGCAAGGCGAGCACATCGATCACTACGAGACGGTGCGCGTGGCAAAAGATGGCCGCCGGCTGCACGTCTCGATCTCCATCTCTCCCCTCCACGACCGGTTCGGCACGGTCATTGGGGCATCCAAGATCGGACGTGACATCACCGAACGAAAGGAAGCCGAGAAGCTGCAGGCCATTTTGACGAATGAGCTTGTCCATCGCATAAAGAATACGCTCGCCACCGTGCAGGCCATCGCAACCCAGTCGCTGCTGCGCGCCAGGAGTCCCGCGGATTTCGTTACCGGGTTCAGCGGCCGCGTTCAGGCGCTGGCGAAAGCTCATACCCTGCTCACAAAAACCATGATGCAGGGGGTCGACGTCATGGGGCTGGTCAACGAGCAGGTCCTGCTCGGGGGCCAGGATGACAATCGCATCGCCTGTTCGGGACCGGCCCTGGTGCTCGGTGCGCAGGACACATTGCACCTAGGCCTCATCCTGCATGAGCTTGCCACGAACGCGCGCAAATTCGGCTCGCTTTCCGTGCCGCAGGGCCGGCTCTCGGTCAGCTGGCAGCTGCGCTCGAACGGAGCACGCGCGTTGCTCCTGTGGTGGAAAGAGAGCGGCGGGCCTGAGGTCAAGTCTCCCGCCACGCCTGGTTTCGGTAGCCTGCTGATCGAGCAGACCTTGCGCAGTCACGGCGGCGAAGCCTCACTCAATTACGACGTCAAAGGGTTTACGTGCGAGATCACGCTGCCGATAGCGCAAAACGACGCTGCGGCGCAGATCGAGCTTGAGGCGGCGCCAATCGATATTGCACGCCAGCCTGCGCTGCAGCGGGATGACCGCAGTCCCGGGCTTTCTGGCAAACGTATCCTCCTCATCGAGGACGAGCCGCTCGTATCGATGGATATCGAATCCATTCTGTCCGCTGCGGGCTGCGCAATCCACGGCCCGGCAGGGAACATTCAAGAGGCGAAACGCCTCATCGACGAGGGAGAGTACGATGCTGCGCTCGTTGATGCCAATCTGGAAGGGCACCCGATTGACGAGATCGCAGAATTGCTGAAGCAGCGGGGCTGCCCTTTTGCATTCGTTAGCGGCTATGGGCGCGAAGCGTTACCGGCCGGTTTCCGTACCGCCGTGCTGGTCGCGAAGCCCTACAGTCGCAATCAGCTGCTTGCCACGGTCGAGCTTCTGGTCAGCCCCCGTGCCGAGTTGATGCGGCCCCAGGACAATTTGACTAGGATGCAGCCAGAAGCGGTGTGACAAGACAGGAGGTGCCCATGCGCAACATTGCGGTCCTTGCAACCGTGCTCGCCGGCTTATCTCTCTCCACTGGCGCCGAGGCAGCACCGTGGTGCGCGCAATACAGCGTTCACGGCGGTGCAACCAACTGCGGTTTCTATTCATTCCAGCAGTGCATGCAGACGGTGCACGGCATCGGCGGCTTCTGCTCGCAGAACCCGTTCGAAGCCTACGGGTACAGCCAGCGCCAACAGCGGCCCGTGCGGCGATCCTGGCGCCACGAGTAGCGATTAATTGACGCAGTCGTAGCCCGGATAAGCGAAGAAACATCCGGGGCTGCCCCGCATATCGCTGCGCTCATGCGGGCTACAACAACGTTAAGCTAGAACCAGGGCCGGAAGCCGAACTGGCGGGGCGCGGCATAGCCCCACATGGGGGCGGGCGCCGTGTACACGCGGCGGTGTTGCCGGGGCACGGCGGCGCGGGCCTGCGCGGTCGCGACCTCGCTCTTCGGCGGCGGTATCGCAGGAGTCGTTTGGGCGGGAAGCTCGCGGGCGGCCCCGCTCGCCGCAAATGTGATCTCGCGCTCGGTGGACGAAGGCGGAGGCGTCCAGGGCACGTAGCTTACGACGGTCTTTGGCGGCGGCTTGTATGCGGCAAGCCCGGTATTCTTCACCACTGTCGGCTGCATTAACCAATAAAAGCCGAACGCAAGGGCGGCCAATACCCCAATCGAAGCAGTGAACGCCGCCGTCACTGCTGCGGTATCGGCGTAATGTGAGCTGCCCGAACGCAAACGTATGCCTCCCGGGAAGATGGGCGCAACCACCCGTTAGTCGCCCAGGGAAGCAGATCGGTTCAAAAGGGGCCGGTAGAGAGGGAGTGGTGGCAGGCGTTGCTTACGCTAGGGGTTTTCAGTTTCGTGTCTCACTCGAGGGGTGCAGTCCACCACTGCGGCTTGTAAACAACAATGAAAATACAATGCCCCCGCACCATGCCTTTGATATGCCAAGTGAAAATCAGAAAGGCGGCTCGCAATATCAAGCATTATCAAGCCAGACCTTTGATTGCACAGCAGAATTGAAACTCTTCGGATGCGGAAACGGTGTGGTGAAGAGGGGAGCGAACCGAGCTACTTCACTTCGACCCTTTCAGTAAAACAAAAACGGCGGTCGAAGCCGCCGCCGTCCAGCTACAACTCCGGATAATGTTCCTTTATTGCATACTTTCTGTACGCTTGCAAGCCCATAAAACGACCGAACGTCCCCGAAAGACAGCATCACTCGGCGGCGGCGCGCGGGGGCAGGGCGGGCTGCACCAGGGCCATCAGCTCGGCTTCTTCCAGTGTCTCCTTCTCGAGTAGCCGTCGCGCGGTGCGCTCGAGAATCTCGCGCCGCTCTTTCAGAATAGCCAGGGTGCGGTTGAACGTGCGATCGGTGATGGCTTTGACTTCCTCATCGACCACCGCGGCGGTCTCGTCCGAGTAGTCGCGCTCCCGCACCGGCATGGGAAGATCGGGGCCAGTCAGGAACGTGCGCGGGTCGCGGTCATAGGCGACATTGCCGAGCTTTTCCGACATGCCGTAGCGCGTGACCATGCTGCGCGCGATGTCGGTGACACGGCGCAGGTCATCGGCGGCGCCGGTGGACAGATGACCGAACACCAGAAACTCCGCGGCGCGCCCGCCAAGCAGCACCGCCATCTTGTTCTCCAGCTCCTCGCGAGTCATCAGGAAGCGGTCCTCAGTCGGCCGCTGGATGGTGTAGCCGAGCGCGCCGATGCCGCGCGGGATGATCGACACCTTGTGCACGGGATCGGTGCCGGGCAGCGACAGCGCGACGAGCGCGTGCCCCATCTCGTGATAGGCGACGATCTCGCGTTCCTTGGGATTGAGCAGCCGGTTTTTCTTCTCGAGCCCTGCGACGATGCGCTCGACGGCATGATCGAAGTCGCGCATGGCGAGCGCATTGGCGCCTCGCCGCGTCGCCAGCAGCGCCGCCTCGTTGACCAGATTGGCGAGATCGGCGCCGGTGAAGCCCGGAGTGAGCGCTGCGACCTTCTCGGCGCTCACGTCGGGCGCGAGCTTCACCTTCCGCATGTGCACTTCGAGAATCTGCGCGCGTCCTTTCTTGTCCGGCCGGTCCACCAGCACCTGGCGATCGAAGCGGCCCGCGCGCAAAAGCGCCGGATCGAGGATCTCGGGCCGGTTGGTGGCAGCCAGAATGACCAGGCCCGAGCGCGAGTCGAATCCGTCGAGCTCGACCAGGAGCTGATTGAGCGTCTGCTCCTTCTCGTCGTGGCCCGCATAGGGCCCGATGCCTCGGGCGCGGCCGAGCGCATCGAGCTCGTCAATGAAGATGATGGCGGGCGCTTTCTGGCGCGCCTGCTCGAACAGATCGCGCACGCGCGCCGCTCCCACGCCCACGAACATCTCGACGAACTCGGAGCCCGAGATGGAGAAGAACGGCACCTTCGCCTCGCCGGCGACCGCCTTGGCGAGCAGCGTCTTGCCCGTTCCCGGCGGGCCCACCAGGAGGATGCCTTTCGGCATGCGGCCGCCGAGCCGGCTATACGCCGACGGGTTCTTCAGAAAATCGACGACCTCGCGCAGTTCGTCTTTGGCCTCGTCGACGCCGGCCACGTCCGCGAATGTCACCCCGGTATTGGATTCGACGTAGATTTTCGCCTTGCTCTTGCCGATCGACATCAAGCCGCCGCCGAGTCCCTGCGCGGTGAGACGCCTGCCAAGGTACCACCATAATCCGCCGAAGATCAGAATGGGCATGACCCAGGAGAGCAGATCCTGCAATACAGTGCTCTCCACTTCGCCCGTGTAGCGCACGCCGTATTTGTCGAGCTCGGCGGAGAATTGCGGATCGACTCTCGTGGTGACAAAGCGCTTCTGCCCGCCCTGGAGCGGGTCCTTCAGCGTGCCCTGGATGAACCGGTCGGAGACGCCCACCGAATCGACCTTGCCGTCGCGCAGCAGCTGCTGAAACTGGCTGTACGGAATAGTTGCGATCTGATGCGACGTGGAGACGACGTATTGGATGATGAGCACGCCAATCATCGCGGCAACCGCATATCCGATATGGAAGTGACTGCGTTTCATCGCTTCGCTCCGGCTTGATCTAAACGCGCCGCTGACGCTTTGCGTTCCTGCTCCGGCGCCGGCGCCTGACCAGCACGTTTATGGCCTCGACGGCCGCGGCGAATGCCATGGCAAAATAGATATAGCCGCGCGGAATGTGCAGATCGAAACCGTCGGCAATGAGCGCCACGCCGATGAGCACCAGAAAAGCGAGCGCCAGCATCTTTGTGGTTGGATGCTCGGCGATGAACTTGGCGACCGGTCCTGCTGCGGCATACATCACCAGCATGGCAATGATCACCGCGGCCACCATGATTTCCAGGTGCTCGGTCGTGCCGATTGCGGTGATGATGGAGTCGATAGAGAAGACGAAGTCGATGACGACGATCTGGGCGATGGCGGCAGACGCGCTCCTGATGGCAACAGTTTTGGCCTCCGCCGCTTCTTCCACTTCGCGATGGATTTCGTATGTCGCTTTGCCGATCAGGAAGAGACCGCCACCAATGAGAATTATATCGCGCCAGGAAATCCCGATGCTGAACAGAAAGAAGAGCGGCTGCGTCAGCCCTACGAGCCAGGTGAGCGCGGCGAGCATGAGGACGCGGAACAGAAACGCGAGCGCAAGGCCGATCCGCCGGGCGCGGCGCGCCTTGTGCTCTTCAAGGCCGGACGTCAGCAGCGAGATAAAGACGAGATTGTCGATGCCGAGGACGATCTCGAGCACCGTGAGGCTCAACAGCGCCGCCCACGCCTGCGGATCAGACAGAAGCACAATGGTGTTCATTCACTCATGCTCTGAGACACACGCGCGCTTATCCTGCCCCTGCGCCGCCGAGCGCCGCGGGGGAGGGGACCACCCGAAGCGAGCGGAGCGAGCATAGGGTGGTGGAGGCCATTTAATTCCTAGCGCACGAGAGTGGCTGCAGAAGCTGGAGAATAACAGCAGGCAAGTGCCCGCAGGCGACGTGCGACTGGCGCGCCTTCGCTCCGGCGACTAACATTGCGCGCAATCTGCGCCCCACCAGAGGTCGTTGACCATGGAAAAGCCAGGGCTGATCGAGGCCATGCGGACAGGGCTGCCGCACCAGCGCGTGCGAACCGTGGTCGATCAATACACCGCCCTGCACGCGGGCCGTGCCGACGATCTCAAGGCGAACTACATGGCCATGGTCAACAACTACTACGACCTGGTCACCGACGCCTTTGAGTTCGGCTGGGGGCAGTCGTTCCATTTTGCGCCCCGCCGCAGGGGCGAGTCTTTTGAAGCGTCGCTCGAACGGCATGAGCTGTTTCTCGCCCATGTGCTCGGGCTCAAGCCGGGAATGAAGGTGCTCGACGTCGGCTGCGGGGTAGGCGGCCCCATGCGGGCGATTGCCCGTGCGTCTGGTGCGAGCATCGTCGGTGTGAACAACTGCGCCTACCAGGTCGAGCGCGCCGTCAAATACAACACGGCGGCGAAGGTCGACGGGCTCTGCTCCTACCTTAAGGCTGATTTCATGAGCATTCCGATGCCGGCGGCGAGTTTTGATGCGGTCTACGCCGTCGAGGCCACGTGTCATGCGCCGGACAGGACCAAGCTGTTTCGCGAAATCTTCCGGCTTATGAAGCCCGGCACGGATTTTGCCGGCTATGAGTGGTGCCTCACGCCGCAATACGACACCGGCAATCCTCAACATCGAGCCATCAAGAAAGGAATCGAGGAGGGTGGGGCGCTCCCTGGCCTTTCGTTTGAACATGAAGTGGTGGATGCGCTCAAAGCGGCGGGGTTCGAGGTGATCGAGGCGCGTGACCTTGCGGACACCTCAGATCCGGAGACGCCGTGGTGGCTGCCGCTGTCCGGCCCCTTGTCCATCTCGGGATTTCGCCACACCTGGCCAGGTCGCTGGCTTACAAGGCAGGCTACCCGGGTCCTTGAATTGAGCAAAATCATCCCGGAGGGCTCGTCCGCAGTGGCCGTTTTTCTCAACAAGGGGGCTGAGGCCATGGTCAAGGGTGGCAAAACAGGAATCTTCACCCCAATGTTCTTCTTCCACGCACACAAGCCGGGCGCTGCGAGCGTCTGAGCAGAGGACCCAATCATGCCTCGTCACCCGAATTATCTCCCGCACGGCGTCATTCCGGCGGTGCTGCTGCCGTTCAATGACGACCTTTCGATTGACGAGAAGAGCTTCCGCGCGCACCTGCGCCAAGTCGCGGCAACAAAGGGGCTCTCCGCGATCACCATCAATGCCCATTCGACCGAGGTTGCCTCCTGCACATTCGACGAGCAGCAACGCGTGCTGGACATCGCACAGGAGGAGATCGGCGATCGGCTGCCCCTGGTCAACGGCATATGGGCGGATGGCAGCCTCGAGGCGGCGCGCATTGCACGCATGGCTGCGGCCCGGGGCGCTTCCGCACTCCTGGTCTTTCCCCCGGCTCCCTTCACACTCGGCCAATCCGCCGAAATGGCGGTTGCACATTTCAAGCGCATTGCCGATGCGAGCGATCTGCCGATCATTGCGTTTCAGTATCCGCTAGCGACCGGCCAGGGTTATCCGCGCGACACCCTGCTGCGCATGGTTGAAGAGGTGCCGAGCATCCGGGCGATCAAAGACTGGTGCGGCAACGTCCCGCAGCATGAGATGCATGTCCGTATGCTGCAGGGCTTGCCGCGTCCGGTGAACGTCCTTACCACGCACAGCGCCTGGCTGCTGAGCTCGCTCGTTCTGGGATGCAAGGGCCTGCTCTCAGGGAGCGGCAGCGTTATTCCCGATCTGCAGGCGCAGCTCTTTGCGGCCGTTCAGGCCAGGAATCTCGCCGAGGCGCAGCGGCTGAACGATCGTATTTATCCGCTCGCCTGCGCGTTCTACGCCGATCCCTGGGCCGACATGCACAACCGCATGAAGGAGGCCCTGGTGCTCCTTGGACGCCTGCCGCGAGCGACCGTACGACCTCCTCTGGTGAAGCTCGGCCGAGACCAGATCGCGCGCATCCGCGGCGCGCTCGTCGAAGCGGGGCTGCTCGACACGAAAGCTGCCCGCGATGCAGCGTAAATCCTTCGCACGCCATTTTTTCTGGGTTCCGCTTGCGCGGAAATGGGCGGAAACTGGAGCGGACCGATGAATCCGCGTGAGGGCGCCGGCAATCGGCGCATTGCCTGGCAGAACGTGCTCACCGTCATCAGCGCGGCCATTCTGATTGGCGCCGAGGTTTTTGGCGCCGCATTCGCTGCGGGCTGGGCACTGGGCAATCTGTTCGACCTCGGTCCCTATGGGGTTCACATCATGCAGGGGCTGTTTTTCCTCTGCGGCATCGCCATCATGGTGGCGTTCATGCGCAATGCGCAGCGCGTCGAGCCGTTCAGCACGCGCGGCTGATTCTCAGCCGTCGCCCCATGCCTCCCCGCTTTGCGGCGAGAGGGAGTGAAATGCCGCCGCCGAGCCGCACGACTGAGGGGCGGCCCCTCGTGAGCTCTCTCGCCGTCCTTACGGGAGAGGGTAGGGTGAGGGGCAACTGATCGTTCCATATTGGGAACGTTGCTCGGCGGTCGCGCGCGCCCTTTCAAGAATCTCCGGTGCATTCGCGCGCAGAATCTCTTGCAGCTACGAGCAATCTCGCTTATCTGGGAATCGCCCAATTTCGCACGTGCCTGTGGCCGTGTGGCGATCGGTGGGCATCCGGACAAGAGGCCGGACAGCCGCCTAAGGAAGTGAACTCACTTCCTTGCTCATGCGATCGCCAGCCGGAGGCGAACCGGCGCACCCCGCTCTCC
>JBKPOZ010000151.1:0-2834 GCA_046733355.1 Pseudomonadota bacterium | reverse complement strand
GCGAGGACCGACTCCGCGAGTCGATCGTCGCAGCATCACGCACGCAACGGCACAGTGAGGCGGAACACATATCAATCGGAGAACGGCTAAATCTCAACTTGTGTCCAGGCAGAACGAGCAGACCCATTTGGCAGTGAGGGTTTCTTCCCAGAAATGAAATTGCAAGCTTTCAAGGCTTTGAGCCTCAAAAACTTGCAATCTCAAAACGCCAGATCGGCCGAAAGTAGAGTCCGGCTCAATGGGTTAGAGGTTGTTCACGGCCGACCAAGTATTCCGTGGCTACTGGCGACAGTGGCGACGAAGCGTACACAGCGATTGCATAGGGTGTGGGATTGAGCCACCCCTGTCATCGCGTGAGCAAGTGATTCTCTCCCCAATGATATCGCGGCACTACGTCGATACGGACCGCGCGGCTCAATAACACCTCTGGGGCCGGGCGCCCAATGGCGGGCAAGAAACCATGCATCGCAAAAAACAACCGCATTGGGTTAGCTTATTAGATCATTGGAGACGGGCAGTACACCCGATGTCCTTCATGGTGTTGGCGATCTCTTCAGCGCGCTCAGGTGCGTCCGACGGGCCACTCCTGCCGCAAGACGCTCCTGATCGGGCGCTCCGCTTTGATCAGCACGGTTGATCCGCGCGATACTATTCATTCGAACACCGCGTCAGCGCTAGCCAGCAGGACTCTCGGGACCACCAGACCAAGAGCCTTGGCCGTGTTTAGGTTAATCGCAAGTTCGAATTTTGTCGGCGCTTGAACAGGAAGATCCGCGGGCTTCGCACCTCGAAGGATACGGCCGACGTACTCCGCTGCACGTCTGAACAGGTCCACCGCGTCCACCCCATAGGATAACAGACCCCCTGCTTCGGCAAAATATCGATAGGGATAAACTGCGGGAATACGAAATCGCGCGGCGAGGGAGATAATCAGGTCACGATGGACAGTGATGAAATTGTCTGGCGTCAGAATAAGACCGCTGCCAGGCTCGCTGCGAAGTTCCGCAAAGGTCCTTTCAATGTCCGCGGAGCTGCGAACTTGAGCCGCTGCCGACTTGACCTTGAGTTGGGCCGCGGAATCGATGAACGGACGTAAAAAAAACATCTCTGCACCGGGCAAGGAGTCCGGATTGTACATCATGGTAACGTGGGCGAGCTGCGGCATAATCTGTCTCAGTATGGATAGATATTTGCCGACGATGCTTGCGTGGAGAACGGTAAACCCCGTGATGTTGCCACCCGGCCGCGCCATGCTTGCGACGAACCCGCTGTCGATTGGATCGGACACCGACACGAAGACGATCGGAATTGTCCGGGTAGCGCCCATCAGCGCTGCAACGACGGGGGTGCTGTGGCCGAGAAGGCAAGCGGGCTTAAGCTCGACAAGTTCTTTCGCAAGTGCCTTCATGCGCCTGGAATCGCCGCCTGCAAAGCGATACTCAATGCGAAGGTTTTGGCCGACGGACCAGCCGTCCTGTTCGAGACCTTGTTCGAAAGCCTCGATGCGGGCCCGGGCTTCCGCATCGTTCGCCAATCCTATCAATGCACCGATGGTGTGCGCGCCACCTGCCCCTTGGGCGGCCACCGAGATCGGTCGGCTTGCCAATGCGCCGCCCACAAGAGCCATGAATTCGCGTCGTGCAAGGCCAATTGCCATCCGTGGGCTCCCGTGGCCCTGCGTCAAATCGACTTCGTTCCGGCGGTCTGAACAGAATCGCCCCATGGCCCAGCAGCTGCCGCACTTTGCCGCTGCCGCGGATACACGTATGAGTGCCTCGAGCAACACTGTATAGGAGCGGGAGAGCTTGTTCGCCTGGTTTAAATTCTCGCGCCTGCCCTCAAAGGTCTGGTCATTCATGGCACGTCGATAGCACTCCATCGCGGCATTGTGGCAGGCGCTAACCGCAAGACTGCTGCCGCTCCTCGTGCTTTTCACCCCTGTACGCGCGTGCGCGACGTCTTCTTATCCGTGGTGTTTGCGCCTATGTTCGCAACAGTGTCAGCCGTCTGATTCACATACGAGAAGGTTCATGAAAGCACAACATTTCGCAGGTGCAGGCACGCCGCGCCTCTTCGTGATCCATGAGAATGACGCCTGGATCGAGCCGCTGCGCCGCGAGTTGGCCATCCTCGAAGTATCGTTCAGCGAGTGGTTCCTCGATGAAGGTATGCTCCATCTCACCGTAACGCCGCCGGAGGGCGTCTTCTACAACCGCATGAGTGCGTCCTCTCACACTCGCGGCCATCGCTACGCCCCCGAGTTCACGGCCGCTGTATTGGCTTGGCTCAAGCGCCATGGCCGCGTCGTGGTCAATGGCGAGCGTGCCCTTCAGCTCGAGCTCTCGAAGGTGGCACAGTATGAAGCTCTCAAGGCATTTGGAATCACTACTCCAGACACAGTTGCCGTGATCGGTCGCGACAACATTGCCGATGCGGCCGCAAAGATCGGGTTCCCCGTCATCCTCAAGCACAACCGGGCCGGCAAGGGCCTTGGTGTGCGCCTGCTGTTTTCGGCGGCGGCACTCGCCGAGCATGTCGGCAGCTCAGATTTCGAAGAGTCAAGAGATGGCATCACACTAGTGCAGCAGTACATCAAGGCGCCGGCACCGTTCATCACGCGGGTCGAATTCGTGGGCGGCAAGCTCATCTATGCGTAAGGGTCGATACCTCCCAAGGCTTCGAGTTGTGCCCGGCCGACGCCTGCCAGACCGAAGCCGTCTCGAGCGCATGCGCCACGGTCGCGGCCGGCGACAAGTTTCAAATCCTCCCCACGTTCGAGCATCAGTTGCTGCCGGCCTGGCAGGCGTTTCTTGCCGCGAATGACGTCCAGATTG
>JBKPOZ010000150.1:0-15632 GCA_046733355.1 Pseudomonadota bacterium | reverse complement strand
TTTTCAAGCAGAAGACGGCATACGAGATGTGCTAGGTGGTCTCGTGGGCTCGGAGATGTGTATAAGAGACAGGTTTAAGGCAGCGGTCTTGAAAACCGCCAGGGGGTTCACGCTCCCTCGTGGGTTCGAATCCCACCCCTTCCGCTCACCTAACGTCACGCCGGTCATGGGAGGCGGCGCCAAGGGCCGGGTCGAGCAGGCCTTTGGCGCCGTTGCAGTTCACCGAGAGTTCGGCGTGCTGTATCTCAGCGGCGGACGCGAGCTGCAGTTATTTTTGCAAAACATGAGTGTAGTACCACAGCGTGCCGTTTAGCACCATCGCGCCGAGGATGTTGCCGATGGTGACCGGGATCTGATTCCACACCCACCACTCGTAGAAGCTCACGTGGGCACCCGAAAGGATAGCGGTCGGGAAGAGCCACATATTGACGACGGTGTGCTCGAAGCCCATCGCAAAGAACATCGCTATGGGTATCCACATCAGCACGACCCGGCCCAAAGTACTGCGCGTGGCTTTGGACATGACGGACCCGAGGCTCACCAGCCAGTTACAAAGAACACCCATGCCAACGGCGGCGCACCAGCCGAGGGCGCCGTACTTGATATACTCGATCTTGTGCTCGGCGGTCTGGGCGATGACGATGAGCATGTGCCTCTGGCCCGGAACCGGGGGGGCGATGGACCCGCCGTAGGTCCATGAGAACCAGAGCAGCCAGGCGAAGAATATGCCTCCGAGGAGGTTGCCGGTTAAAGTCCAGGTCCAGTTGCGAACCAACTCCGCCGGCGTGACCGTCCCGCCGTACATGCCGATCGGCATGAGGGCGAAGCTGCCGGTCGCCATTTCGAGGCCGAGGAAGCTCAGCGTGACGTAGCCAGCCGGGAAGACAAGTCCCGCTACGCCGAGCGGTACGCCTTGGGCAACCATGATGAATACCACAGAGGCTCCATAGGCCAGAAAGGGCGTGCACAAAAATCCGCGAATGAGTAGGTGAATAGTGCCGTAATGGGCTTTCTGGGCGGCATCCGCAGCCAGCGCAGCCGCCATCTCCGCTGGCGGCACTGTTTCGATTACATATTGGACTGCAGGCGCCGGCGGACTTCCGGCCGGGGGAGCCGGCGGCACACTTCCGACTGCGCGGCCCGCATATTCGGCCATCTGGGTCATTTCGTTCTCCCGTATGCTTACATGGATACAGCCGCGGCTGGAATAGACGGTGGACCCTAGGCTCACCGTTCCGGCCCAGGCCGTAATTACCTAGACGTCGGGCGTCAGAGCGTGGCTGAATCCTCGACGAGAGTCAAAATGTAGCAAAGATTTCGTGCGGCGAACGGAGATCACGCCCAATTGTTCCACGACGGAAAAAAATATTTTGACGCGCAAGAGGACCGATGACCGACGAGCAGAAAAGCAGATTTGCCGCGCTGCAAGGCGCTTGGTTGGACGTGCGTGAGAAGCGTCGCCAACCAGACGCGGCTACAGAGCTCGATACAGCAATAGCTGAATTTCTGAAGCTTCACAGAGCGGAGACTGACACTGTCGTCCTTCGAGCGTTTCAGCTGTGGGTACGCGGTGCCGAAGAGCCGACGTAACTGCACAGCGCTCTCAAACGGCAGCATGCATTGGCAGCACTGAGCCACGCGCGTTGATTGCCGCGGTGCGCTGTGGAATCGGCACATCGCTGACGATGCGCGCGCCGTCGGGCTTGCGCGCGATGGTCAGCTTGCGGTCGTGAAAGGCCTCGAGTTCAGGCCGATGGCCAATGCTGATGATGGTCGCGTGCGGCAGCTCGCGCGTGATCAGAACCATCATGTCGGCCTGCGCGGCAACGGGAAGCGCCGAGGTTGCCTCGTCGAGCGCAAGCAGGTCCGGCTGGTGCAGCAGCGCGCGCGCGATGGCGAGCCGCTGCTTCTCGCCTCCCGACAGGATGCTGTCCCAAGGCGCGGCGACATCGAGCCGCGGCAGATAGTGCGCGAGTCCGGCCATGGCGAGCGCATGAGCGACCTCATCAGTTCTCGCGCCGTCCGGCGGCAAAGGATAAAGCGCCGCTTCGTGCAAGGAGCCCGTCGGCACATACGGGCGTTGCGGCAGGACCAGCATGCGTTGGCCGTGCCGGTAAATTATCTCGCCGTTGCACCACGGCCAGCAGCCCGCAACCGCGCGCAGCAGGGAGCTTTTGCCGCTTCCCGAATCGCCGACGACGAGAACACGCTCGCCCGGCTGGATCGTCACGCTCGCACGGCGAATGATCGGACGGCCGTCGGCAAGCGCCACCCATACGTCGTGCAGCTGCAGCTCGGCACGGTCGCGCGCGATGGCTCTGATATTTGCGCGTTGGCGCTCGGATGCCTGGGCCTCGTCGAGCGCGTCCAGCAGCGAGCCAACGCGCCGCGCCGAAGCGGTCCAGTCCGCGACGCGCGTGTAGTTCTCCATGAGCCAGCTGAGCGCGCCTTGCACAATGACGAAGGCGGAGGAGACCTGCATCACCTGACCGAGGGTCATGGTTCCATCCAGAAAGCGCGGCGTGCACAGGAGAATTGGCACGACGCCGCAGAGCTGCGCGCTGGCCTGGGACACGATCACCGCGCGCATGTGCTGCACCATCAGATCGCGCCACCGCGCGACCACGGTGCTGAACGATCGGTCGAGCCGGTCGCATTCGGCGCTGCCGGCGCCAAGCAGCGCAATGCTTTCCGCATTCTCCCGCACGCGGGTGAGCGCATAACGGTATTCGGCTTCCGCCTGGTTCTTGCTCTGGGTGAGCGGGATGAAACGAAAAGCGATGGCCAGCATGGATCCATTTGCAAGCAACGCATAGATCACCGCGGCAATGACCAGAAACCCGGGGATGGTCAGCTGCAGGCCAACAACGTGAATGGTCAATGACCCCCCCACCACCCAAAGCAGCGTAATGAAGGCCGCGGCCGAGAGCAGCGCGGTAATGAAGCCGGTGACGAAGTCGACCGGCATTTCCGTTGCAATGCGCAAGTCGTCGTTGATGCGGTGCTCGGGATTCTTGTGATCGCCGTCGACGAGCTCGAGCTTGTAGAATCTGCACTCGGCAAGCCAGCGGCCAAGAAGGTGATCATTGAGCCATGCCCGCCAGTTGCGCTGCAGGGTCATGCGCGCCCACATGGCAAACACGCAGAGCACGAGATGCGCGCCGACAAGAGCGGGGAACATCAGCGCCTGATGGCCTGCAACCCCCGCATCCTTTGCTTCGAGCGCGTCGAAGAAAGACCTGTTCCAGAGATTGATGCTGTAGGTGATGCCGAGGCTCGCCAGGACGACGCCGACAAGGCTGGCGGTGAGGAACCATGCCTCGCCGCTCGGCGGTGTCGTCCAGTAATCCTTCGCGCTGTGGCAGAAGCGGTGCAGCGGACGGGCGGATATGCATTGCAGGCTGATGCTCGAGCTCATGAGGTGGTCTGCTGGATAAACGGTGTTGCGGTCGATCAACAACAACATGCAACCAGCCAGGTTCCGCGCATGCGCCGAGGGCGCTCATCTCACGCCGATCCTGAGGTGCGAGCGAGCGCAGCGAGCGAGCCTCGAAGGATGCGGCCCGAGCTCTGGCCGTCCATCCACCGATCTCGCATTTATTCGAGATCGGATCATTAAGTGCGCAAGTCGGACAAGCCGACTTGCGCTGGCTCGGCGCGTTGCGCCGAGCGCCTCAGGATGACGGCGTTAGATGGGTGCTTGTGATTCGATTATTGAATCAGGCGGGGGTGAGCGCGGGAGCAGGGTCTGCGTCGTTGGCAATCATGCCGCGATGCTGCCTGCGTACGAGCGACGCATAGTAGCCGTTCTGGCGCAGCAGCTCCGGATGGGTGCCGCTTTCGACGATGCGGCCTTCCTTCAACACAATGACGCGGTCGGCATTCACCACAGTTGCAAGCCGATGCGCAATGACGAAGGTGGTGCGACCGGCAGTGAGCGAGTGGATGGCGTTCTGAACCGCTTCCTCCGATTCGGCATCGAGCGCCGAAGTCGCCTCGTCGAGGATGAGGATCGCGGGATTTTTCAAAAGCGCGCGGGCAATGGTGATGCGCTGACGCTCGCCCACTGAGAGCAGTCCACCGCGCTCTCCGACAATAGTGTCATATCCCTGCGGCAGCCGCTTGATGAACCCGTCCGCATTGGCGGCCTTGGCGGCGGCCTCGATCTCCTCATTGGATGCTTCGGGTCGGCCATAGGCGATGTTGGCGCGGATGCTGTCGTTGAACAAAAGCGCATCCTGCAGCACCACTCCGATATTCCGCCGCAAAGAGCTTTGCTTGATGCCGCGCAGGTCGCGTCCATCGATTGCGATGCGCCCGTCGAGCGGATCGTAAAAACGCATCAGCAGCGCCATCAGCGTGGTCTTGCCGGCCCCGCTGGGCCCGACGATGGCAATCGTTTCACCCGGGGCAACGTGCAAGGTGATCCCGTTGAGCAACGGTCGCGCCGGCTGCTCATAGTGGAAATGCACGTTCTCGAAATCGACCGCGCCGGCCACGTCGGCCAGGTCGGCGGCGTCCGGTGAATCGCCAAGGTGCTCCTGAACGTTGAGAATGCCGAATATCTCGTCGAGCGACACGGAGGCCTTGCGCAAGCTCGAATAGACTCCCGTCAGTCCTTGCACGGGCCCAAACAGGCCGCCGATATAGCCAAGAAATGCGACGAGGGTGCCGACGGTGATCTCGCCCTGGAGAACCAGAATGCCGCCAAACGCAAGCCCGCTCAGCCGCGCCACCGCAATGACAAGATTGCTTGCGGACGCATATCCAAGGTCAGTGGCAACGCCGCGAATGACCACATTATTGGCAGCGGCCACATCTTTCAGAAAACGACGCTTCTCCGCGTCCTCCATGCAGAAGCTGCGGACGATCAGGATGCCGGACAGGACCTCGTTGAAGCGCGAATAGATGCGCGCCCACCGATCGAGCAGGGTGCGCTCGCGCTGCGATTGCTCCGCGCCCGCATGGGCCGCGATGAGGGCTGGAAGGGGCGCAAAGGCAAGCACGAGGAGGGCAAGGCGCCAGTCGAGCCGGCACATGACCGTGCTGGCAATGGCGAGGAACACGAACGCCGGGAGCACATTGAACAGGATCAGGGAGACCGCGCCGGTGAAACCCTGGATACTGCGGTCGAGCCGCGTCATAATCGCGCCGATGCCTTCGCTGCGCTGAACGCGCAGCGGCATGCGGTGCAACTTGCCGATCGTCACCTCGAGCAGCGCATATTGCAGGCCGATGCGGGTACGCCAGGTGAGCCAGTTGGCAAAGCCGTCCATCAGCTCGCGCGCGAGCGCAAAGCCCAACAGCGCAACGATGCCGCCGATGATGATGCCGACCTGCCGCTCGGCGGTGAGCTCGTCGAACACCCACTTGAGGATCAGCGGCTCGAAGGCGCTCACCCCGGCAGCCCCGAGCACCAGGACGAGAATGACGGCAATCGCGTGCCGCTGGGGCAGGGCAAAGCGCACGGCCTCATGCAGCCGGCGGATGCGGGAAATCGTCACCTCCGCGGGGGCGGCCCAAACGCGGGCGGATTGAGCAGCGTCGATCGACGTCATGGCGTGCCTTTTCCGACGGAAGGAAAGTCGGCTTCCGGCTATAAGATCGCAGAAGCCGACTGAACTGGGCATGAACGTGTGGAAACGTCGCTGTCACACGCCGTGGCTGCTCAGAGTAGCCGGCCTTCAGAGGCCGGAAGCCATCAGTTCTTCTGTCGCCGGTGTTTCGCCGGGACCCGGTCGATCTGCAGGCGCTTCGGGGGCATGCAGCACGGCGGCGAGCGAGGAGGCCTTGCGCACGCTGCGCACGCGGAGCGGATCGGCGCGGCCGCGGATGGCGACCTCGGCTGCAGGCAATGCGGGGCCACTCAGTCCTGCGGTTTTCAACACCTCGTCAGAGATGATGACCTCGGAGGCGAGTTCCTTGCTCAGCTCCTGCAGGCGCGCGGCGATGTTGACCGTATCGCCGACCACGCTGAAGACGATCTGGTCCCGGTAGCCGATATCACCGGCAATCACCTCGCCCCCATGAAGGCCGATGCCGAAGGAAATGGGCTTGTGCTCCACATCGACGAACATCTTGTTCAGATGATCGACATTGCCGGCGATCATGGCAGCGGCGTTGATTGCCTGCCGGCAGGCCTGCGGCGCGTCGTTACCTAGCCCGAACAGGGCCATCAGCCCGTCGCCGAGATACTGATGCGGCCGTCCGCCTGCCTCCAGCACGGCCTGGGAGACCGCCGCAAGAAAGCGGTTGATCATGAACACGGTGTCGAAGGGCAGCCGTTTCTCTGCCATGCTCACCGAGCCGCGCATATCGACGAACATGCAGACGACGTAGCGCTCCTGCGCGAGATGTATTCGGCTGCGCTGGAATGAGAACGATTGATTGGTTTGCGGGGGCAGCATGGGCACCAGCGCGATATCCTTCTGCGGCCGCAGCTGGCACGCCAGGCGCACGGCGGGATCGCCGCTCACGCCGACGCGCTCAAGCACGAATGCCTCGCGTGCCGATGGCGCCGGCAGCCCGCTCCGGTCGCCGATGATGCGGACACGGCAGGTCGAGCACCTTGCCTTGCCGCCGCAGACGCTCGCATGCGAGATCCTGTAGCGCAGACTCGCCTCGAGCACGCTCAGGCCGCGCGGCACGCGAATGGTCCGGTCGGGATAGCTCAGGCGGATGAGGCCGCGGCTGCGCTCCCGCAGCAGCCGAAAGGCGCGCGCTGCAAACACGAAGGCGATGACTCCCGCATAGGCGAGCAGGAAATTATCCCGAATGGTGGCCAGCACCTCCCGCTGCGCGGGTGTCCCGATGCGCGCGGGTGAGCGATATTCCGCAACCCATTCCGGATTGGTCGCGAGCTGGAGGACGGTTTTTCCCTGCTGATAAAAGCCGAGGAGCGCAAAGGTCGGTAGCAGGACGGCTGCGAGCAGCAGGTACGGCGCCACGCGCGGAAACCACGGCCGCAGCCGCAGCCACAGCCCCAGGCCGATGCAGGCGTGCGTCCAGGCGACGAGCAACAGCACGGCCTGCATTACCCCGAGATCGGGCCGCGCAATCCAGAAGCCATAGAGCGTCTGGCTGTAGCTTTTCTCGAGGCCATAGAGTCCCACCGAGAGCCGCTGGTTGATCACATGCCAGCACAGCATCGCCGGGATGCTCAGCCCGAAGGCGAGCTGGATGAGCTCCGTGCTTTTCCATTTGAACTGGCGGCGCTCGTACAGCGCCCAGAGCCCGAGCGAGGCATGAACCGCGAGTGCCGGGTAAAGCAGCATCGTGCCGAACGGGCTTCGCCACAACGCCATGTGGAAGAAAAGCCCATATTCCATCGCGTCGAGGGAGATGATGCCCAGCGCATGATTGCTGAAATGCGTGAGCAGATAGGAGAACAGGATGAGCCCGGCGGCGAGACGAACCTGTCTCACCCCAATACCGCGCAGCTGTTTCCGCAGGGCAGGCATCGCCGTCCTCACCTGATGCAACGACTCCCCGGGCTGCGATTTGCTTCCCGCCCGAAAGGCTGCCCGGTTTGATGGCACAAAGCCCGGCCGGTGTCTTTTGCCCGGTGCACAAAAGCCACGCCGGCGGAAAATTGCGGAAGAACGGAACAAACGCGTTGCCGGCGACCCAATTTCACCTTTATTCGGGAAAATCCTGCGCGCGGGGATCAACCTACCGCCTCTCCAGTGCGCGGGGAGAGCGGAGCCGAAAGAGAAAATTCACCGAACTGCATTCACCATCCAGGCGGTAGGGATTCGTCTCAGCGCTAAGGGGGCACAATGAGTGGAATCTCGGTGGGACCGGCCGCGCGCCCGGGGCGGGCAAACGGCAAAGGCTCAAGTCAAGGAGCCCATACGCGTCGTTTTCCGCAAAGCGCCAGGAGCGGCAGGTTTTATGTTGCCGCCGATCCGATAGCGGGCCGCTTTCTCGGCGCTGCCTTCCAACGCGCGGAATACGACAGCGGGTTCGTGGCCTTCCTCCTCGGGCGGGCGCGCCCGCGCTCGTAATGGCCCGACGGTGCAGCTCGTAGGGGCGGGTTTCAACCCCCCCTCGTGAGGCAATCATCGCGCGTCCGAAGCGGGTGGCGTTCAGGACGATTTCTGAATGATCGCTTGGGGCGCACAATCCCGAAAATTCTATCGACGAGGCAGGGCGGGTTTCAAACCCGCCCCTACATGCATCGAGATGTGAGCGCGACCTACGCGCTCAATTCAATTTCAGCTTGAGCAGCTCGACGAGCTCTTTCTGCTCGGCCAGCTCGCGCAACGCGTAATCGCGGTATGCCGCACTATCAAGATAAAAGGACTCCTGATCCAGCTTGGCGAGCGCCTCCTCGTAGGACGGCTCGAGCATTCCCTTGCGGAATGCGTCGTGCAGGATTTTTGCGACCTGCGCCTCCATGCCGGCCGGACCGGCTATGCCGTAGGGCGAATTGGAAACGATATCGATGCCGGATTCCTTGAGCGTGGGAACGTCCGGCCAGTTTTTCGTGCGCGCTGCGCCCCAGGTCACCAGCAGGCGAAACTCTCCCGCATTCACGAACGGCCCCCAGCCGGTCGAATCGGCGACCACGTCGATGTGGCGGCCGAGAAGCGCCGTATTTGACTCCGCGTTGCCGCGGTAGGGGACGTGCGTCCACGAGATGCCTGCGCGCCTTGCGATCTGCTCCATGGTGATGTGGGGGGTCGTGCCCGCGCCGGGCGATCCGTAATTGATCCGGCCCGGGTGCGCCCTGGCGTCGGCGAGAAGATCGCCCAGGGACTTCCACGGCGAATCCGATCGCACCACCATGCCGAACGTGTAGCCGGAGAGCGCGATGATGTAGGTGAAATCTTTTGCCGGATCGAAGCTCGTGGAAGTCATGAAAGGATAGCGAAAGACGGTGATCGGCAGCTGCGCAAGCGTGTAGCCATCGGGCTTGGCCTTGGCCATCTGCGCCGGGCCGAGCGTGCCGCCGGCGCCGGTCCGATTTTCGATGACGATGGATTGCCCGAGATGTTTCTCCGTGGCGGTCGCCAGCGTGCGCATGACGATATCGGTTGGCCCGCCGGGAGCGAACGGCACGATCACGGTCACCGGCTTTGCCGGAAAGCTCTGGGCGGCCGCATGCGGCGGCGCAGCGCACAAGAGCAACAGCGCGGCTAATACGATCCGGACTGCGTGCCTGCTCACGTGGACCTCCATGATGCCTGCGATCATGGCTGCGCCACAGCGCGCACAAGCCGCTCGAGCTCGAAGCGGTGGCAATGCATGGTTCGGCAATAGCAGCCAAGCGAAATCGGCGTATGCCGGGCAATGGCTGCCAGCAAGGCGATGGTCTGACGCGCGTCGGTTGCCTCCATTTCCCGGCGATAGCGGCGCACGTATGTGCGCCACGTTTTCTCGTTGGCGAGGTCGTGCTCGAGCGCCCAGCTGAGCAGCTCGCGGCTCGGAGCCACCGGAGGCAGCCACACGTCCATCAAATCTCTTCTGGCATAGTCTTCCTTGCGCACGCCGCGCACCGGCAGCCGCGCACAGCCGATGCGCACGCCCTCACGGCGCCGGCGCGGCTCGCCGTAGACGTATGTGGAAAGTTGCAACGGCACGGCAGTTTCTCAGATAATCATATCCCAACAATGCGGGCAGGGAGGAGCCATATGCGCGCCGTTGCGATCGTCCTGGGTCTGGCATTTGCGGCAATCGCGGTAATCTATTGGGTCCTGCCGGCAGGCTCGCTGCCCGGGTTTTTCCCGGGCTTTCAGGCGGGCTCCAGTCATATCCACGTCAAGCACGGCGTAGCGGCCGCCGTGATATGCGTCATCTTGCTTGCCTTTGCCTGGTATGCCGGACGCTCACGCGCGTAAGGACAGATGTCAGAGGACAGATGTCAGATGAGAGATGACAGAGGACACAGGACAGAGGATAAATTTGTCTACTTGGTCTGTCATCTGACATCTGTCCTCCGTAATCCGATAGCGATGCCGCCCAGAATGAGCGTCATGGCGGCGAGCAGGCCCCAGGTGAGCGGCTCTCCCAACCAGAGGGTCGCGCAGGCAACGCCCACGACAGGTACGACGAGGAGACCGAGCGCGGTGGTCATCGCCGGCAGGCTGCGGTTGACGCTCTGCATCGCCCAATAGGGCAGGGCGGTACCCACGGTGCCGGCATAGAGCAGCAATATGACGAGCCTTGGCGGCCATGCCGCGCGCGGCTCGCCTTCCCATATCCATGCGAGCGGGATGAGGATTGCAGTTGCCAGTAAGGCCTGCCAGGGCACGAGATCAAACGGTCTGGCGATCCATTTATGGGCGCGCAGGTGCAGGATGCTTATGGCCCAGCAGAATGCGCCGAGCATGATGAATGCATTTCCCAAAACGGCACTGCGGTCGGTCCAATTGAACCGGTAAGGATCGAACAGCAGCATCAGCCCGGACAATCCGATCGAGATACCAAGGACGCGGGGCCACGTGAGCTTTTCGCCGAGAAAAATGCGCGCGCCCGCCATCACCCAGAGCGGGGTGGTGTAGCCGAGCACGATTGATCGGCCCGCCGGCACGAGTTTCAGGCCGAATGCGACGAGGGCGGAAAACGCCACCATGTGCAGCAGGATCACGTTGACGACAACCGACCAGTCACCGCGCGGCGGCAGCACGATTTGGCTGCGGCCGGCGGAGATGGCGAACAGAACAACCGTCCCGATGAGAGATCGCAGGGCCACGACCCAGAGTGGCGGCAAATAATCCAGCAGCGCCTTGCTCACTGGCCAGGCGGTACCCCAGCCTACGGCGACTGCGCCCAGGAGCAGAATAGCCTCAACGCGACGCAACCGGATGCCGGCCCGCTGTGAACGAAGCTGTTTATTCGCAACCCGCGTCGCGGTGTTTGCGGGCGCGTCAGTGCAGGGTGGCGCGCACCGCCGCGATCTCGGCGTGCAGGCGTCGCAGCGCCGCGATCGCCTCCTGCATCTCCGGGTCGCGGGCAAGTTGCTGGTCGTATGCCAGGGTGAGCCATGCCTTGCGCAGCCGCTCAAGCCCGCTACGGCGGTCTGCATCAGTCGCCATGTGTAGTGCACGGTCGCACTCAGCGGCGCGCGCAAAGAGATCAGATATGTTCATGGTGTCCCCCCGGTGGTCCCGGCTCACGCGGTCCCGGAATCAAAAGTTCCACCTGGAAGGCGGCGGCAGGATGGCGTGGATTGGGCGCAATCACGACACGTGAGTGCGTTGCGAACGAGGACCATCTAATGCTGCGCTTATTCCGAAACGAAGAGGGCGCGATGAGGCGACCTCGTTGAGCGCCCGATGTTCGTGCGTGCGCGTCAGGTCAAGGTTAGCGAGAACAGTGCGTCGGCGCGCCCGACTATCCAACGCTCCTCGATTTCTTCTCTACCCGAGCTGATCATCCCCACGACCCACGTAATGCCGAAAGAGAGGGCATCACGATCCAGCCGAATGGCGTGAACCGCTCATTCTTGGGCTCTACAACTCTGAGCGCATCATCGGAGATGGACTGCACCGAGCAAAGACGTTCGTGGTGTCTGCCTTGCCGAGCACAATCCAAGTGTACGATCCCGTGCCGCTGGGGTAAGGCTGCTCCCACTCGATTTCCCGCTGCGCGAATGAGCCTCGCCCCGAATGCGAAATTGCCCTAGCGCGAGCGAGGGCGCTTCGAAGTTCGCCAGTAAAGACGCGAGCCGAGGCCCGCCGTTGTGCATTAACTCGATGCTGGAGGAGAGTTGAGGCGCGAGCAGCGCGCCGTTGCCGAAGCCCTCAATGCGCGTGGCGTGCCTGCAGCACGCGGTGGACGCTGGCAGGCGATGACAGTCTCCAATGTGCTCTCGCGCGCCTGACAGGGCGAGGGAACAGCAAACGGTGCCCCACGTTGGTTCTCCGAACCATAGCAGGAGCGACATATGACTTCTCAAGACCCCACCGACCCTCCGCGAGGGTCTACCCCTCGTCGAGGCTTATGGGCCATCGGCGGTTTGGTTGTCATCGGGCTTATCATAGCGGCAATCGCATATAGGAACCCGAGCCCTACATCACCGACAGCAACCGGCCCCAGCGCCACGCAGTCAGCGCCCAACTCAACCGGGCAGGGCGGCGCGGCAAACACCGGGGCAGCACGATAGCGGAACTGAGTGGGGGTTTGCTGAGCATCGCCGTTCCATACAGCGCGCCGTGGCGCTGGGCGGCGATGACCGGGAGCAACGCCCGCGCGGGAGCGTCACGCTCGGCGGCGCGCGACATCCCTACCGCGAAAAATGAGCCTCGTCCGAGCGCGAAATGCCGCGAGTGAGACCGGGGGTGCTTTCAAACCGCAGTAAAGGGGGGAGAGCCGAGGCTCCGCCGTTCGCGTTGTGAATGAAAGAGCTGCGGGTCAGACGCCCTTCACGGCTCCTTGACGCAATCGAACAGGGTCACGCTCGCCAAACGACGCAAGGTGGATGATGCGCTGGGCAACCAGTTCGACCGCAGGATCGGCGCGGTCAACGAGCCCTAGTTCTAGCAGCGCGGCCTCGAAAGCTTCAGAGAGAACCTGTACGTCCTGTGGAGCGAACGCGCTCCCCTGTAGCAAACGCCTGATCGGCATGTCCAAAGCCTCCAGCGTACAAACATTCGCTGCAGGGTGAGGCAACATTGTGATGTTCCCCCCCCAAGCAAGAGCAACAAACTCGCGCGCCCCGCGTGGCCTCTGAAAGGGGCGGAAGAATAGCCGCGGAACGGATGGGGCGCGTTGTGTCGGACCAGCGGAGAAACACTGAGTGAGGTGGTGACTATCCTGCCGAACGACACCGAGCCCGGTCTGGTCGCATACGAGCGCTCCAGCTGCGCCATGCGAGTAGCGCGCTGCTGCCTCCGCAGGGCCAAGGGCGCTGAAGCCTCTCGGCAAGTGCGCGTCTGCGGATCGCTCGCCCGCAAGCTGCTGCGTGCAGCCAAGCGCCTCCGTTGGCCTTCACTGGCCGATCACCGCAGAATATAGGAGCGGAACCGTTCACCAGCGTTGCGGTTTGGTGTAGCTAGACGGACAGAACCGGAGCCACCGGCAGTCCATCGCCAAGGCCGCTCGGCTGGAGCCCCCGTGCGGCCTTCGTGCTGTGTGCAATTTGCTCGGCAGCGGCTGTGACAGCCATCGAGGAGCAGGCAGACCGTTAGCAACGTGCTCGCGCGTGCGTGAGTGCTCGGTCGCGCACGAGACCCGCGCAATTGAGCCTCCCCCCGAACGCGAAATCGCCCGAGCGCGACTGGGGCGCTTTCAACATCGCCAGTAAAGACGCGAGCTGCGGCCCCGGCATTCACGACGTGAGCAAATGACCTGAGTGGCAGTTTAGAGGCGCCTGCGCGCCGTTCGCCGCATCGCGCCTCCTCGGCGCGCCCAAGAGCGTCGAGGCAATGGCAGCTACGCTTCCTACTGCTTTGGCTGTACGTGTGGCGACGAATGATGGTGGGTGATCTTCCATTCGCCACCGCGTCTGGTGATCAGCATCGTGAAGCGCGACGGTCCAGGGACCGGCTTCCCTTCCTGCATGCGTGTGAAGGTGTAGAAACCTGCAACCACCACGGCATTCTCATCCAGCACAAACGTACGCTTGTCTCGCAGTTCATTCTTGTTCCCGCTGCCCTTCAGCGGACTGAAATACGTGCGTATCGCTTCCGTGCCTTCAGACATCACGGGGCTGACGGTGCCGAGAAGCACTGCGTCTGGCCAATAACACTGCACAACTGCTTCAGTATCGTTGGAGCTGTAGGCTGCGGACCAACGGTCAACAGCGGCATTGGCATCCTCAGCAGGCCCCGCGACAGCAATACAGGGCGTCATCAGCACCACATAGCTCAGAGCAATGCACAATGTTTGCAACATCTCATCAGCTCCTGCTGCTCGCCCTTGCCGACGACCATTGCATGTCATGGTCGTGTGTGGCTACCCCTGAGACACACCGCCGCAAAGAGCGCTCCTCCTGGTGATGGAATGGCTTCCAGCAAGACCGGGCAACCTTCAAAGATGACCATTAAAGCCGCGAGCCTAGGCCCTGGCATTTGCGCGTGGCAATGTGCTCGTCAGCAGCATCGGTAGTGGCTCGTACGAGCCCAGATGGTTGCTGCGGGCACGTGGGGCGTCAAGCAAGGAGCGAGCGCGTGAGACCGTCTATGCGTCCAGCAATGCGCGTAGCAGCCTTACGCGCGTCGTCGTGTGTAGGGGAGTTCTCATGCGGCGCAGGGACGTGATCGAGCTAGTTGGCGGCGCGGCGGTGGCTGGGCGGCGAGCAGTAAGGGCGCAGCAGGCACCCGTCCCGGTGATCGGGTTCCTGAACAGCGCGTGACCGTCAGAACAGCCGCGCTCGACAAATACATGAACAAGAGGCCGTCCAATGACACAGACGGCCTCCTGCCCGGCGTCATCTCATTTACAGACCGTCGTGATCTCTTTTTCGGCTTCTTCGCGGGTCTTATAGACCTTGTTCCCGACGACCACGATCTTCGTCTCAGTGGGTCGCGTCTCGACTACTCGACATGGGCCTGTGCCTTCCCGCACAACGTAAAAGTCGGCAAGGGCTGGCGTGGCATACGCAGCAGCCGCCAGCCCGGCTAAGATCATCATCTTCTTCATTTTTTGCTTCCTCCTAACGTCTACCACGCCACTTAACCGGCATCGGAAAAAATGGTTCCGTCCTGTCGGGCATCACTGCGCGGTTGTCTTTGTAGCCATTGGCGGCACGCTGAACGCGCGCGGGGTACGTCGCGTTAATGTCGAATAGAGGTCATGAGAAAGCACATCGAGCACGAAGCAGAACCGATGCCAGCTCGCTGCTCGCGATGCGGCGAGGCGATGACCGTCGTGCGCACTACCCCGAAAGTTGGCCCAGAGCCGGAGCTGTGTACCTTTAGGTGCCCACGTTGCGGGGAGGTAGAGACAAAAGAGTGCTGAGCGGTGCTGCGTCGTGCCACAACGAGTGTGTGAGCCCTGCAGGTATACGCGTTGGCGCGCCTTCCAGCGGGTAACTGGTCGGAGCGCCGAGATTTGAACTCGGGACCCCCAGTCCCCCAGACTGGGTTGATAGGTAGACTATAGCCGACGCTCTCCGACATGAAATCGTGGGAAAACCCGCGTTTCTTCTGGATTGACGGCGCTTTTTCGGTGTATGTCGCATACGTTGGCAGACATTGCCAGACACGCTCCATTTGTTACCCCAACGTTACCCCGAAGAAACCCAGTCCAGATGAAACGGGGTCTCACCGTCCGTGCAGTGGAGGCAGCAGAGCCCGGTGCTGCTCGACGCGAGATTCCTGACGCCTATCTGCCCAATCTCTATTTGGTCGTTCAGCCGACGGGGTCGAAATCCTGGGCCGTGCGCTATCGCTGTAATGGGGTCACGCGTAAGCACACGATTGGAAGCTATCCCGTTATTGACCTGAAGGCTGCGCGAATGCTCGCAGGCAAGGCGTTGCGAGCCGCAGCGGAGGGGAGGGACCCTGCGCGTGAAAAGGCTGATGCGCGCTCGGCCAAGACCGATACTTTTGAGCACGTAGCCGCCCAATATCTTGAGCGCCACTGCAAACGCACAAATCGTCGCCGAACATTGCAGGAAACCGACAGGCTATTGAGACTGCATGTTCTACCCAGATGGCGCAATCGAGGAATCGGCGACATTACCC
>JBKPOZ010000149.1:0-8329 GCA_046733355.1 Pseudomonadota bacterium | reverse complement strand
GTAAAATCCTGATCGTTGAAGACGACCCACTTATTGCAGTCTTGAAACCACGTTGTGCGACACCGGAGCGGAGTTCCTCGGCCCCGGCGCACAATGTGGCGCCCGCCCTCAAGCTGATCGACGCGAGCGCCCCTGATGCGGCCATCCTTGATTACCGCCTAGAAAAGGAGACTTCAGCCCGAGTTGCCGCGCGGCTCAATCAGCTGCAAGTACCTTTCCTGTTCTACACGCGTTTTCGAGGCACAATCGCAAAAGACCATCCGGGCGTCCTCATTCTTGACAAACGACCGAACCCGCCCGCTTGGTCTCCGAGCTTGAGCGCTTGACAATCGATCTCTGATTGCCGCCTTTGCTGATCCGGGAGCGGATTTCAGGGAGGTTCAATATGTCGATTGCCGATGGCACCGACACACTTCCGAGGCGAGCGGTCATTGAAGAGGCGCCAAGCGAGCCGCCCTCTACGTTTAATCTTGCATTGCCCGGCCTGCGGATCAGGCAGCAAAAGCTGTTGGCGCAGCTTGGCGTCGATGCGCTGGCGCGAATGCCGATCTCCCTTCTGCTGCAGCGCGGAGCGGAAGCCGCGGCACTCGGCCTCGACGCGCATTTCAGCAAAATTTGCGAGTATATTCCGGCCGAGAACCGGCTCGTGCTGCGGGCCGGTGTCGGCTGGCAGCCCGGCTCCATCAACAACGCATCGGTTGGCGCAGATCTTGAATCGCCCTCGGGGTTTGCCCTCAAGACAGGAAGGCCGGTCATTTCCAACCACCTCGAGCACGAGGAGCGCTTCCGTACCCCTGCACTGTTGCGGCAACATGGTATCCGCAGGGCGATCAACGTCATTCTGCAAGGAGAAGGTTCACCCTATGGTGTGCTCGAGGTCGATAGCGAGCTTGAAGGACAATTCAACGCCGAGGACATTCATTTTCTTCAGGGCGCCGCCAACGTCCTCGGCATGGCGCTTGAACGAGACGTCCACGACAGGAAACTGCGGAAGGCGCTCGAGTATCAGCAGATGCTGGTCGGCGAGATCGACCACCGGGTGAAGAACAGCCTGCAGCTTGTCTCAAGTGTCCTTCAATTGCAGGCAGCAGCAAGCCAGGATTCGACGTTGACGCGCAGCCTCAATGACGCGATCGCCCGTGTCACAGCGGTCGCGCGAGTCCACGAGCGTTTGTCGCGTATACCACAAGTCGGCCCGGTAGACCTGTCGGACTATCTCGGTCTGATCTGTCGCGATCTCGAGCAGGTCTCGGACGGAGCAGGGATATGCTTCGCTGGTGAGAAACCTGTTCTCGTCAACATCGACAGGGCGGTTCGATTGGCCCTCCTCACCACGGAGCTGGTGACGAATGCTGTGCGACATGCGTTCGAGCCCAACGCTCGGGGCCAGATCACGGTCAAATTGGCGTCAGAGGGTGAGCGACACCTGGTTCTGTCGGTTCGGGACGACGGCAAGGGCCTAAACTCGACTGGAAAAACGAACGGCGATGAAGGTCTTGGCTTGAAGTTGATTGCAGCGCTGGTCAAGCAGCTCGGCGCCGGTGTGGAAATTATCAATCATCAGCCAGGAACCGAGTTCATCATCACCGCGCCACTGGAGCCGATCTGATAGGCGGCCAAGTATTTTACTGTTGTTCTCGCTGCTGAGCAGTTGCGGCACGAGGCTGGACGCGTCTCTGTCTCCGGTCTGTCGGTTCGGATCGCCCACAAGCAGGCCTAATTCCGTCAATGACCACCCATGAGCTGGCGACCAATGCGGCCAAGCATCACCTTGTGGCGGCGAGGGTGAGGTAATTCGCTTCGAGCGGCCGCACTGACCGGACTTTGGCTCGGGGCCGGCACACATGCACCGTATAGTGCGACCGGCCCCGCTCCGCCGCTCCCATACTCTACACAGAGCGACATGGCTTAATGACCGTGGGTATCCAGTGTTCCACTCGAAAACGCGCGGGTCGCACGAGCACGGCAAATGACAAACTCAGTCCAGTTCGGTCTTGTTGTGAAAGGGCACAAGAGCGGCTGTCGCGAAGCCGCAGGAACTCCAAATAGGTGCCGGTCGCGCGAGCTTGTCGAATGGCTGGCGGGTGTCTTTTATTGTACCCTTGGACCCAGGGCCGACGACGATAGGGCAGCTTCCACGGACTGCCTGCTTAGGGCTGCACCGCAAACCGTGCAGATCGGGTTCGCATGGCGAATCTCGCGTGTTTCGCGGGGCGAACTGATGTGGCAAAAATCGCAATGGATATTGACCATAGGACAGGAAGTGCTCGTACCCGGCGATGTCCGTCCTGGGTCGCATGCTACCTGCGTTCTGTTGCGTAGCTCGCTCATAATACCCCTCCCCCAAAACGCGTGTTCCTTAGCACATGATAGATGAGCTTTCGCTGACCAAGCGGTTCAGTCACCATTCATCGGGCTGGGGGACCTGGGAGTTCCTCTTCTGAATAGGACGCGCCCAGAACCTTTCCTGATTGCCTGTCAGTGGTCTCAAGGCGTCGGCTCGAGACCACTGCTGCTCATGCCAGCCGGTCAGCGGCCGCCGCGCAATTTAGGCCTTTGCGCCTGGTGCCCGATCGCTTCTGCTTCTTGCTGCGCGAAGTTCTGTGTTGCCTGGTTGAGGACGCTCAGCATCTTGCGACCAGCTTCAAAATAATCCGAGACCATCGTGCTGGCGAACTCCGCCTGGGCTTTGGCGATGTCGGCAGGGTTACGACATTCGGCAAATCGCACCGGCAATTCCAATGCCTTACGCATGCGCTCTGACATCAACTCCATCGACTGATGATGCACGTCCGCCATACGTTCAAACCAATGCTCATAGGCACTCCCCATCATGTCGGCGGCGTTCTCACTTTTGCCCTGGTCCCCCACAGTGCGCATCCAGTTTTCGATCTGGTGCTCGGCGGCGTCCCTGTTTAGGCCGTACCGCTCCTGCAACTTTCCTAGGAGCGCATCGCGCCGGCCCTTGACTTGATTCAGGTCGTCATTCGTCAACTTGCTCCATTGCTGAAGCACCTTACCTTGGAAATCATTCCAGTTGCCTTGCACGCTTTCCCAATTCATCGAGGCCTCCGTTTCGCTGTTGTTTGAGATGACCGCTCAACGGCCGCCAGCTAGCCGCGTTCCAGTTGCCTTATGGGATTTGGACGCAAATGTGTGCTCGCCGCCTCTTGGAAATTCGTCAGAGAATCTGAGTGCCTATAAGGCTGCTGGCTGCCGACCTGCGCAAAGCAAATCTGGCTCAACGGAGCGAAGGCCCACGCTCAAGCGTTGTTTCCGCTAAAAGCAGAAATGGAGGCCCGCTATGACCATGACCGGCAAGCCACTCATCGAAAGTGACCGAGTTGAAGGCACAACGGTCTACGATCCAGAAGGAAACAGCATCGGAACCATCAAGCGCCTCATGATCGAAAAGATTGGCGGCCGGGTCGCCTACGCCGTGATGACCTTTGGCGGCTTTCTCGGGTTGGGTGAAGAGGAGCATGCCATTCCCTGGAACGCCCTGACCTATGACACGAATTTAGGTGGCTACCGGACAGCTATAACAGAGCAGCAGCTCCGTGGGGCGCCGAGTTTCTATCGCTCGGCGGATTACCCTTGGACGGATCGCCAGCAGGAACAAACACTGCACGACTACTATGGCGCACCCTACTACTGGACCCATTGATAGAGGATGACTGAAGCTTGCCCGATCAGTTTGGCTCGAAACTGAAACGGAGACTGAGGTGGGCTGCCGCTAGGAGACGGCGGGCCGAACACGATCAGGACCTATCGGCTGACACTGCTACCTTGTCGACAACAGGTGCAGCGGCGATCGAGTTCACCAATGAAAGTCCCGGTCTGTCGGAGCCACAGAAAGATCGGGTCGCCGAAATCATCGCTGTCCTCGACAAAATGAACGAACGCGAGCGGAACTTGGTCAGGGCACTGGTGAGCGAACCTTTCTTGGACTGGCCGGAGATGCCAGCTCGATTGCCAGCCGACACCAAGCCTGATGATCTCGTGAGAGCCTCGTTTTACTACAGCATCGAAGCCGAAGAGGCGCAGCGGCGTAGAAATGGCCGGTTCCAAGCCATCACAATCATCGGCGCTGCCTTCGGCCTCTTGGTCACGTGGGGATTGCAGCTTTACACCCTTTGGCACCTTAAGCCCTGACGTTTCGGGGTGGCGTCACGAAGGCTGGTACCACCCAGCGTGCTGGGTTGCTAACTCCTGGACGAAGGCACAGCCCTACACACGAAGCCGGACCGGGCCTACGATCGCCAAGCTCGCGGGGACGGAGGGCCGCTTAGGCGAGCGACATGAGGCTCGAGGCAAACCCTCATCGGTATCGTTAACAGAAAAGGCGGCACCCCGAAGGTGCCGCCTCAGTCAGCATCGACGCGGTATGAGCCGCGTCAATGCACTTTGAAGCCTATCGAAAAGCTGTTTCGGCCATCGAAAGATGCGTCGCCTCAATCGATGAACTTCACCACTTTACGTGTAGAAGGCGACACGATCGCAGTGCGCTTGCCAATGCGAACATACCGATACTTCTTCAGTTTCGGATACTTGGTAACGACTACGTCCGGCACTGGTGCAAGCTCATAATCTGCCGGAACATCAGCACCGACAACGATGTCGCCCTCATAGGTCCTAACTTTGTGCTTTTCGTAGTAAGTATCGAAAACCGGCCCTACGCCAGGGTCGATCACAACTTCCTGGGCGAGTACCGCAGGTGCGATGAGCATCGACGATGCAACTAGGGCAACACAAATGGAGCGCATGTCTATCCTCGTGTGCTACTTAGATGCCGTCCGCCGGTAGGCTGAGAGAGTGTCAGCCCATAACCGCCGTGACTAAAATACCGATGGAGTTGCAGTAGTTCCGACAGAGCGCGTTGTTGGTTAACGACCGCGTTACGGCCCGAGCGCGTTTTGGCAATTGTTTGTGAGCCCTCAAGTAGCCGCAGCGCTCATGGACCTGATCAAGCCTATGCCCCGCCGAAAGTCCAGCGAATGGGGGCTGCGGTTGATACTGAGTTCTTCAGGGCTGAGGTCGGATTTAGGCCTGACGGCAATGTCTCCAAGCGAGCCAGCTGGAGGACCCCGGAACCAGTACGGGAATCAGCAGTAATCCTCTCTAACCGCATAAGCAACAAATGGGTACTCGACCTTTGGAAAAGAGGCGGTGGTGTCGGTCCAAGCCGCGAATTCGTCCTTCAATCCAATAGGCAGGGCCATGCGGCAAATCAACCCTCTTGCAACGCGGTCGTCAGTGTCGGCCCTGGGTGCGATCTTTACCGTGTCAGTAGGTGTTCCATTCTTGAGAGGTCGGAATCCTCTAAAAGGGTCGTTCGGCGCAGGTTCGCCTTAGAGGGGTGATGCCCTAATCGCCGAAAGAGCCTCGTAGGGTGTATGCAAGCTCCTGCGAGGCTTTTCAGCTTTGCCACCAGGCATCGAAAGCCTCGGTATATTCATCCTCAGCATTGCGATACCTGGCGCAAATCTCATCGAATCCAGGACTTGTCCTCGCGGTGCGTTGCAGCTGCGCCTCGGCTAACAGCAGAGCATGCAATTTCTGATCAACCAAGGCTCTAATCATCCCCACTCTCCCGTGATCCCAGAGCAAGACCGTCCCGGCACAAGTTTTACCATTCCGTCCTCGTCATCGGTGAGGACCTGAGCCGCTGTTCCACTCTTGCCCGCTGCATGAGCAGCCATGCATTTCGTGCTGGTCTCGGCGCAGCTTCTGGGGGCGACAAGGAGACCGTGCTGGCGCAAGCCGACAAGCTCGACAAATGGCTGACCAACGAGAACGCGGAGATTTACCGGATCTCCACGGTTCAGGGCTAATCGCGACCAGATTGCCGAATACCGCGGCGACACAGGTGAGGTCGTCATCGCTCCCACTCGAACCGAAGCCCCGAACAAAGCGCGCCATGAAGCCGCGCATGTCGTTCTCAGATGCTGGCTCTTGAGGACCTCCCCGGCGGGGTTTCGTGGGGAATGACATTCCGGTCGCGGTAGATGTAATCATTATCTCAGACAGCATGCTCCACCCCGGAGCGCTTAACGACAATACCAGACCCAACTCGGGCAGGAGGTAAGTTGATGGACGAAACCAAAATCGACAGGCCGGCTATGGGCCGTTTGGCAAAAGCGTTAACTTTCATTTGCGGCCCGGATCACCCAGCTACGATGGCCCTTGAGGCCGCAGCCGAGCGTGGTTCTGATCAGGACATCAAGCGGGCACGGGAACTCTTTTTGGCGCTCAGTCCATCAAAGCGGCAGGCCGCATTGAACATGCTCGGGGATTGAGGAGCGACGGCGACAGAGTGGCTTACGGGTGCAGGACAAACGTCGCCCCGTCAGCGCGCGATGAGACTTCGCGTGGAACGGTGCTCACATTTGCGTCCGGCATGCTCGATGAGCGGCGAGATGCATCGCGCTTGGCGACCGCAGTGGGGAGAATGGCTGAACCAATCGCTCGGTTGCTTAGCCCTGATGACAGGATAGGCCCAGGGGCAGAACGGAGCCGTTTCTGCGTGGACACATATTTGGGCAATTGACGGGCGGGGGCTGTGTTGTTGTTGGAACGAACTGCCTCCTCTCTGATTGTGCTTACGCCTAAGCACTAACTGGAGGCTCGCAGCCTGACGTGTCCATTATTGCGGTAGAGAAAGAGCAATTTGAATGGGACGGAAACGTCCTGATCCATAGACCGACAGGGGCAACCTTCTCATGGGAGAGTAGCAATACGCGGACCGGCGAAGTGAGCACGGAATGGAACCAGGCTGCAGATGTGCTTGCAAACGGCGATGAATTCGATCCCAGTGAGATAGACATTCTGGCCCGTCGCCTCATGAAAGAGCATGCGGGCGCCGCATCGCCTTGAGAAGGATGATCACTTGAGTTGGTGACGCTGTCGAGAGAATTAAGCAGGCCAAAGCAGAAAGCATGCACCGATGTCCTGTGCATGGCGCTGGCCGGTAATGACTCTCGAACTCTTCGCAAAAGTGCCGCGGCTGACTGGGCTCAATGTGCTTGCCGGTGTCAAGCAGGCGGTCGGTGAACTTGGGAGGATCACATCCCTTGTTCGCAGCATCATCTTTATTGCGAGTGCTCCTGTTTTCAGCCGCTTAACCCGGCGGAAGTCGCGCGGCCTGAAGGGCTTTGATCTCGGCCTCGAGCTGTGCCGGATCGCGGTGGCATTGGGTCTTTGCCCATGAAGCGATTGTAAAATCTCGGCGGATGACCAGAAGTCGTTCAGCCGCGCGCCTCGCTTGCTCTGGCTGATGAGTTTGGTGATAGGCGATGATGAGATCTACAAGGCCAAAGCCTGGGCTGCGGGTGTCATACGATTTGAATGCGGCAATAGCGTCCTCGTATCTCCCCGCGAGGCGATAAGCGTGACCGAGGTGGCCCAGATAGTAACTAGGATAATGCGGGCTAAGGGTCATCGCGCGCTCGCCCTGGGCGACCGCTTCTTCCGGAAAACCCGACGCCAGCACGAAACAGGCAAATGTTGCCGCATCGGCCGAGCCGGGAGCCAGTCCTAAAGCTCTCCTGGCATGAGTCACAGCTTCGTCGTAGCGACCCTTCATCATCAGCACGACACTTGCCGTGATGTGCGCATCGGCATTGTCGGGATCGAGGCTCAAGGCCGTGTCAGCATAAGCGTCCGCCCTGCTGAGGGCTGTGTCGCGATCGTCCCACCAACCGAAGCGGGCGTCGCAGTAGTGCACGAACCCGAGCATAGCATTGATGCTTGCCGAGGCTCGATCAAGCGCCAAGGCTTTCTCCCAGTAAGGCCGTGCTGCACCAACTTGCTCGCGCGTCACCGCTTGGCGGAACTGAGATAGCCCTCGTATCCAGTAGTCCCAGGCCTCAATATTGCTGGTCGTAACGTACCGCAGCCTCGCCTGTTCACCCTCGGTGAGGCTCACCTGCATCTCTGTGGCGACCATCAGCGTGATCTCATCCTGGATGACGAATATGTCATCGAGCGTGCGATCATATCGCTGAGCCCAGAGGTGCGTGCCGGTCGTGGCATCGACCAACCGCACCGTGATCCGGATCCGACTGGCCGCCCGGCGAACGCTACCATCAAGCACGTACCGAACGCCAAGCTCCGCTGCCACCCTGCGGACGTCGATGGCACGTCCTTTGTAGACGTAGCTTGAGTTCCTGGCGATCACTCTGAGCCCGGACAGCTTCGATAGCGTTGTGATAATGTCCTCGACCAGGCCGTCGGCAAAGAGGTCCTGGTCCGGATCAGCGGAAATGGTGGTAAACGGCAGAATGGCGATCTGAGCGCGGTTCCTATCTGGCAAAGATCATGGACTGCG
>JBKPOZ010000148.1:0-9475 GCA_046733355.1 Pseudomonadota bacterium | reverse complement strand
CTGTTGTCCACACTAAGCGAGATCGTAGGCGAGCGCACGACCAAGTCGAAGGAATGGCCGCGCACAGAGCGCGGGCTCGCCTTCCGGCTAAAGCACATTGTGACGTTCCTTCGCCGCGTCGGCATAATGATCACATGGTCGGAGCACCGAACCAATCGCGGCAAAGTGGTCACGATCAGGTACCACGGCCGAGAATTACCGGCGAAACCGTCACAACCATCACAACCGTCACGCGATGGCAAACTCAGTAGTATTTTCCATGGGCTAGATGGAGTGACGGTTCCGGTGAACTCACCGGTCCAACCGTCACAGAGAGAGGGCAACCGTCACCCCCGGGCAGCAGCCACCAGTGACGGTTCAGTTGGCCATCAACCAACCGTCACGCCTACCGTCACTCGTAACTCACTGAAAACAAATGGGTGTGACGGTAGTGACGATAGTGACGGTTCTTCCCGAACCTCTTTGGGGCCGAACGCACCCGGTCCTATGCTCGCGTCCGCTGGTGACAATGCACCCGCTCTCGGACCACGCGGGGAGAAGCGGCAGATCTCCATCTGCCCCGAAGATCGGCGCCCTGCCTCGGAGCGCACCTGCCAGCAGTGTCACGGACGGCCGGACGGCAAGGAGCGCCCGGTTGTCATCGGGAGTCGAACCGTCTGGCTGCATCCTGAGTGCGAGCGGTTCTATCGGGATCTCGAGATTCCTCCCTGCCTCGACCGGCGTCCCAAGCCAACCCTCGGACTCAAATGACCGACGCGGGCGAAATCGAGCTTCAAGGTGGCGCGGCAGTGGGCGCGCTGGTCCGCTACGACGCGGCCTGCAAGGCGCTGGCCGAGGCGCGCTCCGTCGATGAAGTCAAGGACGTCCGCGACAAGGCTGTCGCCATGGCCGCCTATGCGCGGCAGGCCAAGAACAAGGATCTTGAAGCTGACGCGGTCGAGATACGGATGCGCGCTACGCGCCGCATCGATGAGCTCCGCCAAGCGCAAAAGGAAACGGTCGGCCTGAATGGTGGCACGCGCGGGCAACTCTCTGGCGGGGTGCTGAATACCCCGCCAGACGAGCGGCCGACGCTGGCCATGCAGGGCATCGACAAGAATCTGGCCAAGCAGGCGCGCGCGCTTGGCGCACTGTCGCCCGAAAGGTTCGAGCAAGCCGTTGCAGACGCGCGCAGCGCGACGACGCGAGCGTTCCGCAACGTCGTCAACGCGGCCATCATCGAGCAGGAGCGCGAGGGCTATCGCGCGCACCGAGCACGGCGCGTGCGTGACGGACCTCGAAGCACTGGTGGGCACCGGCAAGAAGTTCGGCGTCATCTACCCGGATCCGCCCTGGTCGTTCGCGGTCTATTCGGACAAGGGCAAGCAGCGGTCTGCCGAGCGGCACTACGACACTTGGTCGCTCGAGCGCATCAAGGCTCTGCCGGCGCAAGAGCTCGCGGCGGACGATTGCGCCTTGTTGCTGTGGGCCATCTGGCCCGAGCTTCCCGCCGCCCTCGATGTCATCCGCGCATGGGGTTTCGAATACCAAACCTGCGGCTTCGTCTGGGTCAAGCACAACCCGAACGGCGAAGGCCTGTTCACAGGCATGGGCTACCACACGCGCGCCAACACTGAGCCGTGTCTGCTCGCCACGCGCGGAGCGCCCCGGCGATTGGCGAACGACGTGCATCAAGTCGTGATGACGCCGGTCGGCAAGCACAGCGAAAAACCGGAGGAGGTCGCGCGGCGAATCGAACGCCTCTATGGCGGCCCTTACCTCGAACTGTTTGCACGGCGAGCACGCAAACGCTGGACGACCTGGGGCAACGAGGTTACCGCATGAATGTGCCCCTGCTCGATAACGGGTTACGAGGTCTGGATGTAATCGCGCAGCGCCGCAGATTCCTGTTCGATTTCTGCAAGGCGGTGCTTGACTACGTCGCCAATGGAAATAATTCCAATCAAACGATCCTGCTCAACGACCGGAACATGACGGAAGCGCCCGTTCGTCATCGTTTCCATCAGATTGCCGACCGCCTCGGTTGGCGTGCAGGTCGCCACCTTCCGCGTCATTACCTGTTCGACCCTCTGCTTAAGTAACGCCCGCGCCGTCCCGCGCCAGCCCGCGGATGATGTCGCGCTCGGAAATGATGCCGGTGACCCGCCGGTCCGGACCAAGGACGACAATTGCGCCGATGCGATGCTGGGTCAGCGTGTTTACCGCGGCTTCAAGGGTCGCGGTGGGCTCGATGGTCATTACCTCGTCGCCCTTGCTGGACAAGATGCTTTTAATGACGGACATGGCTCGCCTCTCTTGCGGGGCACCGTTGCCTTCCTAGCCTCCGTCGGTTTGACAATTGTTGCAACGCCGAGTTCCGGCCGCAACCGGCACACCGCTAAGGAAAAGGAAGGTAGCAATGTCGATTGATTGTGCATTCTATGGATTCCTCGCGGCCGACGCCGACGCACGAACGTCGGCGGCCGGCAAGCCTTTGGGTGCGCCTGCGCGTCGGGGCGGCAAGGACGAAAGCGTGCAATGGGTTTCGGTCGCGTGCGTCGGCAAGGCGGCCGAGGCCGCCGCCGAGCTGCGCAAGGGCTAAGGTTCATTGCGAAGGCTCGCTGACGCTGAATAGCTGGCGCGGCAATGACGGCACTGAACGTCACGGACTCTCGGTCGCGAGCTTCAATGTCCAGCGCACGCATAACATTGGGCGCAACCGTCCCAAGCGCGAGCGCGAGGACGACCCGCAGCACCAGGCCCAACAGGATCCCCCGTTGTAATGCCGGCAGTACACACCCCGAGGGCGAAATGTGCCGTGCTGCGCCGTGCGCCGTAGTGGTGATTCCACGCAAAGAGCCGTACCAAAGCGCGATAACCTGTTATGCGCAGTTGGGCTGGGCAGATATATGCGAAAAATTGCGTTTCTTGCAGCGCTGAATTTGGTCGCGTCCAAGTACATACGGTGCGCTTTTTCCTACGTAGTGAGTGATACAAGAGCGCGATCCGCATAGGCATGTAAACTGTCGCAGTGCAAGCGAGATCCCGTTGGAAGGTGCGCCAGATGCAATGCACGAGTTTGTGCGTCCAGAATGCGTGGCAGTTTTGTGGTAATGACCGCTGATTGAGATCAATTGGGTGCGCATGCGCGAAAAGAGCTCCTTCTCGGCATGTGCGTAATAACTTCCAAAATTTGAGGTAGGATCATTGGATGCGGTATCCGACGGCAGATCAGAGCGAGGGTGCGCGCGCACAGAAGCTTGGGTTCGGGCTGACCCGGCGCGCGCTCAGGTTCGCGCACCTGTATGCCGAGAACCCGTCCTGGACAATTAGTCGTGCCGCTCGGGAAGCGGGTTTCAGCGACCGTGCCCGCGGTGCTCATGTTCGCGGCTGTGAATTGATGCGCGACCTTCGGGTTATTCGAGCCATCCTACATTTCGGCGCTCTGGCCTTCAGCCGGGCACGCGCGAAAGCGATTGAGAAGCTGCGCGACGTGGCGGAGGACAAGCACCAATACTGGATGCAGTCCTATTGGGGGGAGCACGAGCTGAAGCGGCTCCGGAAAGCCCTCGACCAGGTTGAGCCGCACGTTCAGCGGATCGAGCGGGTTTATGGACGCGGCGCGCACCTCCTCGCGCGCTCAGGCCGGACGCACGGGTAAACCGGCATTTGCGGGGACGAGTCGAAGCGCCAGGAAGGCCACGCTACGGCGCGTCCTGGCGGCGCTGGTTGAGTTTCGAGCGGCGATGGGTTGGACCATAGCCTGCTCCCTCAATTTAGCGGATTAGCGCCGCGCCTCGTCTCAGGTTGGCCGACCGCCTATCACGCCGCGCCATGTCGTTGCGCTTGGGTCCCCTGCCCACCGGTTTCGTTCCTCCCTGCCTCCCCAGTGGCGCCAAAGCTCCCCCCAGCGGGCAGGCGTGGCTGCACGAAATCAAGCAGTGGCTTCCGGGTCATTGCCCGCAAGATCGGCAACCGGGTGCGCCTCTACAGCCGGCCAGGCAATGACCTGACGGAACGCTTCCCGTTGATCATCGAGGCGATTTCGAGCCTCCGCCTTGGGTCTTGCATAATCGACGGCGAAGCGGTGGCTTGCGGCGAGGACGGCATCGCCAGCTTCGATCGCATCCGCCATTGGGGCAGCAACGAAAGCGTATTCATGTGGGCGTTCGACTTGATCGAGCTGGACGGCGAGGATCTCCGACGTGCACCGCTCGAAACGCGCAAATCAAGTCTGGCCAGATCCTTACGCGAGCCGCGCTGGGTATCCGGTTCAATGAGCACATCCAGAAGGACGGCCCGATCGTATTCAAGCACGCATGCAAACTCGGGCTGGAGGGCATCGTCTCGAAGCGCAAAGACTCACGATATGTCTCTGGGCGCTCGCCGCACTGGATCAAATCGAAGAACCCGAAAGCACCGGCGGTAAAGCGGGAAGCCGAAGAGGATTGGGGAAGATGACCGAGCGTTGTCAGGTTGTAGGATTTACCCATGGCTACGCGAGTCGCACCTAACCCAGCAGAGATTTCAGAAATCTACATCGACGAAAGTAGTCAAAACGACCACCGCTTCTTAGTGCTCGGCGGCATCGGATTAAAGCTGTCGAGTTCCGCGACCCTCACCAGCGTGATTACCCAAGCACGACTGCCAGAACTGCCAGCTGGCGAGGTAAAGTGGACGAAAGTGTCGAAGGGAAAACTTTCTGCATACAAACGGATTGTAGACGTACTCTTCAAAAATGCTGGCGCCATACATTTCCACTCTCTGATCGTTGATACAAATTTAGTCGATGATAAACGGTTTAACGCTGGCAGCCGAGAGATCGGGTTTAATAAGGAAATCTATCAACTCGCGATGAAATTTGCGCGATTGTACCGTCTAGAGCTGTTTCATCTTTACGCGGACTATCGAGCGACTACGAAGGTCTGACGAATTACGTATGATCCTGAATCGTGGCTGCCGGAAGAACGGCGACTGGAGAGAATGGCCATTTCGCCGTTGTCAGTTCCGAGATTCGAAGAGTACTCCCGCGCTTCAATTGGTAGACGTTCTAGTTGGCGCGATTGCTTATCGCCTGAAAGGCCATGACAAAGCGCCAAATGCATCACCGGCCAAGTGCGAGTTGTCATCCTACGTGTATGCGTGTGCCGGCATTGGAGACCCTTTTAAGGATACACTGCGTAATGCGAACTTCACTGTTTGGCACCGGCGCTTGCGCTGAAACGCATCTCGCAGCCCTACACCTTTTGGCTAGGCCAAAAGGTCACCGCCTTGGGCGGGTCCACTGCCGAGGCAGTGGATTCGGGCTGCGAGAGTGATCAATAATATAGCGATGTGCAGGGAAATTGGAATCCCCAGCCGTCCAAAGGTTTCGATGAAGCACATTCGGGGCTGTGGTTCAGGCGAGTTATCAACTTGATTTCGCATGGTCATGCCGGTTCAGTCGGTCCAGCACTCGCCAGACTTGGACTGCGCTCCACACTGATGCGCCGCGCGCGGTAGGAATGCCGCGCTGACTGAGCGCTCGCGCCAAACCGCCTAAGCTGGCTATTCCGGCGGCCTTCAGCTCCCCAATCAACGGCGCAAGGTCGGCTTGCCGCGACTGTGTGCGAGCCTTTACCGCGGCGCTCGCCGCCTTGCGGATTGCGGGCGTGATCTTGGCGCCACGATAGCCCCCCAATTGCGTTCCGCGCTTCTTTGCTTGCGCAAGGGCGGCTTTGGTACGCGCCGAAATCATTCGGCGCTCTTCGTCGGCAACCATGGCCATAATGCCCACCGTTAGGCGGTTTGCCTGCGGCATATCAGCGGCCACGAAGTCAACCCCGGCTTTTTCGAGCCCCAGGAGAAAATGCGCATCGCGCGACAGCCGATCAAGCTTCGCAATGACAAGCTTGGCGCCGTACAGCCGGCAGGCCAGGAATGCCTTCATTAGCTCCGGGCGATCGGCTTTCTTCCCGGTTTCGACTTCGACGAATTCCTGAATGACACGCCAATTGCCTCCATTCAGAAAATCATCGACGGCCTTGCGTTGTGCTTCCAGCCCGAGACCCGAACGGCCTTGCCGCGCGGTGCTCACACGCAGATACGAGACGAACTTCCCCTCCTCCATCACACTCCTCTTGCTCCTTACAACTCGGTCAACGAACGTTGACTGAAACGTAATACCCTTGCCTATCCGTGTTTTGCCTTGGTTCGCCAAAACTTTTGCGCAGTCTGGCGGCTCGTGATTCTGCCACTTGATTCGGCTCCCAATGGCACAGTGGCACACAAGATGACGATGAGCATCGCTACGCGCATTCTATTTATTACATGTAAAACGAATAGCTGAGCTTGTGAATATAAAACGTACGATTTTCGGCAACAGTACACAGGTTGCGTAATTGCGACTGATAGAATGTGGTTAGAATGTAAATTGCTCGGCAAGTAAGTAAGAACACACGCATGCACACCCGCACACGAAGTGCTGGTCCGCGTGGTGTGCGGAAAAATGTCAGTCAAAACGAGGTCCTAAAAAGACCGGGGGCATACCGGGGGTGGGTCGCGGAAAAACGTTGCTCGCCAACTTCGACCTGTTTGATCTTTTTCGCGCCGCGTTTTTGAAACGGACCGGGGTGGATTCATGCGCTCCCAGGTGCACTCATGGAGATTTTATGTCCGGAGCCGGCGGAAGCGGACATAGGGTCGAAACCAAAGTCCGCCGCTGATGACCCGAACCGGTCATTAGCCGGGCCGAAATACCGCACTGCGGTGAACCCCTAATTTGATGCTCCCCGATCCGTATGCTGTCGCCCCCACTTGGGCAGAGTATGCAATTGGGCAACTGAAACGGGGGAGTTCATCAGCTTGACCGGCAGCGCAGCAATGTGGCCGCTCGGTGCGCGGGCACGATAATCAATTGTCCTCTGCCCTATTAGGCTGGTGTCTGTAGCAGATGATGCTTTGGAATGGGATTGTCGAGCCTTACTGCCTCAGCGCCGACGCATAATCGTCGTCTCTCGAGTGCACGGGATCACGCGTTTTCCGGAAGAAGCGGCCCAAAGCGGACTCGCGCAGTTGCTACTGCGTTTTGATCTAAGACGCCGGCCCTCCGCCGCAACAGAATCGCGTATCGCTAGATTCCATTTGGCGTACAGGCCATCAGCAACTTGGCTGTTTCGAGAAGATTTTTCGTTTTTGGGTTTCCCTGAGCGTCTGTTTCGATGCGTCCCTTATCGGGCAGCACGAAAACAACCTCTGTCGAGTCTCCCGTTACATAGCCGCCATAGTACTCACTTTCCGAAATCACGGTCGGGTTATCTAGATGGATCCCGCGGTCCGCGAGCTCCGATTGCGGGTCTTGCCTTAGAGTCTGCTCGTACCCCTGCTCGGTCCACGCGCGGACAATCATTTCTGCAAGTGCATCATTCTGGTACGCAAACTCAGCCACTCTCATCTCGTCCGGTGGTGGTTGATTCGCATTAGGCTGACCGCTGTAAATCCCTCTTTTCTTTGCGTTTGCATTTTGGATAGCGTTTCCTTTTGTCCCTTTTCTAGCCACAGCCAACTCTCCCTTCAGAAAAACAGGTTTTCGCGATCTGGCCGTCCACGACTTTCCTATTTTAACCGAGCAGCGCCTTGGCGCAATCGCCAGCTCGGCCCGGTCGTCGCCGCGCGAGAACAGGTGCCAAATCGCTAGACATTTGGCCGGCCGCTTCGCGCTGCTTCGTAGCTGTAGTTATATTTCACGTGACAACCATTCAGGCGCGGCAGTTTGCGCCCGAGCTGGGCAAGCTCTCCTAGGCGGCCGGGTGGCGGATGCGCTCGCCAGCCGCCGAATGAGATGGAGCGCGGCTGTACCGCAGCGGCTCCCCCAGTGCCTGCTCAAGGTCCTCGATCACCTCCGCCTCCGACTTGATGAGTTCGTCATTGTATCCCTGCGCCAGGATCAATGTCGATTCATAGACCTCCTGCACGACGGCCATGCGGTCATTTACAGGCAGAGAGGCGACGAAGTCTATCGTCTCCTCGACATGCGAGACTTCGCTTCCAAGCGAGCTGTGACTTCTGAGGAAACGGGTCGCATCGGCACCGCCGGGACAGAGCGCCTGTACTTTTTCGATGTCGCTCTTCGTCTTGAGCGCGGCGATGCGCTCCAGGCAGTACGAATAGCCGATGAGCCGATCGGATAGTCCTGCGCACAGAGCTCATCGAAGCGCTTGCAGAGCGGCTTGATGCCTTCCGGGATGTAGTTGGCGACCAGGCGTTCACCCGGTACGCCAAGTGCACGCAGGTCTTTCAGCGCGAGCCGGTCGTGCCCGGTTTCCTCGCGGGCGCGCTGCTCAAGATAAGCCGCCACCTCGGGCCTCCCCAGCTCCGCAAACCGCGCAGCGGCGCGCCGGAGATTTCGTGGCGTATCGACGGACGTGTGATAGGCGCCGACCAGGGCAGCGATATAGGCCGGAATGGTCGGCTCCGGCGTGGCGGCTGGCTTTTCGATTCCGCTGAAGCCGAGATTTATCGCGCCGTCGAGCAGACCAATCGTGGTGGCCGGTGTGCCCGGGCCGGTCATCGGACTTGCAAATGGGTCTGCGGTGCCTTGCGCACCGGACCGGTGTTTATGAAACCAGACTTCCCCGGTCTCGCGCGCGATGATTGAAATGCCGCCCCTCACCGCGACCCACTCTGTTATTGGCCCTGCCATTGGAAATCTCCACCGTGCGCGCGCGATTACTTTTTCGGCACATACGATCTGATATGTGAAGCTCGCTCGAAGCGACACACATGCCGTCCTGGTCTCAAACAGATTGAAGCCGGCGCTGTTCAGCACATTAATAGTGCGATTATGCGGGGGCAAGCTAATTCAAAGGCCGAAGATCAGAAACCCTGACAGCCATCTGAATGTTGCGGGCGCGCTTGAGATCCTGCGTGTCAGCCCCTTCTGTGAACCAGGCACAAATCGGCGCGATGAGATCGCGCGCGTCGTCCGGCCGTCCTTGCGATTGCCAAAGGCTGGCCAGACTGGTGGCAGCACGCAGTTCGAGCGATCTGGCGCTCTGGCGGCGCGCCGTTTCAACTGCGCCTTTGAAACAGAATTCCGCTTCCCTGAATCTGGCCGGGCCGTGTGACAGAACGATTTCCCCTCTTTGACGCCACAGCTCGGATTCCCAGGCCCGGCCTGTCACATCACCGATTTCACTCAAGGTTTCCTCAACCATCGACAGCGCTGCTTCATTTTCGCCCGACCGGGCGCAGACCTCGGCCAGCCAGCCTCGCATCATCGGAAGCATGAAGCCGACCCCGCAAGCACGCGCTTGCTCGAGGCCCTGCTCTATTTCGCTGCGTGCCTCTTCAACCCGGCCAAGCTCGCCCAGCGCCCGCCCTCGTGAAATCGCGGACAGCAGGACATAGAGCGAGAAGCGCTGTTCCCGGGACATTTCGAGACTTTGCTCGGCGCTGGCGAGCGCACGCTCCGGCTCCCCGCGGAAAATATGCACGACGGAAGTCATGTAATGGGCGA
>JBKPOZ010000147.1:0-6936 GCA_046733355.1 Pseudomonadota bacterium | reverse complement strand
TGTGGGCCTCAATTGGCTACCACATCGCCTGGAATTTTAGTGAAGCGTATGTGTTCGGCGCGCACGTTTCCGGCAGCGGCCTTGGCGTTAGCCTGTATCAGGTCCAACCAGTTCCCGGCGTTGATCCCCTTTGGAGCGGCGGCGCCTTTGGCCCTGAGGCATCAGTTCTGGCTGTAGTGCTCGGATTCCTGCTAACTGCCGCATTGCTTGCAGCCGTCAAGCGTTTCAATGTGCAGATGCGGGAGGCGGGCCGAAGCTTATAATTATTATGCCGGATGGTACCAGCAGCTGGCGGTGCGTATTACTTCTTCATTGTCACCATCGTCATCAGGCACAAAACCCTTGCCGCCGCACGTTGGGCATTGCTGCTCATCGTCCGTGCCCTTTTCAATGATGCCATCACCGTTACAGTCTGGACAGGTTTTCACGTGTGCCTTCCTATCGCGGCCGTGAGTGCTAATCAATCACCCGCGCGAGTGGGCGATTAGCCGGTCGAGGAAGGTGCTGCAGGCTTCGAGCTGCGCGAAGGTAATGTACTCGTCGGCCTTGTGCGCCTGCTCGATCGAGCCCGGGCCGATCACCACCGCGGGAATCCCGGCCAAAGTATACAGTCCCGCCTCGGTGCCGTAGGCAACCTTGCTGTGCTCGTTGCGACCGGCGAACATCTTTGCGAGCCTGACAACATCGGACTCGGGCGATGCTTCGAGCCCGGGCCAGCTCGACCTGGGCTCGAACGAGATCTGCGCCGCCGGATTGAGCGCTCGCATCTGCGGCTCGAGCTGCTCGCGCGCATAAGCCATCACCTCCTTCACCAGGCCGTCCACATCGTCGGCGGCGAGCGGGCGAAATTCGAATTCGAACGTGCAGAGGTCGGGCACGATGTTGAACGCGGTGCCGCCGTGCACGACTCCATTGTTCGCGGTCGTGTAAGGCATGTCGTAAAGCGGATCGCGCGCACCCGAGCGTGCCATGCGGTCGCTGATCTCGCGGATCTTCACGATCAGCCGTGCGGCATATTCGACCGCATTGACACCCTGGGGAGCCAGCGAGGAGTGGCAGGTTTTGCCGTGCACGCTGACGCGAAACGCACGCTGCCCCTTGTGTCCGATCACCACGCCCATCTCGGTGGGCTCGCCGACGAAGCAGACTGCCGGTTTCACCTTGGTATGTTCGAGACGCGCGATCATGCTGCGTACGCCGACACAACCGACCTCCTCGTCATAGGAGAGCGCAAGGTGGATCGGCCGCACGAGCGGCGCTGCGAGCATGTTCGGCACCGCGGCGAGACAGCAGGCGTCGAAGCCTTTCATGTCGGCCGCGCCGCGTCCGTAGAATCGGCCATCGCGCGCCGCCAGCCGGAACGGGTCGCTCGACCATGATTGTCCATCGACCGGAACCACGTCCGTGTGTCCCGAGAGAATTGTTCCCGGCACGCTAGCTGGCCCAATCGTTGCCCAAACATTGGCTTTGCTGGCACTCGTATCGAGGATGCGCTCATGCGGCACGCCGAACCGGTCGAGATACGCCTCAACCCATTCGACCAGTGCAAGGTTCGAGTTACGGCTCGTCGTGTCGAAGGCGACAAGAGCTTCGAGAATTTCAATAGTTCGTTGCGCGCGCATCGCTGTCTTGATCCTTGAGACCCATCATACCGCTCCGAGGGCGTTCCTTTCGCGTTGGTATCGAGGGCGACCTACATATCTCTTTCGCGAGCTTCAGCCGAAGTTTGAAGAACTCAATCTTTGACGGGGAGTCCATCAAAACCATTTAGCGTGGTCACTCTTGAACCAGCGTTGTGACAGCAACCACTGCCTTGCCTCCTCTCGCAACTAACGCACTACGGGTGTGCGCCCAAGCGAGCATCTTTCTGCTCTCGTACCCGCAATACGGGCACCAATCTTGATCAACGCGATCTTACTGTGGACGGACACCGGCCCTCGCGGTTCTAAAAAGGCGACGAGTGCCCCGCCGCTTTATAGAAATATTTGGGCGAAGTACGATTTCAGCGCTTTGGGATCAGGAGGTTGACTGCGGAATCCGATATAGCCGTCGGGACGGACCACATAAAGACATGGATTTCGAGCTCCATAGCGGTGGTGTAACTCACCCCTTGGGTCCAAAAGTATTTCGCCATTGTCTATCAGCTCTTCGGGCAGCTCGTGTGGGACGATCAGGTGCGGTTCGATGCGGTCTGGGTACGCGTGCATGGTTGCATCTGCCAAGGCTTGCAGTCGCCGATGCGTTTCCCCCGTCGCGCGGGCACCTGCGAACAGCACCAGGTGGTGCTTGGTTCCACGTAACCTCTGGAAGAATCCAACGGATTCACGTCTGGGATAAAGCATGAGGCGGGCATCCGCTGCACGGTCTCCCGCGCGTGGCCCGGCGCCAAAATCATGCCACCCAAGAACACTGGCGTGCGTCCCGCTAGATCCTGGGAGCAAGCGGTGGTGCTCTGCGACTATGGGACTATGACGATAGCCGATGTTCAGCTCTGCCACGGCTCGGCGCATTCGCTGTTGCATCACTTCTTGGCCAGCCAGAACCGCGGCCAATTTTTGCCGGACGGTCTCCGAGAGCGAAACATGCGGTTCCTGGCGGAGCGCGGCCCAGTGCAAATGGTTTGTCAGATAGAGCATGTCGCGTCCGGCCTGATAACGCTCAGGATGGTAGCTATCGAGAAGGCTTGCTGGGGATCCGGCGTTTAACACCAGTCCGAGTTTCCACCCCAGATTGTACGCATCCTGCATACCAGTGTTCATACCCTGGCCACCAATATTGGAGCTGACGTGGGCGGCGTCCCCAACCAGAAAGACTCGACCCACCTGATATCGCTCCGCTTGCCGGCGGTGGACACGGTAGTACACCCTCCAGATGGGATCACTCAGCACGCCACCCGGGGTCCGGGCATTGAATATTCCCTGGAGGTCCTCCAGGGCTGGCTCTCCAAACGGCGGATGATCTGCCAGGGCTGGGGCGATATCGGCAACGAGGGCAGCGCGTCCTGTTGGCAGCGGGAAAAAGGCGAGCATACCTTCGGCACCGAAGAAAAAGGCCTGTGCATCCCGAGGTAGCTTCCAATCAACCTGGACATCTGCCGTCATGAAATCGGTGGGGTAATCGTCACCAGAGAACGAGACACCGAGTGCGTGGCGAATGGGACTGTGAGCTCCGTCGCAGGCAATCAGATAGGAGACGTTGGCTGTCTCCTGTCCGCCGTCGGCAGGCTGAAGTGTTGCGCGCACGCCGTCTTCTTCCTGCTCAAACTCAACGAGTTCGACACGCCGTTCCACCTCTGTGCCGAAGCGAGCCAGATATCGGGCCACTACACGCTCTGTCTGGCTCTGTGGCAGTAGCAAAACGAAGGGAAAGGCGGAGTCCAACTCGTCAAAGGTCAAATACTTGATGAGCTTGTGGTCGGAAGTATAGGTTGCTGTGGCATGGCAGATGTTACCGACCTGCACCAACTCGTCTGCAAGACCAACCGACTCCAAGATTTCCAACGTGCGGGCCTGAATGGTAGCGGCACGGGTCTCATCGGTAGGCCCGTCGTTCTTATCGACAATCCGGCAGGAAACGCCATGCCGATTCAGTTCAGCCGCCATGAACAGGCCCACTGGACCTGCGCCCACCACTAATACTTGGGTTTCAGGGCCCATCAGGTATCCTCTCGTTCCGGTCAGTTGTGACGATCCAACACAAGTCAACGAGCTGTCTTACATATTTATGCGCGCACTCCGACTGTTTCACGCGCCATCGCGTTCCGATAGAATCGCGTTGCAGGAACACGACCATGAGCGGTGCGAGGGTGAGAAAGTCGTAGCCATCCATCGCCATAGCCGACAGTGGAGGCGGCCAGCCCTTCTTTGCCGTGACGTCGAGGGGTGCCGTGGCCTTGGGCGTTTATCGCACAACGGCATTCTCAGCCGATGTACCGCGCTCCCGCAGGCGGCAGCTTGTTACCACTTCGGGAAACGCCGGGCGAAGCTATCGATCAGTGACCACCATCCATGCGGCCCGATACTGGGCGCACCGATAAGGTGAATGCTCGGGAGGGGAGCACATCGAGTCCACGCCATCCATGAACTCCCCGATTTCGGTGCCTGGATCCGCAGCCGCGATCCGCGAAGCTTTTTTAAGAGCGCGCGAGCCGCCGCCGGCACCGAGCATCGCCGGCCTTGCGTCATATCGCTGGCTCGTGGTCGGGACCGTGTGCATCGGCGCCTTCATGGGCCAGCTCGATTCTAGCATCACGCAGCTGCTGTTGCCGAAGCTGGAATCGGAATTCAACGCGAGACTGAGCACCGTGAGCTGGGTCGCGGTCGCTTATCTGCTCGCGATGGCGGCCTTCCTGCCCATCTTTGGGCGGCTTGCCGATATCATGGGGCGCAAGCTCCTATACACGGGCGGTTTCCTGCTATTCGTGCTCAGCTCCGCGCTGTGCGGCTTCGCGCCGAATTTGGCTGTGCTCATCGGCTTCCGCGTGCTCCAGGGCATCGGCGCGGCGCTGCTCTCATCGAACAGCGTCGCCATCGTCGTGTCGACTGCCGGCCCGCAGCTGCGCGGACGCGCGCTGGGCGTTCAAGCGGCGGCGCAGGCCGTCGGCTTGAGCGCAGGGCCGGCGCTCGGCGGATTGGTGCTCGACCTGCTGGATTGGAGATGGGTGTTCTGGATCAACTTACCCGTCGGCCTCGCCGGCGCTGTCATCGGCTGGTTCGTGCTTCCGACCACCAAAGACCTGCCGGAGAATGCCGGGTTCGACTGGAAGGGCGCGTTGCTGATCGCGCCGGCGCTCACGGCGCTCATGGCTTTGCTGAACGAGGGTCACCGGTGGGGGCTGATCTCGTTATTGTTTGTCGCTTTTGCAGCGGCGGCCGTAGTCCTGATGACGCTTTTCGTGCGGACCGAGCAGCATGCCGCTGCTCCACTGATGGATTTGAAGCTTTTACGGCGCCCGGCATTTGCACTCGGCAATATCGCGGGCGTCCTGTCCTATGCAGCATTGTTCGGATTGTTTTTTCTGATGCCGTTTATTTTCGTGCGCGCCTATGGAGATTCCATATTGGCCGCCGGCTTGCGGCTCAGCATCGTTCCGGTAATGCTTGCCCTTGCCGCGCCGATCGCCGGCGCGCTCTATGACCGGCTCGGCGCGAGACTTCCTACCGTCTCGGGCATGCTGATCTGCGGTGTTGGCCTGTGCGTGCTGTTGGCTGTGGCAAACGGAGCTCAGGCGACGCTGCTGCCGGTGATGATTGCGCTCGCTATATTCGGAATAGGGCAGGGGCTCTTCATCTCGCCCAATAACAGCGCGATGGTCGCCGCAGCGTCGTCCAGTCTGACCGGGGAAGCAGGCGGCCTCCTGAATGTCACACGCTGTCTGGGTGTGAGCATTGGCATCGCGGCGGCATCTTCGCTCCTCGCCTGGAGGCTCGAAGGGCTGACCGGCTCCGGCTATAACACGCTGCACGCGAGCGCGCGCGATCTGCTGACCGCAGCGCATGGAGTGATCCTGCTGCTCGGCGTGTTCACCATTGTTGCAGGTGTAATTTCGCTTGTGCAAGCGGCCCCGGCACGTCCTCGCTCGGGGTCTTTTGTTCGGGACCGCTCGGAGTAATTCTAAAATAAACCGAAAATCGATAGAAAGAACCGACGCATTGGCGACCAGAGGAAAACACACGCCCCCCGCCCGCGCGTAGATTTGAGCGCGACACTTGTTCGACGAGTGGGAGAATGCCCTGAGCTCAACGGCTCAACTATCGCTCAGGGACGCATGCGACCTGCGAGCCGTCTTGGTCGATGTCTGTTCCTTGAGGCGAAGCTGACTTACTGCGGAGTGTTCGCCACAGGCCGTTGTTGACCCTGAGCTGACATAGCCCAAGTTGTAATCTCGCAGCGCAGCAGTGCTGTGCTATCTTTTGGCTCGGAGCACGGGAGCCACTAGTCAGTGAAACGGCGCGAGTTTATTACGCTGCTCGGCGGCGCGGCGGCTGCGTGGCCGCGTGCGGCACCAGCGCAGCAGCCGGTGACAAAGCCAGTGATTGGCTATCTAAGCGGTGTTCCGCTGGGCCGTTTGCGCGTGGTGGCATTCCGGCAGGGACTGTCCAAAAATGGTTACGTCGAAGGAGAAAGTGTCGGCATTGAATTCCGCTGGGCCGATGGAGTTTATGACCGGCTTCCCGCGCGCACCATATGTAGAAAATCGAAGGTTGCGGCAATGAGGTTGGCTGTTGTTTGCGTGTCGTTGATCATAGCCGCTCATGCCGACGTCGCCGAGATAACATTTCTTCCAAAATTGTTGGGACTTGATGACAATGCCGTAAAAGGTGTTCACGGCGCAATCTGTTACCGAGGCGTCTGATTATAAAAACCAGTAAAGCGAAGAAAAAACTTCTTTTCTCGGCCGCCAATAGCAGATTTTCGACGGAAGGGCGAAGATTGGGGAAGATGGATGAACGGCTGGGGGAGCTACGGCGGCACCCTGTTGGCAGAGGGACTAAAATAATAAGAAAGGCAAGGAAGGCCTGGTGAGTGCAGGAGTACGGAGGCTTGCTGCCGGCAGGCAGCCCTGAAAACGCTTAAGCGCGGTTTCCGGCAGGACGGCGAGCACCGCACCGGTCCGAGAAAAGTCCTGCAAGGCCCGGACACGCTCTTCCGGAAGCCCGATGCAGCCTGCCGTGCCTGTGTCGGGTGCATTCCAGATATGGATCAATATGCATGAGCCGCGTCGACTCCCGCGTTCGCTCGGATACTCGACGAAGAGCCCGCTGCGGTAGAGGGGGCTGCTGCGCATGTCATCGGCTTCCGCCGAAGCGATCTCCGAGCGCTTGGTGATGGTGTTGTAAAAAGGCGAGGAGGGATCCTCCACACAGACCGTCTCCCCAGCCTTGAGCTCAATGTAGCCAGGCCGCCGTGACGGAGCAAAACCGAAGCTCGCTCCGA
>JBKPOZ010000146.1:0-7959 GCA_046733355.1 Pseudomonadota bacterium | reverse complement strand
ACGGAGGTGATGGAATGTAGGGGCGGTTTCAAACCCGCCCGGGCAAGGCAATCTCGGCGAATGGAATTGTGCATAGATCGTGATAAAGACAGGCTCACATCGCGCGAGTGGCAGTTGCCGAGAGAGGGCGGGTTTGAAACCCGCCCCTACACGGAAGGACGTTGAGGATGCCCAAGTTCACGTACGACCATATTCACCTGCGCAGCCCCGATCCAGAGGCGACCGCGAGCTGGTATGAGCGCATGCTTGGTGCCGAGGTCATTCGCAGCACGCAGCAGGGCAAGCCGCGCATCGACCTCAAGCTCGGCGGAGCCAACATTTTCCTTGCACCCGTCACGCCCGGCGACGGAGTCAACCCGCCTCCGACTACCCCCTATCAGGGGCTAGACCATTTCGGCCTTTGCGTGAGCGGCATCGACGCCGTGGTGGCCGAGCTCAAGGGCAAGGGCGTCGAGTTCACGAAGGAGCCGACCACGGTGCGGCCGGGTGTGCGGGTTGCGTTCCTGCGCGCGCCCGAAGGCGTGTCCATTGAGCTTCTCGATCGCACCGTCGCTTGAGCGGATCGTCGGCAGGCACCACATGTCTGCCCACGAGGACAGGCAAGCCATGCAAGAGAAGAAATTCGAAGTCACGCATACCGACGCGGAATGGCGGCGGCTGCTTACGCCCGAACAGTACCAGGTCATGCGGCATCACGGGACGGAGCGCGCCGGCAGTTGCGCGCTCAATTACGAAAAGCGGGCCGGCACGTTCTACTGTGCCGGATGTGGACAGCGGCTGTTCGAATCGAAAAAGAAGTTCGAGAGCGGCACCGGGTGGCCGAGCTTCAACGATCCCGTCCCGGGCTCGGTTGAAACCTCGACCGACCGCAGCTACGGCATGGTGCGCACCGAGGTGCATTGCAGCCGCTGCGGCAGCCACCTCGGCCATGTCTTCGAGGACGGGCCCCCGCCCACGCATCTGCGCTACTGCATTAACGGCGTGGCGATGAACTTCGAGCCGGCTGGCACACAACCGTAGCCCTGATTGAGCGGAAGCGAAATCCGGGGCCGCAACCCTTTTCGCTGCGCTCAACCCGGGCTACTGATCCTTGTTCAGAACCGCTGCGAGTGCGGCGACATCTTTCTTCTCGCCCGCAAAATCCTGCGCCATTTGCTCGTATAAATGGGCTGCCCCGGTGTACAGCTCGCGCGCTGCCGGATCCTCGCCGACAAAGTCCGCGATCTCCTCCATCTCGGCGACCCAGCGATAGGCCTTGGGCGGCATGCGCGAGAGCGACCGTTTGAGCCAGCCGAGCATCGCCGCCTGGCTTTCGTTGAGCTCCGCAAAGAGCGCGTCGGCGCTGCCGGCGCGCACCGCCGCAAGCAGCATCGCAGCGCCCACGGCTTGCGTGCCCTTGGTGATCCCCGCGTACGACATCTTGAGCGCCGAGGCAGCGCTCATGGCGCCGTCGAGAACGCGCACGTCGAGCCCATGGTCTCGCAGTATTGCAAACCGCGCGCTGGCCGGGCCCGACGCATAGAAGCGAGGGCCCGCGTCGCCGGGCACGGGCGGCGGCCCGATGATGCCGCAGTCGACGAAGGGTGAGCCGGTGGGCGCAATCTCAGCGGCAATGCGCTCCACCGTTGCGGGATTGACGGCATTGCACTCCACATAAACAGGTTTGCTGTTGCTCGCGCGGAGCGCCGGCGCGAATCTTTGTGCAAGCGCCACGGCATCCCCTGGCGGCACTATGGAAAGCACGAAATCTGCAGCGGCCATTTCATCGTCGCGTGCGGCGACCATGCCGGCGTCCGCGGCGCGCTGCGCGGTCTCCCCGCTGCGGCCGGCGAGCGAGGTCAAGACGCGGAGCTCGCCATCGGTGAGCCTTTTTCCGACCGCAGCCCCCATGCTGCCGGCCGCGACGATTGCAACAACAGGCCCCATCGAGCTTCTCCCCTGCGCGCCCAATGCTTATCTCATGCGCGCGCGGAACTTGCATCCCTGTCTCTTGCGTGCAGGTTCCCTGTTTTGCACGCAGATCGAAGGAGAAACTGATGAAACTTTATTTTGCCCCCGGTGCCTGCTCGCTCTCGCCGCATATCGTGCTGCGCGAGACCGGCGCCAAATTCGATCTCGAACAGGTCAACAACCAGGAAAAAAAGACCAAGTCCGGGCAGGATTACTGGGCCATCAACCCCAAGGGGCAGGTGCCCACCCTGGAGCTTGACAATGGCCAGCGTCTCACCGAGGGGCCCGCGATCGTGCAATGGATTGCCGATCAGAAGCCCGACGCCGGCCTCATTCCGCCGGCAGGCAAGTTCGATCGCTATCGCGTGCTCGAATGGCTCAACTTCATCACGTCCGAGCTGCACAAGACCTTCGGGCCATTCTTCCGTCCCACCACGCCGGACGCGTACAAGGAGATTTCCCGGGAGAATTTGGGAAAGCGGTTCGACTGGCTCGACAAGCAGCTCGCCGGCAAGCAGTACCTTATGGATAATCACTTCACAGTTGCGGACGCCTATCTCTACACGGTGCTGCGCTGGAGCCCGCGCGTCGGAATCGATCTTGCGAAATGGCCCAACGTGAAGGCCTACGTGGATCGCGTCGGCACACGCAAGGCCGTCCAGGAGGCGCTCAAGGCCGAAGGACTGACGTAGCAGTGCAGAAGAGGCGTAGCCCGCATGAGCGAAGCGATATGCGGGGACGCTGGCCCCGGATGTCGCTGACGCTCATCCGGGCTACGAGGGTTGCTGCGTCTTAGGCGGCGCGATGGTCACGCTCAGCCGGCCGATGCCCTCGATCTCGCATTCGATCGTGTCACCCGCAACGGTCGCGGCAACGCCCGCGGGCGTGCCGGTCATGATGACGTCGCCGGGGCCGAGCTCGACCGACTCGCTGAGCTTGGCAATCACCTCCGGCACCTTCCAGATCATCTGTGAAAGATCGCCGTCCTGGCGTATTTGCCCGTTCACCTTGAGCACGATGCGTCCCTTGCCGGGATGGCCGATCTTGCTCGCAGGCGCGAGCGTGCCGCACGGCGCCGATGCGTCGAACGCCTTGCCGATCTCCCAGGGCCGCTTCATGTTGCGCGAGGCGATCTGCAGGTCGCGCCGTGTGAGATCGATTCCCACGCCATATCCGAAGATGCAATCGAGCGCGCGCTCGGGCTTGATATTGCGTCCGCCGGACTGCAGCGCGACGACAAGCTCCACCTCGTGATGCATATCCTTGGTCAGCGGCGGATAGGGCACGCTGCCGCCGTCGCCGACGATGGCATCGGCAGGCTTCGAGAAGAAGAACGGCGGCTCGCGCACGTCCTGGCCCATCTCGCGAATGTGCTCCTCGTAATTGCGGCCCACGCACCAGATGCGCCGCACCGGGAATTTCTTCTGTGTGCCCGCGACCGCAATGGCCGCCTGCGGCGGCGGCGGAACGACATATTCGTCAGCGCTCATGCTTTGCTCTCGTTCACCCTGAAGTGGCGATGGCCATGCGCGGCGTCGGCTCCTGGTCGCGCAGCTGCAGGCGATAGAACGAGGCGTAGCGGCCGCCCTTGCGCAGCAGCTCCTCGTGCCGGCCGGATTCAACGACGGTGCCGTCCTCGATCACAAAGATGCGGTCGGCATCCACCACCGTGTGCAGGCGGTGCGCGATGACGATGGTCGTGCGTCCCTGGCAAAGGTGCTCGATGGCGAGTTGCACCTGGCGCTCCGACTCGGAATCGAGCGAGGCGGTGGCCTCGTCGAGCAGGATGATGGGCGCATCTTTCAGGAGCGCGCGAGCAATGGCGATGCGCTGGCGCTCGCCCCCGGCAACGCGCGCGCCATGCTCGCCCACCTGCGAGTCATAGCCGCGCGGGAATGCCATGATGAAATCATGCGCACAGGCGGCGCGCGCAGCGGCCTCGATCTCCGCCTCGCTTGCGCCCGGCCGGCCAAGCGCGATGTTCTCGCGCACGCTGCCGCGGAACAGGAACACGTCCTGCCCCACATAGGCAATCTGCCTGCGCAGCGATTGCCGCGACACGTGCGCGATGTCCTGGCCGTCGATGAGAATGGTGCCGCCGTCCACCTCGTAGAGACGCAGGATGAGATTGAGGATGGTGGACTTACCGCCTCCCGAGGGGCCGACAAGCGCCGTCGTCGAGGCCGGCTCAGCCCGGAAGGAGAGATTGCGAATGACTTTCTCGCCGGGCCGGTAGGCAAAATGCACATTGGCGAACTCGAGCGCCGCGCGGGAAAGCCGCAACGGCGGCTTTTGCAGGTCGGGCTGTTCCGAGGGCGGATGGTCGATGGTGTCGAACAGGATGCGCACCCCGACCAGGCCGCTGTTGAGATCCATGTTGAGGCGCGCGAGCCGCTTGGCCGGCTCGTAGGCAAGCATGAATGCGGCGAGGAACGAGAAGAATTGGCCGGGCGTAGCTCCGTGCGCGATCACCCGATAGCCGCCATAGACGAGCGCAATGGCGATGGCGAAGCCGCCCAGGCTTTCCATCAGCGGCCCTGAGCGGAAGGCGACGCGCGCCCATTTGTTGGACTCGTGTTCGAGCTCGGCGACGTGCGCATCGAAGCGCGCGCGCATGGCATCTTCCAGCGTGTAGGCCTTCACGATGCGAATGCCCTGCACCGCCTCCTGCAGGGTTTCGAGTATGCGCGTGTTGCCGGTGAACTGCTGGTGGGCAATCGCCTTGATGCGATGAATGAGCCGGCGCAGCACCAGCATCGCCGGCGGCACCACGATGATGCTGAAGAGCGACATCACCGGGTCCTGCACCGCCATCACGATCGCGAGGCCAATGAGCGAAAGCAGATCGCGCCCGAGCGCCGTGATCAGCAGGTTGAGCACGGCGCTTGCAGCGGTGGCGCCGGTGGTGAGCCGCGCGATGAATTCCGAGCTGTGGCGGTCGGAAAAGAAGCCGACGTTCTGCTTGAGCATCTGCGCGAACAGGCGCCGCTGGTTCTCGGCGATGATGCGGTTGCCGATGCGCGCCAGCGAAATCGCCTGGCCGTAGGTGGAAAGCCCCTTGACGAAAAAAATGACCGCGGTGACCAGCGCGAGCGCAATGATGCCCGGCAGGTTCTTGTGCACATACGCCTGATTGATGACATCGCCGATCAGGTAGGCGCCGAGCGAGGTGCTCGCCGCGGCAATGACCATCATCGACAGCGCGAACATGTAGCGGCGCCATTGACCTGCCGCCTGCTCGACGAGGAGTCGCCGCACCAGGGCGGGGGCGCCGTTCGGGTCGGCGAAAAGCTTGCGAAGAAAGGAAACCTGCATGCCGCCCCAAAAGCGAAGGTCAGGCTCGGGCGCCTCGAGGCCGAGGCGCGGTGAAACCACGGCTCAAGGGGCCGAGGCGGATTCCCTGCGATAGCGAGCTAAAAGTTGTTGCCCAGCCGGGGCCCGTTTTCAAGGGGGGAGAAGCAGTTGACACGGGCATTGCTCACCTTGCGCGCGGGTTGAGCTGTTTCTCCCAGGAGAGCGCATGGCGCACGATGGTGTCGAGATCGTCGAATTGCGGCTCCCATTTGAGCAGCGCCCGTGCGCGCTCGGCACTGGCAACGATCTGCGCCGGATCGCCCGGGCGTCGCCCCGTCTCCTCGACCCTGAAATCGATGCCGGAGACGCGTTTGACCGTATCGATCACTTCGCGCACGGAAAAGCCGCGGCCATAGCCGCAGTTGAGTGTCAGCGAAGCGCCGCCCGAGCGCAGATAGGCGAGCGCGTCGGCGTGCGCGCGCACGAGGTCGCAGACATGGATATAGTCGCGGATACAGGTGCCGTCGCGTGTGGGATAGTCGGTGCCGAATACCTGCATGCCCGGGCGCACGCCAAGCGCCGTCTCCACCGCGACCTTGATCAGATGCGTGGCGGCTTTCGTGGCCTGGCCGGTGCGGCCCTGCGGGTCGGCACCCGCGACATTGAAATAGCGCAGGATGACGTAGCGCAGCGGATGCGCTGCCGCTGCGTCGCGCAGCATGATTTCCGTCATCAGCTTCGACCAGCCATAAGGCGAGATCGGGACCGTTGCGTCATCCTCGCGCACGGGCACGCGTTCGGGGTTGCCGTAGACGGCGGCGGTCGAGGAGAAAATGAAATTGCGCACGCCGTGCTTGATGGCCGTCTCGATGAGCGCGCGCGAGTTGACGGTGTTGTTGCGGTAGTAGCCCAGGGGATCGCGCACCGAGTCGGGCACGAGGAGTGATGCGGCAAAGTGGATGATGGTGTCGATGCCATATTCTGCGATGAGCGCTGCGACGCGTTGCTGATCGCCGCTCTCGGCGCGTACGAGGGGCGTGCCTTTCGGCACCCCCGAGTCGAAACCGGTCGAGAGATTGTCGAGAACCACGCTGCGCTCGCCGGCGTCCGCGAGCGCATGCACCATGTGGCTTCCGATATAGCCGGCGCCGCCGGTAACCAGGATGGTCATGGGTAAGCCACGCGCTCCTCATCTGCGCAGCCGCATTATAGGCGCGACCCCATGAACGCGCGGTTAGCGGCGGTCGCGGCACTCCGCAGGTTGGCAAAGTACGCACAAGCGACGCGCGCAATTGGCGCATGCGCTCCCGTTTCGACGTGCTAAGCTCTACATGCACCCGGCGCCATTTAGCGCTCGTAGCTCAGCTGGATAGAGCACCAGACTTCGAATCTGGGGGCCGCAGGTTCGAATCCTGCCGAGCGCGCCAACTAGATCAATGTATTAGGGTGGGCAGCTAAGTAGATGGGCAAAACGCGGTAAGCGCAGGGTAAGCAGGATTGGCCACGATGAGTTTCCCAAAGTTCCTTGAGAAGCATCCTTGAGAGCACCTTCGGCGTGAGCCAGCCCAGTCTTGCGATTTCGTGCCGTAGGTGCTCCTGATTGGATTGCTCGCGTAATCGTCTCCACGACGTCGCCAGAGGGCTGTCAGAGACAATCCAAGGTTAGTTTCGGCTGAGATCGCCAAAAGCTTAGCATAGCGAGAAGGTCAGCGGAGCCAAGACGGATCGGCCCGAGCTGGCCAAAATGCTCAAGCGCCTCGAAGAAGGCGACGTGCTCATGGTGACGCGGCTAGACCGTTTGGCTAGGAGCACGCGTGATCTGCTCAATATCCTCGATGCGGTGACCAAGGCCGGCGCTGGCTTCAAGTCATTGGGCGATGCTTGGGCCGACACCACAACCCCGCACGGCCGTTTGATGCTCACCGTGCTCGGAGGGCTGGCTGAGTTTGAGAGAGAGCTGATCCTAGCCCGCACAAGTGATGGCAGAAGCCGTGCGAAAGCTCGTGGGGTGAAATTTGGTCGACCCCCGGTCCTCACAGCCCATCAGCGGCAAGAGGCTATCCAGCGACTCGTGGAAGGTCAGTCACAGGCTGATGTTGCTCGAAGCTACAACGTCTCACAGGCTACCATTTCGAGGCTTGGAGGTAGCCGCCCTTTCGAGGGCGCAAGCGTGACCGCCGCAGCGTGGGGCGGCCGCTTGCCCGGCGGAATTCGCTCGCTAGATAGCGCTCAGTGTCGCGTCACTCCCAGCCCCCCTGCGATACGCGACATGAAGGAGCCCCGGCAGCGTAAAGTAGCCGGGGCTTCGATTTATCCGCCAGGTCTGTGAGATAGCCAAAGCCCCGGCACTAAGTGCCGAGGCTTCGTTGTCGCACGTCCCCATCCCCTGCGTGCCCAGGCTAATCATCGAATGGCTTGAAGACGTAATTGCGGCCGCATCGTGCTTCTTTACGGCGGCTGATGACGAATAAGGGCGGTACGCGGAACTAGCCTCAAGGGCTCCAGTGCCCCATGCACTGGCCCCTTTCGGGGGGGCTGCCGCACCGTTTCGGATTTTCGGGCGAATCGTAGTATTTAGAGTCCGCCACCGAACATGGGTGGTGCTTCCTCCCTAGACTTAGCCGCTCGGCTCACCACCGGCGGCTTTTCTTTGCAACGTATTAGCGGCTGTCGACGGCATTCAGAGACCCGGAGGTCCACCGGGACGCACGCGAT
>JBKPOZ010000145.1:0-8941 GCA_046733355.1 Pseudomonadota bacterium | reverse complement strand
AGAGTTCCAGCTGCCCTCGCTAAGTGGTGGCGTGGCTTAAAAGTCACCCTCCAAACGGGAGGAAATACTCAATAAGCGCGTCGATACCCACGCGAGCTGGCGCGCACCGCACGGCCGAGTTTTGCAACAAAATCTGCCAGGAGCGGTCATTGGCCTGATCACCCAAGCACCTCACCGGGCGCGAGTGGGGGACTTTTCTTTTGCTTGGACTGACGAGAAAATACTTCAAGATTTCACCACCCTGGGTCGGCCTCTAATGGCCGTTAGTCCGAATCATCGCCATACAGGCCGCGCAATTCGGGTGGGCGCTGCTTCGTTGGCCTGATTAGCCGGCGCGAGGACTTGGCCAGCGCATTCGCTTTGGCAACAACATTATCGCTCGAAGCCACTCACCGAACAATTCTCGAAGGCGAGAGCGGCGCTTGTCCTCTTGCTGGTCCATTGGAACTACAATGCCGAAGAGCGCGCAATTGTTCGCGGAACCAACCCTCGCCGCTTGCGGTTTCAACATACTGAGTCGTGATCGCACATGCCACGCCGCAGGTCCGATATTGTCAATCCGGGAAGTTCTTGAGTCCAATGTGAGTCCTTTTGGACGCTGATAGGTGGATCGGTTTGTATCCGCTCCTATTGACAACGGCCGGCTACCAATCAGCGAGTGACGCGGGCATACTCTGATTAATGCAATACGGACGCATTGTGAGGGTCACGTACACACTCGGGGGACCTTACGCCACGTACGTCGTGGCCGAGGAAAACGCCGCCAAGGCGTCGGCTATGATGAAAGCGCAAGTCGGAGCAGATGCGAGTGTGGAATGCATAGGGCGAGCATCGAAAGAATTGCTTCGCGCTAGTCGGCTGTCAGCGGGCGAGGTCAAAAAGGTGGACCCGGAGCTATGAAAAAACGCCCCGCCAAGCCAATAGAAGACAAAAAACATCGTGCCCCCGGAGAACAAGAACCATTTTCAGCCATTCGATTGGCGCCCAAGTTAACTGCTGCAATCGACAAGTGGGCGAAGCGAATGGCGTCACTTCGCGCTCAGAAGCAATTCGCCGGCTTCTCGAGCTTGGATTGGCGGCATCACAGCCATTACGCCGGCGAAATCTTGAAGCCGCATCCAAGGCACTCGACTTAGCAGCACAGGAACTCGACAAACTTAGCGACCCATCAACGTCGGATGAGGAGCGTAAAATACGAAAGCGGCGACTTCTTAGGGGACCTAAGGAATTTCGCGATATGCGAGGGGACGTTTCGAAATCAAACCGCTGAGTGACCCAGCAGCCCCCCGCCAGAGCCAAGTTAGGGAGGGAAGAGTGCCCCGGTCTCACGGCCGGGGTTGCTCTTTTGAGCCGCCCGCACACAAAGATCCAGCAACCTAGTGGCCTTGTTCCAGCTGACTGAATTTTCATTCAGCTTTGGGAACGAGAATGCGCTACGTGGGTTACACGACATTGGGAGGAGGGCATAGGCCGATCAGGGGACGGTCCCATGGGAGTCCACGCGCACACAAACGGAACTTTCACGACTGGAACTTTTAGCGGTGCGTGGGAACGGCCAAGACCCACCCAGGAAATTCAAGCATCCATTGGCCGCGCCTTGAAGGCCCAATACGAGCTGCCTCAATTCGTCCCCGAACCTCTGGCTAGTTTGCTGGCGCAACTCGTCAGGGGCGAGGGCGAAGGATGATTGAGCGGCGCGCCCGCATTCGGTGAGCGTGCCGCTCTCATCCGTGCTTCGAGGCCCCGATCATGAACGATCTCGCCACGAAAGAACTCTATATCAGCCCAAACGGCGACTGTTGGCATCTCTGCCGAGACGCATCGGGCTATGTATTCGTGCTGCATCAGGCCAACATTCCGTCCGGCGGGCAAACCTCGCGCATCGAACTTTCCGATTTCCTTGCTCGTGATTGCATTGCTGCAAATGATTGGGTCTCTCATTCCCTCAGACACGCCCCTCGTTCCAGCGTAGGGGCTCGACATGGCGAGAGTTCTCATCGTCGAAGATGAGGCGCAAGTTCTGGTTCTCGCCGAGTCAATTTTAGAAGCTGAGTACGAGACGCTTTCTGCGAGCACTGTTACAGAGGCAATGGCGTTCGCCGAGTCGAAGGAACGCATCGATCTTCTCTTTACTGATCTTGGACTTGGGGACCAGTCTGAGGGCGGGCTTGTGGTCGCGCAAGAAATGAAGAAGGCGCGTGATGGCTTGCCGGTACTCTACACCAGCGGGCGCGCTGTTACGGACGGAATGCGCGCCCTGTTTGTGCAGCCCAGCGATTTCTTGCCCAAGCCATACACGAAAGACCAGCTACTCGCGACCGTCGCTAAACTCCTGACAAGCGCGGAGACTTAACCGCGCGGAACTAGCATCCGGCTGCTAGAGTTGTATTAGTGCAACAGCGATTAGCGGCTATCTTAGTCGGTTCGCGTCCGCGAATATCCGCCAATTCACCGACAGTCGAGAAAAGGGGAGTGGGAGCAAGAGAACGGGCGTTCGAGTCTATGACCCGACTACCCGAAAACGACTTTGAACTTGAACCGCTGGTGCGTGAACGCACCGACGAGATAACGCAATACCTTGCTGCTATGGTCGAGTACTCTGACGATGCAATCATAGGCAAAGACCTTAACGGCACCATCACGAGTCATTTTCGGCTACACGTCCGCAGAGGCGGTCGGCAAGCCAATCACCATGCTCATTCCGTCAGACCGACAAGATGAGGAGCCGATGATCCTTGAACGCGTCCGGCGCGGACAACGAGTAGAACACTACGAAACGGTCAGACAGCGCAAGCATGGGAGCCCTAATTGATATCTCGCTCACAGTTTCTCCGGTCAGAAATAGTCGAGGTCAAGTCATCGGTGCGTCCAAAATCGCTCGCGGCATTACGGAGCGCAAGCGCAGAGAGGCGCAATTGCTCATTTTGGCTCGCGAAGCAGAACACCGCGCTAAGAACATGTTGTCAATCGTGCTGGCGACCGTGCAACTTTCTCACGCTGATACGACGCACGAACTGAAACGAGCAATTGAAGGAAGAATACAAGCCCTTGCAAATGTCGCTGAGCTATTCGCGAAGTCGCGTTGGAATGGAGCCGACTTGCGTACTATAATCACGCAAGAACTTTCCCCTTTTTGTCAGGGTGGCTTGACACCGTGCCGCATTGAAGGGCCGTCCTTCATGTTGGAGCCGAACACCGCTCAGGCACTTGCGATGACGCCGCTTGAGCTGGTCACCAATGCCGCCAAATATGGAGCACTGTCCGCACCGGAGGGCCGTGTTCATGTCGAGTGGTCTCGGACTGGAGATAATCAAATTGTCCTCCGATGGACGAAACAGGCGGCCCGCAGGTCAAGCCGCCCACGCGCGAAGGCTTTGGCACTCAATTGATGGAGGCCATGGTTCGCGACCAACTGAAAGGCACAATCGTTTTTAACTGGCGCCTCGAAGGCCTCGCGTGCGAAATCGTCGCGCTAACTTGAGTTTCATCCGTCAGAAAGACTCTCACCAAAATTTCAGCTCCTCAGCAGCGACAGCCATAGGGGCGGTCGCGAGCAAGGAAAAGCGATCCGCTCGCACTGTTATTTCTCGCTGCTAATGCCGAAGAGCGGATGCGCCCTGCATGATTTCAGCCAGGTTCTTACGGGCATAGAACATGCGCGTCTTCACTGTCGCCTCTGGAATTCCCAGAATGTCCGCGACTTCAGAGACCGATTTGCCGTGATAATAGATAAGATCGAGCACTTCAGCATGGCTCGCTGACAACTGCGCCAGACCCTTGCGCAGCAAGGCAGCATCGCTTTTCTGGGCAAGGCTCGTCTCGGGATCGTCTGCCAGATCCGGAATCTCAGCCATCGTATCGGGGTCGAGTTCGACGGTCTGCCGACGCCGCATTGCCGAGATCGCTTTGAAACGCGCCATCGACAAGAGCCAGGTGGAGACAGTCGAGCGTCTTTCGAATCTGCCGGCTTGGCGCCAGACGTCCAGGAACACTTCACTCACGACGTCTTCGGCGGCAGCCTCGTCCTTCAGCAGACGTAGAACGAAACGATAAATACGGGTCTGGTGCCGCGCGAATAGCGTGCGCATGGCGAGCTGGTCGCCTTCCGCGATCCGCTCGACAATCATCTCGTCGGTAGCTGAGTGTTCTGCCGGTGCATGCGGGATGGTCGCGGGAATGTACCCCGAGCGAATGAAAACCAGCGCCATTGCTTGATCCCCCTCAATTCACGTCCCGCCAAGGAGTGCGGGAGCCCCAGTCAATTCACGGCCGCGCAACCAATCAGCAGACCCCAATTGGCGTTCCAGCCTCCACTAAGAAAATTTTCATTCTGCCGAACATGCTGAATCCGTTGTTAATTTTCGGGTCGGCTGCCGGCGCTTGAGCTGGTTCGGATGCACTCTCAGTCTGCTTTCCGATCCCCACTCGCGAAAGGGCCCTTTGCCAGGTTGATATGTCTGCCATTGCCGTGTCTTGAGGTACGCTGCGATTCGCATTTGATCGGCCCTGGTCCAGCGGCCCAGGACAGGCTGGACAGACACCTGCCGTTCATTGATCGTCATTCGCCGCTTCCTCATCCGCGCGCTATCAAAAGGCTTGCATCCCATCCGTTATTAATTATGGGCTGCTTGCCAAAGCAAATCGCGCCTTCAATCGCACCAGCTCACCTTCAGCGAACCCTCGTCGAGCGACTTCGTCGCGCACATCGTCGCCCCCGCGCAGAAAGCGCTGCAGCGGGCGTTTTCGTTTGGGGGCATCTTTTCGAGGCGTCGCGCTAGAAGCTACTTCACGGTGATGTCGTAGGTGTATTTCAGGTTCTGCCCGGAGCTGTTGACGATCTCGATGACGATCCGGTCGTCGCCCTGTGCGCCCTCGTTGGGCGAGTACAGCAAGCGCATTGCCTCGATCGGCTTGCCGTTGCAACTCTTGCGCGGATTCGTCTCGGCATAATACATCACCACCGTGCCCTTGCTCACCACCGCTTTGCCATTCTGCGGCGGCTCGACGACCCGTACATCGATCCATTCGATCGGCGCGCAGTCGAGCTTTACGCCATAATAGGCGTCGAGCGTCGAGGTGCGTCCCGCCACCGCCGCCTTGGCGAAGGCCTTCTCCACCAGTTGCGCATGCGCGGCTACAGGCGTCGCAAGGACTGCCGCCGCCGCAAGAACGAGATGCTTGATCTTCATTGCCGTATCCTTTCGCGTGTTCGATGACGCGCTTTTAAGGCCGCCTCATTCGAAAGCGGTGACGCCGATCACAGAATAGTGCTTTATTCAGCTCCGGGATGATCGCATCGCGCAGCCGCGTCATGCGCAAAAACCACTTTGGGCGAGCCTTCACTAAGCGTAGCCTCGATATGCAATGTGAACGCGTCGGAGAGCTCTCCTGATGATCATCGACTGTCACGGCCATTACACCACTGCGCCGAAGGCGCTCGAGGACTGGCGCAACCGGCAGATCGCCGGGATCAAGGATCCCTCTGCCGTACCAAAAGTCTCCGAGCTCAAGATCAGCGATGACGAGCTGCGCGAGTCGATCGAGAAGAACCAGTTTAAGCTGATGCAGGAGCGCGGCAGCGATCTGACCATCTTCAGCCCGCGTGCGAGCTTCATGGCGCATCACATCGGCGACTTCGCGGTCTCATCCACCTGGGCGGCGATATGCAACGAGCTCTGCTACCGGGTCTCGCAAATATTTCCGAAAATTTTCATCGGCGCTGCCATGCTGCCGCAGAGCCCGGGTGTCGATCCCAGGACCTGCATTCCCGAGCTGGAGCGGTGCGTCAAGGAGTATGGCTTCGTCGCCATCAATCTCAATCCGGATCCATCCGGCGGACATTGGAACAGCCCCCCGCTTACCGACCGCCAGTGGTATCCGATTTACGAGAAGATGGTCGAGTTCGACATCCCTGCCATGATCCATGTGTCGACGAGCTGCAATCCGGCTTTTCACACCACCGGCGCTCATTACATCAATGCGGATACGACGGCGGTGATGCAGCTGATCCAGGGCGATCTGTTCCGGGATTTTCCGCAATTGCGGTTCATCATTCCCCATGGCGGCGGTGCTGCGCCGTATCATTGGGGGCGGTATCGCGGCCTTGCGCAGGAGCTGAAGAAACCGCTGCTACGCGAGCATCTGCTGAAGAATGTGTATTTCGATACCTGCGTCTATCACCAGCCCGGCATTGACCTCCTCACCAGGGTCATTCCGGTGGATAACATCCTCTTCGCCAGCGAGATGATTGGCGCCGTGCGCGGCATCGATCCCGAGACCGGGCACAACTACGACGATACCAAGCGCTACATCGAGGCGACGAAGAACTTATCGGCGCAGGATCGGCAAAAAGTCTACGAGGGCAATGCGCGCCGCGTCTACCCGCGGCTCGATAAGGCGCTCAAACGCGGACCCTCGGAAAAACGCATTGCGTCTTGATCCACCCTTGGCGTCATGGCCGGACTTGTTCCGGCCATCCACGCTTATTTTGAAAAAGACGTGGATGCGCGGGACGAGGCCGCGCATGACCGAGGTCACATGAGCTAAAGGAGCACGTCTAATGAAAACTGTCGTTGTGACGAGCAATCCGCGCGTCGATCTCAAAATCGTGGATCGCTTCATCAAACTGGGCGTTGCGACCACGCACGAAGCGTCCGGCCGCGCGCCCAATCTGATGAAAACGTACATGCGTCCGATATGGCCGGGCGCGCGCATCGCCGGCACCGTGGTCACCGCACTGGCGCAACCGGGGGACAACTGGATGATCCACGTTGCGGCCGAGCAGTGCCGCGCCGGCGACGTGCTCGTTGTCGGCTGCACCACCGACAACACGGACGCCATGTTCGGCGAGCTTCTGGCCACCTCGCTCAAGGCGCGCGGCGTGCGCGGCCTGGTCCTTGACGCCGGATGCCGCGACGTGGCGGAGCTGCAGGAAATGCGCTTCCCGGTCTGGTCGCGCGCCATCTCCGCAAAGGGCACGGTGAAATCAACGCTCGGCAGCGTGAACGTTCCGATCGTATGCGCGGGCGTCGCGGTGCGTCCGGGCGACATCATTGTCGCCGACGACGACGGCGTCGTCGTGGTCCCCTCGGCCGATATTGCAGATACCCTTCGCGCGGCAGAGGAGCGCCAGGCCAACGAAGACGGAAAGCGGCAGAAGCTCGCGGCGGGCGTCGCCGGACTCGACCTCTATAATATGCGCCCTGCGCTCGAGAAGGCGGGGCTGCGCTACGTGGAAAAACTCGACGACGCCTGAGCGCGAACGCTCAACTCCTCTGCCATGATGAGGGCCGCTTGCCCGCAAACGCAGCCAGGCCCTCGGCAGCTTCGGCCGATTGCCGCTTTTGCGCATGCAGCGCGACGAGCCTCTCGAACTGAGACGGCGCGATATTGCCCCACGCCGACTCGATCGCAAAAGATTTGGTGTGCGCGATTGCCTCGGGTGCGCCCGCGAGCAGCGCATCGATCATGCGGGCGCCCGCCTGCTCCAGCTCGGCCAGCGGCACCATCTCGTGCACAAGCCCGATGCGGCGCGCCTCCTGCGCGTCGAACCGCTCGCCGGTGAGCGCATAGCGGCGCACCTGGCGGGCACCGATCGCATCGTTGAGCTGCGGAATGATGATCGCAGCCACGAGCCCCCAGCGCACTTCGGATATGGAAAAGATCGCGTTGTCGGCCGCGATGACGATGTCGCAGGCGGCGACGATTCCGGTGCCGCCGCCGAAGCAGCCGCCTTGCACCAGCGCAATCGTCGGCACCGGCGCGGTGTTGAGCCGCTGCACCGCCTGTGCGGTCATGCGCGACACGCGAACGTTCTCCTCGCGCGAGGAGCGCCGAACTCCTTCCATCCATTTGAGGTCGGCACCCGCCTGAAAGTGCCGTCCGTTGCCGCGTACGACAACGGCGCGCACGCCGGGCGCAACCGCCAGCGCATCGAGGGCGGCAAGCAGTCCCCCGATCAATGCGCCGTCATAGGCATTGTTGACCTCCGGCCGGTTGAGAATGACTTGCGCAACGCCGCGGTCGTCCACCTGCCAAAGGACGGCGCCGGTTGAATTTCCGAGCTTCATCTCTGTGTTCCAGCGGTCGTGTTTCAAAGCGCCCTGGCCCGGTCGGCGGACGCAAAACAGGCGCAATCGTGTCCTAGCAAAGCGGCAGGGAAGCGCCATGTCGGGACGGGCTCTTTCGAGCATTGCCGCCATTTTCGCCGTTGCGCTCGCGCTCGCCGGCGATGCGATTGCGCGCGATCCGCCGCGCTCGGCGCCAAGGCTTGCGGCCAGAAGCGCGCACAGCACATTACCGGCTGCCCGGCCGCACCAATCAGCGCCGAAACTCAGCGCGGTCGAGCATGAGAAGGCGCGCGTCGAGCACCGGGCCGCCATTGCCGCGGTGCGCAAGCGCGTGCCGCAGCACCCGATGCCGGGCCAGCCCGGCTTTACCGGGGTGCCGCCCGCGGGCGAACACCGCTTCGTGCCGAACGAGCTCGTGCTGCACGTGAGCCCCGCCGTTTCCGCGCAAAAACTCGAGGATACGTCGCGCAGGCTCGGCCTCACGCGCCTCGCCTCGCAGAACGTGGGTCTCACCGGCGGCACGTTGGTCCATTTCCGCGCCGCGCCCGGCCGGCCGGTCGCGGATGTGGTGCGCGCGCTGGAAGCGGAAAAGATCGGCGTCGCGCAACCCAATTACGTGTTCAAGCTGCAACAGGTGACGAGCCTGCCACCGCGCAGCAAGACCGGCGAGGCGGAGCAATACGTGATCGGCAAATTGCATCTCGGCGAGGCGCATCGCCTCGCCACCGGAAGCAATGTGCCGATTTTGTTGCAAAAGTCGTTGATGGCTTCCGCGAACGGTGATTCGCTTGCTCTGAAGCGATTCGCTGTGGAGACGGACGATGATGGGGCGGCTCAATCATGACCAAGCTCAACTGTTCTATTCGTTCTCT